>CAJTVF010000074.1 GCA_910579435.1 uncultured Oscillibacter sp.
GCTACCGAAGCCGATGCTAGAACCGGCATTTTGATTAACAAAAGTACCAAATATGCAGCCGTCATAGTATTGGCGGCTCACATAGTCAACCGAATCGGCCCGTTTCAGAATAGAATGATACCGCTCCCGCGCTGAAGTGCTCCACCTGTCTGCCTGCCCTTCATGGGGCAGGACACAGCGGAGTTTCAGCGCGGGATTTTTTTCGCGCAGGGACAGGACGATCTCTGCCGCCCAGCAATCTACCCCGTCTGCGCCCCCGGTAAAATACTCTGTCACCCCGGCCCCAGCCAGCGTTGCGATCTGCTCCGCCAGGGTTTCTTTTAACGCTATGCACCGTGGGTCCGCCTCATTGTCCTTCCAGGGAAACTTATGCGGACGGTGGCCGGTGAAGGCACAGGCACCACACATCTGTTTCCGAGGGCCGCTTGCCGTTTTCATTTCATCACATCCTCTGACGAGATATTGAACACAATACCACCACCCATGATAAAGGATATAATATCGTGTGTCAAGAAATACAGAGGATAAAATACCGCATTATAGAAACGGATGCGATATACAATAAAGCGGAAAGGGGGCTTGCGTGATGTACGAAGAATTTACACAGGACCGTATCGCACAACTGAGAACGCAGCGGGAAGTATCCGCCCGTGATATGTCTCTATCGCTGGGACAAAATAACAGCTATATCAATCAAATCGAAAACAAAAAGGCATTGCCCTCTTTGCAGGGGCTGTTCTATATCTGTGAGTATTTCGGCATCACGCCGCACCAGTTTTTTGACGAGGGTACCGCATATCCCACACAACTGGCAGACCTGATGGACGATTTGAAGAAGCTGGATGTGGAGACACTGGCTCATGTCTCCGCGCTGATAAAGGCGATCACTTCCAAGCGACCATGACCGCACATGGTTTTTATGCCGCCTCTCCGCCATAGAGGTCATGGTTGACCTGGGCGGCATAGTGGTTCTCAATGGTGGCCGGGGCGTTATAAAGCACGGTCAGCAGGTACTGCTTCATGTTCCGTACATGGGTGGTGTTCTCCCGCAGGCAGTCAAACACGAAGCGGATATGCTCCTGATCCAGCTTCAGCAGCCGGGACTTCACCACCGCCTGTGGGAAGTCGTTCCCCGCCACCCGAACATTTTTCTTTTTGGAGCAGACCGCCTCCACCATCAGCTCCACCATCTCGTCCAACTGCCCAGAGTCATAGGGACGCTCCCGCACGAAATCATCGTAGCCGATGTTCTCCCGGATCAGTCCCCGATAGGCGTCCATCTCGCCCAGACTCATCCCGCTGTTCCTGTGATCCCTCCTTCCCTTCGCTTCAGGCGGCTGTGCAGGCACAGTTGTGGGAGGCGTGAAAGGGGCGGAAGGGAAAGGAAATGATTCTGTACTTACTGAGTCAGTATTTACTTTTTCTTTCTTTACTGGGTCTTTATTTATTTGCGTGGTCAAACCCGGCAACGTGGAAACCGTTGACGGATTCTCCGTTGTCGGGTTTTCCGACAACGGCTGGGCCGATGACGGCCCTTCAGGCAGCGGTTCGTGCGAAGCGGGGTACTCCCGAATGATATACTCGTTGGCACCGAACTTCCCGGCTTTGTCGGTAGTCTGGCTGCGGTGGATGTACCCGGCTTTTTCCAGCTCCACCACAGCAGCCCGGACGGCGTCCTTGCCCTCCAGGCTGATCCGGGCGAGGCCGGCCAGGGTATAATCCCAATCTTCCGGGAGACTGAGCATCATGGATAGCAAACCCTTGGCCTTGAAGGAGATCGTTTTGTCCCGCAGGTGGTAGTTGCTCATGACTGTGTAATTGTTAGTGCGCTCCACACGAAAAACTGCCATAGTATTTTACTCCTTTATAATAGTTAAGCGGCGGAGAGGCATTTTCTCCGCCGCTTGCGATTGATGGGAATCTGCTGTTCAGTTGTAAACAGGGCATCCGTAGCCCCAGATTTCATAATGGCCCACGATGTAGGCGTTCTGGCGGCAGCTATCGCCGGAATTGCCCTCCACGGTGTAGACCACTCCATTCTCCACCCGTTCCACGATGCCCACATGGTCAGGCACATCGTCCTGCGGCCCGGAGGAGCCTTTGTTGTCCCAATCAAAAAATATCAGGTCTCCGGGGCGCGGCTCATAGCTGCCGTCCTGCCACTGTCCCCGATCCTTGAACCAATTAGAGCCGCCTGTGCAGCCCGCAAATTTGGGGATCACCCCGGCGTCAATGTAGCCGCACTCGTTGGCGCACCAGCTCACAAAGCAGGCGCACCACTCCACCCGGCTGTTGAAGCCGTACCAGCTCCAGTAGGGCTGGCCGCCCACGTTGCCCACCTGGGACAGCGCCACGGCCACGATCTCGCCGCTGGAGCCGTAGAGGAGGGTATTCCACATCTCCTGGCTTGCTGCCGTCAGCAGCTCGTCCAGGGCGGCGTTCTGCCGGTCCGTGAACGCATAAAATACCCGCATATCATCTGGGGTCCTGGGTGTGACCGTGATGGTCAGCACCTTCTCCGTCCAGGCGGCGGTGTCGCCCTCGGCGGGATGCTCTACCTCCGACTCCGCCGTGGTGATCTTGGTCATATCCCAGAACACCGCCCGCAGTTTCTCCACTGTATCCGTGTCCAGGACGGACACCTGCGCTCCGTCCGCCCCTCCGGCAGTCTTGGCGGCGAACACCGCAAACACATCCGGCCAGGAAGGCGGGCCGCCCTGGATCTCCACCCGGTCATAGGTTCCCCCAGTTTGGAGGGCGGACAGCCTGTCCGCGTACTCGCTGTTGATCTGGGCGATCACCGCAGTGGGGGACGCCGCGTCCGGGGAGCCTCCGCCGTCCGAGAAGAAGATGCCGAAGGGCGAGGCGATGAGCAGGCCGATCATGCAGATCACCAGCACCACCACGAGTACCACCCAGCCCCCGGCAGCGATGGCGGCGATCAACTCCTGCATGGCCGCAATGGCCGCTTTTATCGCCGCCACGGTGGCTTTCGCCGTGGCCTTGGCGGTGGCCGCCGCCGCTTTTGCTGTGGCACGGGCGGTCTGTACGGCCCGCTGGGTGGCCTTTACGGTGGCCTGGGCGGATCTCTGGGCGGTCTTGACCGTCTGCTGGGCAGTTTTCGCCGTCCGCTGGGTGGTCTTGATGGCCTTTCTGGAGGAACGCTCCGCTGTTTTGATGGTATGGCGGGCGGTGCGCTCTGTGGCCTTTCGCCCGGAGCGGGCCGTTTTGATGATCCTATGTCCGCCCTCCCGCACAGGCCGGGTGTCCGGCTCTCCCGGACTTGGCGGCCTGCGCACAGTCTGGGCCGGTGTGGGCCTGCCCTGCCCACCAGCGTACTTGCGCCGGGACGGAGCGGGAGGGGACGCAGTCTCTTTACCATTTGCCATCCGCTGGCCCTCCGCCCGCTTCATGGCCGCGGCACGGCCACGCTCCCGAACAAACTCCTGCCTGCCCTGCACAAGCGCCTGGGGCGGCTGTTCCGGCGCAGGCTGACTTTGAATGCAGGCTTCTCTGGTTTTGATGGCCAATCGGTCAGGTGTTCCCGGCCTATGGCCAGCAGGAAGAGCGGCGTTGCCACCAGAGGGGACGCTGGTGACAGCATCCCTCGTCTTGATCTTCGGCGGCTCCGCTCTCACCCGTGGAGCCGCCCCTGCATCTGCAGGAATATCATAGACAGCAGTCTCCCGCGTTCTGACCTGGGGTGGCTCCAATCCAGCCTGCGGCGCAGGCGAAACATCCGGGTGGGGATCATCATGTACAGCGGACTCCTTGGTTTTGATCTGCCTCTGCTTCATCCGCTCCCCAGGGGGTGGTCCAGCCCTGCCACTATCAGCCCGTCCAGCACCGGCGCCGCCCTCGTTGGCGGAAACCGCTTCCCGCGTCTTGATCCGGGGGCGTTCCCGTGGGGGCGGCTCATGGGGCGAAGACTGCTCCCCTGGGGCCTCCGGCGATGGCGGATCTGCCGGAGGCTCCTGGGGCGATGGCGGATCAGCGGCGCGTGTCTCCCCGTCCTGTTCCCGGCCCTTGGCAGACTTTTTCTTCTTCAGAAGAGACTCTATCCCGCGCTGCGCCTGATAGGCCCCACGGGCGGCAGTGTCCTCGATCCGGTCTCCGCCGTAGTCGCTGGCCTGCCCCCGCTGGGCTGCCTCCCGGAGCTGTCCCCGCAGGCGCTCCGTACCATCATCCAGCCCACGGCGGACAATTTCCTTGGGCGCGGCCTTGACTTTTTCCTTTAATTTGCCCTTTACCGTGCGTTTTTCTTTGATTTTTGCGATGATTCATCACCTCCCACAACGGAGAACAGGGCCGCAGACACGGCCCTCTCCCTGATATTTTCACGATGTTCCCTGCTCCGATAAGCGGGTGGACATCAAGCGGTAGAGCCGGTTCTTGGGGAAATTGTCCATAAACGGCACGATGGCGCTGCCGCACTTGATGAGGCCGCGCCCGAAGTCCACGTTGGTGATGTAGGAGAGTTGGTTGTCCGAGATGTTCAGCAGCCGCGCCAGCTCCGCCCGGTCGGTGGCCGCCTGGTTCAGCATGACCAGGAATTCGCTGTTGGCCAGCATGGTCCGGGCGGTATGGGACTGGAGCAAATCTTCCACATTCTGGGTGGCACCTGTACACAGTGCCCCGTACTTTCTCACCCGTTTCCACAGGGTAAACAGGAAATTGGCGCTGTATTCGTGCTGGAAAAGGAGATAAATCTCGTCGATATAGACCCAGGTGTTCCTGCCCAGCGCCCGGTTGCGGATCACACGGTTGAACACGCTGTCCAGCACCACCAGCATACCAACAGGCAAAAGCTGTTTGCCCAGATCCCGGATGTCGTAGCACAAGATACGGGCGTCTGTGTCCACGTTGGTGGGCTTGGCGAAGGTGTTGAGGCTGCCCTCGGTGAACAGCTCTATCGCCAGGGCCACGTCCCGCGCCTCCGGCTCAGACTGGCGGAGCAGTTCGGCGTGGAAGTCCTGGAGGGTGGGGGCTTTGCCCTGGTAGCCGCCCTTGATGTAGCTGTGGTAGACGCTGGCGGTGCAGCGGTCGATGATGGATTTCTCCTTGGCGGACAGCAGCCGGTCCCCCATGAGCTGCTCACACAGGGACAGCAGGAACTCGGACTTCAGCACCACCGGGTTCTCGCCGTCACCGTAGCCCTGCTCCATGTCCATAGCGTTGATGTGGTTGGGCGAGGTGGCGGAGATATTCACCACTTCGCCGCCCAGCCCTTCGATCAGGGGCCGGTACTCGCTTTCCGGGTCGATTACGATGATATCGTCATCGGTGGACAAGGCCAAATTGACCATCTCCCGCTTGGCGGTGAAGGACTTGCCGGAGCCGGACACACCCAGCACAAAGCCGTTGCCGTTGAGCAGTTCCTTTCGATTGGCAATGATGAGATTTTTGGAGATCACGTTCTGCCCGTAGTACACACCGCCCTGATCCCGCACCTCCTGGGCCTTGAAGGGCATGAGGACGGCCAGCGCCTCGGTGGTCAGCGTCCGCAGGGCATCGATCCGCCGCAGACCCAGGGGCAGGGCGGTCACCAGCCCGTCCGCCTGCTGCCAGTTGAGGGTGGAGAGCTGGCACAGGTGCTTCCGGGCGGCGGACTGGAGGGCATCCGTGTCGCTGTCCAACTCCTCTTTGCTGTCCGCCAGATGCACCAAGGTCACCACGGCGAACATCATCCGCTGATCGCGGGTGGTGAGATCGTCCAGCATCTCACTGGTTTCCTTCCGCTGCTGTTCCAGATCGTAGGGGACAACAGCGGAGAAATTGTTGTTGCTGTTCTGCCTGCGCTGCCAGTTGGTGACGTTCGTCTCGACACCGAGCAGCCGGTTCTGCATCTCCCGGACGGCCTCGTCCGTGGGGACGGGGATCACGTCAATGGACAGCATCATGGTGCGGTTCAGGGCCGTCAGCTCGGAGATCATACTGTCCTTGATATAGCTGGCATACTCCTTCAGGAACAGCACCCGGCCAAACTTGTCCCCCATGACAAAATAGTCCTTCTTGAACTCCAAGCTGTCCGGGCAGATGGAGTCTTTGAAACTGTGGCCCTTCCGCATCAGGTCCCGCAGATCCACATGGAACTCCGTTTCCTCGCCGGTGCGGTAGAAGTCGTGCAGCACCCGGAGCCGCTCCACCGCGTCCAGCTCCTCGCTGTGGGCGTCCAGGTGGCTGAGGCGGGTGGTCACATCCGCCGTCACCCGGTCGAAGAAGGTGCGGGCCTCCTCGATGCTCTTGCGGTGGACGGAGAGGGTGATGTACCGCTCCTGCACCACGCTGTTGGATGAGTCGGTGACCTTGTCCATGAGCATGGCGTTGTACTCCGCCCGGTAGCCGTCCAGGTAATCGTCCTGACGGGGCAGGAGGATCTTCTGCTCGAAGTCCTGGCGGTTGAGGCGCTTGTTATTGATGGTGAGCTTGGTGGTGGAGCCGGTGTCCAGGGCGTTGAGCAATTCTGAATAGCCCAGGAACATGGACGTTTTATCTTCTTTTGAAGCAATCGCATAGTTGATATCCGAGAAGCGGATGGTCTTGGAGAATTTGCTCCCGAACTGAAAAATCCCATCCGGCCAGAGGCGGCGGATGGGGATGGCGTCCTGCACGGACTTGGGGAGGATGAAGCCCTCCCGGTCCTGCTTCAGCGTATTTTGCAAGGTTTTAATCAATCTTCAGTGCCTCCTTTACAGTGGAATGCTCCATCGCCTGGGCATACAGATTTTCCGCCCGGAACACCAGTTTTCTGGGGTACAGCAACTCCGAGCGGATGACGGCGAGGAGAAATTTCTCAAAGGTCATGCCGTTGTAAGTGAAAAAGCCACAGAGGGCGAAGGGGAAGGCGGCCAGGACGCAGATCCAGCCGATCTCCCCGCTGCCCACCACATTGCGCAGGCCGAAATACAGCCCTACCGCCACCAGCACGGCCAGCAGGGCGAACAGGAACTGCCGCAGGGACAGCCCGAAAAACAGGCTTTCCTGGTAGTCCCGAACTTCTTTGTTGATGCGGACTTCCAATGAGGCCACCTCCTACCTTGTCATATTCTTCTTGGACTTTCCGCTGTTCTCTCGCCGTTTGGGCTGCAGAGATTTTTCCCAGCGGAAATTGTACTTCACGGAGACACAGTCCCGTTCTACATCGAAAGTGACGTGCGCCGCAACAGCGGGACAGCGCTCAAAAATGGCGGACAGAGCTTCTGTCATCTCAGGCCAGCGCGCAGTCATGATCTTCTGCCCCTCATGCAGCTCCATTCCGATTCTTCCGTCAACAGCAGCACATTGTAACGCCTGTGTCACGGAGACACCCTGCTGCCCGGCGTATCGCTTCGCGCAGGAAAATACTTCCTCCGGCTCAAAGGTTCCGAATTGTGTCGAGTAGAGAGCCTGCTTTTTTCCGCCCTCGATCACCGTGCAGATTGCGAGTGGACTGGCCTCGCCCATCACCTTTGGCGTGTGGAAGCACATCAGATAGCCCTGCTCCGCCATTCGGGACATACGGGCCGGGGTATCTCCATTTTGCAGAAAAACGGCGGCGGCGACCATCTCTCCCGGCAGCGCGGCAGAGCCGTGATGGATGATCTCATAGGCGCTTTGCAGTACGCTCCGATCAAAATTCCGGGCAATGAAATCAAAGGCGGCGAGGATGCTCTGCGGCCCCTCATCATCCATGGTATCCAGCCCCAGCTCGTAAAGGTTGGCGGTTGTCTCCGGGGAGGGACAGGGGATCATTGCTTGGATCTGCTGTTCAAATTCTTCTTTTTTCATACACTCTCCTTCATTGCAAGAATCGGCAGACAGACCGTTGCAAGGTCCGCCTGCCTATGGTAAGATGCCACAAACTACTCAGAGGAGGTTGTGGCAATGATGTTTATGATTTTAGGTGTAGGGCTGTTTCTGCTGCCCATCCTGTTCCGTCTGGCCCTGAAGCTCCGCTTGGGCATTCCCATGCTCTACGCAGTCCTGATGCTCACCGCGTTCCACGGCTGGTATCAGGCCCACACTGCCCTGGCAGACGGCATCTTTTTCGCCCTGGTCGGCCTCGCCGCCCTGTCCTGGGTGGTGACGCTGCTCCGCCGCCTCTGGGATCTGCTGGAGGACTGGCGGGAGGAACGGGCCATGGCGGAGCTGCTGGCCTACCGCGTCCGGCAGGCCAGGGCCGCCGGCGAGTACGCCATCGACACCGAGGGCCTCTGGTGACTGTTACCCCAGCCCCATCAGCTCCCGGATCAGCCTACTATGCCTTTGAAATGCTCTACTGGTGCGGTATTCGGAAGGGGGAACTGCTGGCCCTCACCCCTGGAGACTTCGACTTTGAGGCCGGGACGGTGAAGATCAGCAAGTCCTATCAGCGGCTCCACGGCGAGGATGTGATTACCACCCCGAAAACCAAGAAAAGCAATCGTACCATCAAAATGCCCAATTTCCTCTGTGACGAAATGCGGGACTACCTGGGGATGCTCTACGGGGTCAAGAAGAAAGACCGCATTTTCACCGTCACGAAAAGCTATCTCCACCATGAGATGGACAGAGGGGCGAAAGAGGCCGGGGTCAAGCGTATCCGTATCCATGACCTCCGACACAGCCACATTTCCCTGCTGATTGATATGGGCTTCTCGGCGGTGGCGATTGCCGACCGGGTAGGCCATGAGAGTATCGAAATCACTTACCGCTACGCCCACCTGTTTCCGTCCAAGCAGACGGAAATGGCGGACAAACTGGACTTTGAAAGGACGGGAGCATAATGTCGGCTAAGAATTTGGACAATCACAACCGCTGGCGGAACAAGACCGTGGCGTTCCGGGTGTCCCCGGAGGAAAACGAACAGCTTGAGATTGCCGTCCGCCTGTCCGGGCTGACCAAGCAGGACTACATCACCCGGCGGCTGCTCAACCGGGACATTGTAGTGCAGGGCAATCCCAGGGTCTACAAGGCCCTGCGTGACCAGCTCGCCGCCGTCCTGGGGGAGCTGCGGCGCATGGAGGCCGGGGGCGGGGTGGATGATGAACTTCTCGCCACCATCCGCCTTATCACTGTGACGCTGGACGGCATGAGGGAGGATTGATAGATTGATGGATTCCAGAGAAACGAAAAGGACTGTCCCGGTTCCGTCTGTTGGCGCAGACGGGGAACAGCCCAATTCACAAACAACCACCCCAAGTATAGCAGAGGAACCGGCTGAAAACAAGTCCCAGGATGAAAGAATGGAGGATATTCTTCGGGAGCTTCAACGGACAAGCGACCCGGCCTACCTCCACACGGTTTCCATGAACGAGCTTTACCAGAATGTCTACCAGAGCAGACCGCCAATCATTGACGGTCTGCTCTACCCTGGGACGTACCTCTTTGCGGGAGCGCCCAAGGTGGGCAAGTCGTTCCTGATGGCCCAGCTTGCCTATCATGTGAGCATGGGCCTCCCCCTGTGGGGCTACCCCGTCCACAAGGGCACCGTCCTCTATCTGGCGTTGGAGGACGACCACCGCCGCTTGCAGGGGCGGCTGTATCGGATGTTCGGCATGGACGGCACCAACGACCTGCTCTTTGCGATCTACGCCAAACAGCTCGGCCTGGGCCTGGAGGAACAGCTAAAGAAGTTCGTCCGTCAACACCCAGATACCAAGCTGATTATCATTGACACCCTCCAGAAAGTCCGGGAGGTCGGCGGGGACAAGTACAGCTATGCCAACGATTACGAGGTGGTGGGCAAGCTGAAACGCCTTGCCGATGATTGCGGTATCTGTCTCCTGCTGGTACACCACACCCGAAAGCAACAGGCCGACGATAAGTTTGATATGATTTCCGGCACCAACGGCCTGTTGGGAGCTGCGGACGGGGCCTTTCTTCTTCAAAAGGAAAAGCGGACGGACGGCAGCGCCATTCTGGACGTGGCAGGGCGTGACCAGCAAGACCAGCGGATGTATCTCACCAAGGACAGGGAGCGGCTTGTGTGGGAGCTGGAGCGGCTGGAAACGGAGCCGTGGGTGGAACCGCCCGACCCGGTATTGGAGGCCGTTGCCGCCCTTGTGACGGCGGACAGGCCCGCCTGGGGCGGCACCGCCACGGAGCTGGCGGCGGCTATCCAGACCGACATGAAGCCCAACGCCCTGGCGATGCGGCTGAATGTCCGGGCCGGGAGGCTGGCGGCGGAGTACCATATCCGCTATGAGAACAGCAGGAGCCACGCCGGGAGAAGTATCACCCTCACCCTGGAACCGCCCCAGGCGTGACGACCGTGACGGCTGTGACGGCTTTTTTGAGAGCGGGGGCGGTGTGTAAAACATCGTCACGGTCGTCACGGCCGTCACGGGGAGCGGGGTCAAAAGTCAAGGGGCCTCGCCGGGGGCCCCACGCAAGCCCAGCGAAGCGGGTTGCGTGGGGGGAGGCGGAGCAAGGGAGCGGAGCGAGGGATGGCCGCAAGGCTGTCCCGAGCAGAGCGGACTTTGCTCCGACGAGGGGGTGGAGATTGCCGCAAGGCAATACAACCCGCACCCCTTGACTTTTGGCCCACGGAGGACACTGGCCGGGTGGGGGGAAAGGCTGTG
>CAJTVF010000075.1:0-7166 GCA_910579435.1 uncultured Oscillibacter sp.
TCCGCTTTCTTTCAACATAGCCAGATTTCCTATGTTCTAATTCGGGAGTAATAATTCCGGATCATTAGCATTGCTTTCACCCGCTGGAATAATCTTGACAGATTCGACTCTATGCATGATTTTTATAGGGCTTTGCGTCTCAAAACAAGCCTGTAAATTAAAAAATGTAGCAACACCGCACATTTCTGTGCCATGCCCAAATTGATCTGCTGTCCCCCACGCACTATTTATTGTTTGAGAGTCTTCATCAGAAATCAAATTTTGAAGTAATGGATGTCCATTATTTACACCTGTGTCTAATATACAAATCGTGGTTACAGACGGATCAATTTCTATACGGGAGCATAAATCATCAACCCACTCTCTTTGTTCAACGATATTTTGCTGTGTAAATAATTCTGCGGTTTCAGGTATGAGTTTTCGCCTGATCTTGAACAGTATACCGCCGCCCACAGCCCCAGAAGCAGGCGGTTCCCATTGTAACAGGCCGGCGCAGCAACATAAAAAGGCCCCCGGCATAGAGCATATGCTCTATGCCGGGGGCCTTTCCTATTTCCGTTTACGAAAAACGTTCGCTGGGCAAGCGCGGTTCTTCCGCTTCCCTTACGCGATGCCGAACAGGGTACAGAACCGCTGCATGAATACCGCGAAGTGCGCACGGGACGCCGTGCCCTCGGGGTTCAGCAGGCCTTGGCTGGTGCCCTGCATGATGCCGTTACCCACAGCCCATGCCAGCGCCTCCTGCGCGTAAGCAGCAACCTTGTCTGCGTCAGCATAGCTTTCCAGGCCCACGCTGCCAGTAATCGGATAGCCCTTCAGCTGGGCATAGCGGTACAGCATAGTCACCATCTGCTGGCGGCTCATGGTATTGGCCCCCTTGGTTCCGTCAGACACGCCGCTGCTCACAGCCCAGACGGCTGCGGCGCTCATGTCGGCGGGGTTGGCGCCGTTCAGGCGGCCCAGGACCATCCACAGCTGCTGGCGCGTGACCTGGCGGTCCGGGTTGAACTCGTTGCTTCCATAACCCTGCATAATACCCTTTTGAGCGGCCCAGGAGATCGCGTCTTCCGCCCAGAAGCCGGCGGGAACATCGCGGAAGCTCCCGCTGGACGCAGAAGGAGTTTCCTCAGCCGGGGGATTCGAGGGACGGACACTGGGCTTGGAGGTTCCGTCACTGCCGCCGCCGGAAGATCCGCCGGGCTTATCGGGCTTTTCCGGTGTCTCGGGCTGATCCGACAGCTTTTCAATCTCGTCGCAGTTCCGCACGCGGAGAACAGGGACGGAAACATCGCTGTCTCCCTCGGGATGGCTATAGAGGAGGCCTATGGCGGAAACCGTTTGACCGTCCTTCAGCCAAGTGTGGATATTGTTCACGCCCTCAGGATTGGTGATATATCCATCAATAAACACTGTAGCAGCCTTGCCGGAGCTGTCGGTCAGCTTGAACTGGGAAACCCGGCCGCCCGCCAGAACGATGTCGCTTACCGTACCGCTGGTTTTGACCAGCAGTCCGCCGTAGGTCTCGTAGTCCGTGGCCTGGGCGGTGGTCAGCTCCGTGGGTTCGTAAATATAGGGTTCCGCATCCAGAATCTCCAGATTAATAACCTGAAGCTCCCGGTCGCCCTGATAGGCGTCGGTATAGCCCAGGACCCGCACCTTCGTGCCGATGGCGAGGCCCGCCGTGGCATAGGGGAATACGTCGGTGCCGCCGCTGGCGTCCTGCACATAGATGGAGTCGAAGAAGGTGGTGCCGGGGTTCGTGGTTCCGCTTGTAACGTAGCCCTCAATCGCAAAGACCTTGTTCAGAGGGGCCTTCCGGGTCTCGGCAATGGGAGTAATCTCGATGCCGGAACGGACCATGCCCAGGATGTTCTCATAGATGGTCCGGTTGGCGTAGGGCAGATCCCAGATGTTATCCAGCTCCGCCGCAACCTCAAAGTCGGAGAGGAAGACGCCTCCCGCCGCGAAGACCGTACCGCTTCCAATTTCCTCGCAGGCCAGGAAGCAGACGTTTCCAGGCTCCGCCGTAGGCAGTCCGTCGTTGTCGCTGTCGGCGGCGTAGGTGGTATCGAAGCCCTTCACCAGCCAGGTGCCGCTGCCGGGATCCACCGTGCAGCCGGAATACTGGCTGTAGGTCTGGTAAGTCTCGCCTTCGGCAACCGTTTCCGGTGCGATGATGCCCCTGCACCATTTGGAAGCCATATTAAAGGTTTCCGGATACAAACGGTACGCCTGTCCGCCGTTGTGCGTGTCATCCATGGCCTGGTCGTCGTTGATCCTCAAGGAGGAGCCAATGGCGGCCAGCAATTTATTCAGCTGCGCGGCGGCGTGGTTTTCCGCGCCGTTGGCCTGTTTGTCCTGATAGTCGGCCAGGCCGCAGACCGCGATATTGCCGCCGCCCGCAACATAGTCCTTTACCATCTGGATGAAACTGTCCTCGAACATGGAGTGCTCATAGGGCCCCGCATTGTCGGTACCAGTCCGGCGGGCCGGGGCGGAGATTACCAGCAGCTGGCAGTTCTCCAGCAGGTCCGCCGTAATCTCCCGGGCAATGATGACTTCCACGCCCAGTCCCGCGGCGATGGTGGTCATGTTGCCCATTCTCCCGCCATAGTAGCCGGTAACATAGTCGTTATAGTGGGAGCCGTCCACAATGACGCGGCTGACCACGTTCCCCGGCATGACCTTCAGCTCCAGTTCCTGCGTATAGGTCTTTTCCACACCCCTCAGCGTACCACGCACGGTGGCGACCACAGTCACGCTGCCATCCGTGTCAAAGGAGGTGGTAAAGGAGGTGGTGGCAGTACCCAGCCTGGGAACGCGGGTCACGTCCTTGGCAGAGTGAAGAAGCTCGCCGGTCTCCTTGACGGTAAAGTCGATGGAGCGAACCTCCAGGGGGGACGTCTCGTTGTTGTAGAGTTCCAGCGTAAAGCTCTGCTCCTGTCCAGCCACCGTGATGGCCTTTTCCGCCGTCAGGCTGGTGATGCCCACGGCCTCCACCGTGCCTACCCACACCGGGGCGGTCACAGCGATGTCACCGTCATCCTGGGTGACCCGGATGTAGTAATAGGAGTAGTCGCCGGGATTCTCAACCGTAAACGTAACGGTTCCATTGCCGGAAACGGACTTGCTTTGCAGGGACTTGCCGCCGTTGACAATAACCTCCACCGTGGCGCCCTCGTCGTTGGGGTCGTTCAGGGCGACGGAAATTTCCGCCGAATCCCCGCTGACATAGCTGTCCGCGCCCAGGATGGCGCCCATGATGTTTCCGTCAAAGGTGTAATAAATCTCCAGGTTCAGGTCCTCGGTGGCGTAGACCCGGTAGTTGCGCATGGCGTCGTAAATCGCGTCCTCGGAAAGCTCATCCACCAGCACCACGTCCCGTCCGGTGTTGGCGGTGCCCCAGCCTCCCTTGTGGTTGTCCTGGTTGTTGCTGGGGGCCACGTGCCAGCCCTTATCCAGGGCCCGGGTGTAGTACTCGTAGGAGGGGAAGTAGCCGGAGGAGCCGATGGCCCCCTCGCCGTTGCCCACCTCAATCAGGGTAATCAGCTGGTCAATCTCCTCGTCGTAATGGGCGAAGTCAGAGAAATCGCCGAAGGTGGTGCCGGGGTGGTTGAACTGGCTGATGGAGGTAGGAACGGTTTTCAGCTCCGCGTAGTAGTTTTGCAGCGCGGTGGAATAGGCGCTGTAATCCGATTGGGTCCGGGCCTGATAGCCGGGCGTGTTGAAGGTGTTGATATGGCCCAGGCCGTTGGACCAGGTCATCTCATAGCCGAAGATGCCCACGAAATTCGTGTCGGTGATATCCCGGGCCAGCTTCTTGCCCTCGTTCCACTCGGTTCCGGTGGGCGTGTCTGCCAGCCGGCCAACCGAGCTGACACAGTCGAAGGAGTTGGAGTGGTCCGTGACGGACAGGAAGTCCATGTTCCAAACGTCCTGGTCCAGGTTCCTGACGGAACGGAAGGCCTCCGCCGCTGTGCCCGCGCCGTCGGAATAGCTGGTGTGGGAATGCATCTGGCCGAAATACAGTTTAAATTTCTCGCTGAGGCGCTGGGTAAATGTCCGGGTGGTAACGGCACTGGCCGCATAGCCCTCCTTTTCCGCATAGGCGGAGACAGTCAGGGTCCCGAAGCCGTCCGTCAGGGTGATTTTCGTGGTTCCGGGAACATAGGGCTTGTAGACCAGATTGCCGCTGTCGTCCATCTCGCCGAGAGAGTAGAAGATGGCCGCACCCTCAGTGGCGGTGGTAAGCTCCACGTCTACGGAGCCGTTCCCCAGATAGACGCTGCCGCCGTTGGGGTTCATCTGCACGCTGGCCACGGCGGCGGGACGGTAGGTCATCGTCCGGACGGCGCTGTCCGCCTTGCCCGTACTGGAGGCGTAGGTGAACAGAGTGGCGGGCAGGGTATCGGGGACGATGGCGGTATTGCCCTCGGTATAGCTCACAGAGCCCGTCGCATTGTCCGCCCAGCCGTAGTAAACCGTCGCGCCGGAGGTGGCGCAGGTAAGGCTGATCTGCGTGCCCGCGCCCACATCCTCCAGGTTGTCTGGCTCGATGACGACGTATTGGGTAACGCCGCTGGAGACCACGGGACTGCCCGACAGCTTTACCGTGTCGGCGCGGACGGTGCCGCTGATCTCACCATTTTTTCCATCGGCGCGGGTATTTCCGGGAACCAGGCGGATGTACAGCTCCTCCGCGTTCTCCGCGCCCACGGGAACGTCAAAGGCAAAGCTGATATAGGTGCCGCCGGGTACTATGGAGGTCTTGGCGATACCGTCTGTAATAGTTCCCTCTTTCGTCACAGGCGTGCCAACGCCGCCCGCGCCATACTGCGTATAGGAAGCGCTGTAGGAGCCTTTGTCAAAGCTGCCGAAGCTGACGCCGTCCGTGGAGTACTGGAGCGTCCACTCACCCGCAGCAGCAGCGGTGGTCCGCAGGCGGAAGGAGAGCTTCATGCCGCCCCAGCCCTTGCTGGAGGTCTTGAACTGGAGATAATCGTCGCTTCCCGCGCCGATGCTGGAGCCGCCCATATAGTAGGAGGTGTTTCCTGCTCCTCCTCCGGCGCCGGTTCCGGTGGTAAAGGGCTTCACAGGGCTGCCGTTAGAGACGGCGGTGAACTTGGAACCGCTGTCCAGCATATCGCCAATCGCCAGCAGGTCGCCGGGAATGGACAGGGCATTGTCCGCATAGCGGCTTCCGCCGCCCCACTGGGCGATGACCTGCTCTATGTCGGAATCCACGGTCCAGTCGATGTTCTTCACATTCTCCGCCTTGACGAACAGCATGGTAAAGATCGGATCGCCGTCCTTCAGGCTGAAGGTGGTGAAGTTGCCGCCATAGAATTCAATGTACTGATTCTTATTTCCCTTATACTCCGCCTGGGTGCTCCGCACAAGCCAGCCGTCTTGGGCGGTATTCATTGACAGCGCCCACTTGGTGCAGACGGCGCTCTCCGCCGCCGCCAGAGTCAGGCTGTTGCCATCGGCCTTGGTGTTGAGCAGTCTGCCGTCGGGGGCTGTGAAGGTGTATTCCTCCGCGCCATCCGCGCCCGTAGTAACGCCAACCGTCAGGACCAGATAGCTGTCGGACTCCACAAACAGGCTTCCGCCGCCGGAGGAGGCCGCCGCGCCCGCCAGGCGGTCGCCGCTGGCCGTGCCGGTCATGACCTGCCCGCCGCCGGGGTAGAACAGCACGACCTTCTCGCCATCGGCGGGCTTGTAGAGCTCCACAGGGGGCGCTGGGATATCCTCCACGTCGTTCGTAATGGTAATGTCAGCGTCGGAATTGACCAGGAGATAATTACCCGAGCTGTTCCTGCTCACCACTGCCGTCACATCAACAGTGTCCCCCGCGCTCAGGCTCGCCAGCGAGGAGGCGTAGTTGGTAATATTGATGGTCTTCTCCGCGTCGCCTTCGCCCCCGGACAGGGTTACGGTCTTGCCGCTGACGGCTTTGACCTTCGCCCCGGTAACCTTAATGAGCTGGGCCTGCACATCGTCATTAATTCCGGCGATGTCCACATCCTTGGGCTCGGGCAGGGTTCCCGGCTCTGTGCCGAAAACCGTTACCTTGACCAGCTCCAAGAGGCCGTTGTAATCAGCCAGTCCGCCGGAGACCGTCACCTTCTGGCCCCGGTTGAGGTTCAGGCTGTTGTCGTACAGAACGATTCCGGCGGTGTCGTCCTGGATGTAATAGTTGCTTCCGCTCTTATAGGTTACAACGCCGGAGACGGCGAAGGTATCCCCGGGATCGCTCGAGGTGCCCGCAGTGCCCTGCCGGGCCACCGCGATGGGCTTCACGCTGGCGGAATCAAAAATGTGATAAGTCAGGTCCAGCACGTCGCTGTCGTCCAAGCCGCTTTTCGTGGCCCTGACCTTGACGCTGTAGTCGCCGGACGCGTCAGCGGGAATCGTGAACGTGTTTCCCGTCACGTTCGGCCAGGTGCTTCCGCTGTCAGTGCTGATCTGATAGGTCACACCCTTGGTTGTGCAAGAGAGTGTTACGGTTGCTCCCTTAGCAACCGTACTCCCGGTACCGGGAGTGGCCGTGGGCGTCTTGACCTTGGTTTCGGGAACAGGGGCCGCGTTAGATTTGAAAACCCGCAGATAGAAAACGTACTGCGCGTTCGACTCATTACTAACTGCATATGCGCCAAAATTCGCTTTTGTGTCTAAGGCAATCGCTCTGTCCGGAGTTGCATTGCTCCTAAATTCATATTTTCCTGAGTCCCCCTCTTTTGTGATTACATTCCACTGATAGGGATTACTATCTTTAGTAAAATTCGTGCCGCTATTGTATTTAAGATAGCTGGAACCGTTGTTCAAGCTGACGCCCGATCCTTCCGTTGCCAACGTCCACACAGGAGCCGGTCCTGTAATCGAATTACCGGAAACCGTAACTTCCTCCTTGGTAATTTTATTGGCAATCGTCGTTCCTAACGCGTAGCAACTGCCGTTGTTCTCGGCCACCAGAACATAGCTGCCATCCGTAATCTCATCAGCTGAGGTCACCTCTGTGTATGTCTCGTCGGCCTTGGGCAGGGCGTTGGCGGGCGGAACGTTCATCTCCGTATTGGAGTTGGAGGGCGCTTTTCCCTTATCTCCCTCAGAAGGCTCCTCCGTGTCCGCCGGGGGCTCCTGGTCCGGGGATTCTTCTTCGCCGG
>CAJTVF010000075.1:7266-9663 GCA_910579435.1 uncultured Oscillibacter sp.
TGTCCGCCGGGGGCTCCTGGTCCGGGGATTCTTCTTCGCCGGAAGGCTCCTCCGTGTCCGCCGGGGGCTCCTGGTCCGGGGATTCTTCTTCGCCGGAAGGCTCCTCCGTATCTGCGGGAGGCTCCTGGTCCGGGTCTTCCTCTTCGCCGGAAGGCTCCTCCGTATCTGCGGGAGGCTCCTGGTCCGGGTCTTCCTCTTCGCCGGAAGGCTCCTCCGCGTCTGCGGGAGGCGTCTGGCCCGGGTCTTCCTCTTCGCCGGAAGGCTCCTCCGCGTCTGCGGGAGGCGCCTGGCCCGGGTCTTCCTCCCCAGCCTGCTCCGCGTCCGCAGGGACCGTCTCCACCGGAACAGGCGCCGCCGCGCAGGCCGCCGCGTCCCCGGCGCAGACAGGGCATTCCTCATTGGGGTTCTCCAGTCCGCACGGTACGGAACAGATACAAGTCCGCTCCCCGGCTTCTTCCGGCTCCTCCGCAAATGCGGAAACCGGAAGAAGCGACAAGCACATGGACAGCGCCAGCAAAACCGCCAGCGTCTGCCTTGAAAAGACTCGCTTCCTCATACTGTCTCCTCCTTAAATCTTTCTGTGGCTGCTCATTCCCCTTTTCTGTCCGCTCCCTTGCGCAGGGCGGGAACCCTGTGGTATACTCAAACAGATAAGAGGGGAATTTTAACATGATTGTAGCAAATACCATCTCAAAATGCAAGAGGATTTTTTTATGAGTTTAGTTATTTTGCACAAAAGAAAGGCGGTTTATCATGAAGGTTGACCATTCCACGCTTACTTTTTTTTCCTCCGGGACTCCTGGCGGAAGCCGCCGGCTCCAATATGCGGTCATCGCGCTGTCCCTGCTGGTATTTCTGGCGCTGCTTTTTTACGCCCGGGAGGGCCGCTCCACCTATGACCGGGACGGCGCCGGCATCACCTATGAGACGGCCCGGGTGCTGGCCGTCCTGGCGGACAACACGGAGGCCGACCCCTCTGCGGAAAATGTCCTCCGGGGTTCTCAGGACCTGGAGCTGGAAATCCTCACAGGGCGCTATGCCGGGGAAACTGTCCGGGTGTCCAACTACCTCAGCGCCTTTTATAATGTAATTGCCAGAGAGGGCATGAAGCTCTCCGTCTCCGTCAATACGGTGGAGGAGGGGGTTTACAGCGTCAGTGTATACAACTATTCCCGGGACCTGTGGATCTGGGGTTTTATCGGCCTGTTCGCCCTGACCCTCTTCGCCGTGGGCGGCAGGCAGGGGCTGAAAGCCCTGCTCAGCCTGGGAATCACGGTATTCTGCGTCATCCTCCTGCTGGTGCCCCTGCTGGTTCAGCGGGGGTGGCCTCCCATCCCCACTACCCTGGCCATGACGGCCTATACCAGCTTTGTCACCTTTGTTATCCTGGGCGGCGTCCAGGTGAAAACCATGGCGGCGGCGCTGGGGAGCTTCGGCGGGATTTTGCTGGCGGGCCTGCTGGCCTGGGGCGCGTGCAAAATCGTCCACATCTCCGGCATGAATATGGACGAAGCGGAGTCCCTGCTGCTGACAGCGGTAGACAACGGCCTGAAAATCCGGGGGCTTTTCATCTGCGGCATTCTCATCGCCGCCGAGGGGGCTGTTATGGACATTGCCATGACCATCAGCTCCGCCGTAGCGGAGCTGCATGCCGTCAACCCCTCCCTCACCGCCCCCCAGCTCTTTCGCTCCGGCATGAACATCGGGCGGGACGCCATGGGCACCATGGCAAACACCCTGGTGCTGGCTTTCGCGGGAACCTCGCTGAACATGATGATCTTTATCTACGCCTATGACGTCAGCTATATCCAGCTCCTCAATACGGATTTTATCGCTATCGAGGTTATCCGGGGCCTGGCCGGAAGCATCGGCATCGTGCTGACGGTGCCGGTGGTGGCGGCGGTCAGCGCCTGGATGCTGGCTTCCACATCCGGCTTTACGCTGGAATCCATTAGAAATTTTTTCAGAGCGGCGAAAACGCGTTGAATTTTAGGCCTTGTTTGAAAAAAGTCTAAGGAAGCACTGATTTAATCAACGCGTGCAGATTTGCGCCAGAAATTTTTGCTGGCAAGGAAGAAAATTGCAGGAATCCTGGCGGATTTCAAGATTTTCTGACGCAGATCAGCGGAAATTTATGGCGTAAAGATGTGCGCAGGGATTTCATCAGTGGTTCCCTAAACGCCCAAAACGGCGGATCTTTTTCCGCCACTCTGCGTTAAATTTTCTTGCCGGGCGTCAGCCCGCCCGCGAAAATTTGCCTTGATTGGCGAAAAAATCTCTCACCGTTGGACATTCCGCCAATTTTCAAACAAGGCCTAGTACTCTACCAAGTTAGGAATTAGAAGATGATAGGGTATAGTTTTCTGAGTTTGCACCTGGCGTCATCAGAGGAAAATC
>CAJTVF010000076.1 GCA_910579435.1 uncultured Oscillibacter sp.
CCGCCCGGGGCGCGTACATCACATTCCTCGACGACGACGACTGGGTGGAGCCGGACTTTTTGGCCTTCCTATGGAAGATGCTGGAGGGCAGCGGCGCGGATATCTCCATCTGCGGCACGCTCGGCACAATATTATAAAAATGAACGCCTATCGGAACTACAACACCAACACCTCCGCTCTGGCTAAGAACCTGGAGAAGCTCTCTTCCGATTACAAGATCAAAGAAAACCATTTTTCCCGAGAACAGGTTTTATTCAACTTCAAGCCTGCGAATGTGGCCGACCATTAGTATTTCGAGTTTCCAGCCTTGTTTCCCTGCGGTACGGCGTACATAGAGGGCGGGGGCCTGAATTGCCGTACATTGTACCTCTTTGCCGATTGTGCGGGGCGGGTATTCCAAAATTTTTGCCTTTGAACCGGATCCGATCTCGGCTTCTATCTGCAAGCGAAATCTTTCCAATCAGGGGATCCGAGACTTTCGCCTGATAGAGGCGGGCTTCTATGTCACATTTTTTGCACAGCACGTCACGCAATATCCAATATGGGTACCAAGGTACACTTTACAAAACAGATGAAAAAGGACAGCGCTGCGCGTATGGACAGCTTTATCAAGGACGTTTAGGCCTTGTTTGAAAAATGGCAAAACGCCCTCTTTGGGCATCTTTTTCCGCCAGGACTGCGTTGATTTGACTTGAAATCCGTCAGGATTCCCGCATCAAATCGCCTTGCCTGGCAAAAAAACCTACCCCAATCCGGCATTCCGCCAATTTTCAAACAGGGCCTAAACCTGTAAAGGGAAAATTTAAGGAAAAACATGCTGCAAAAAAACCGCCTGTCCCTCGAAATATCAGGGATAGGCGGTTTCTTTAGGAGCAGCCGGCGGTTGCGTCCCCGACCGGAAGCAGATGCTTCCGGTGAAGCGGTATGCTTGGTTCTGGAAGGAAAGCGTCTGTCCCTTCTGAACAGGGACCTCGAACTGGAGCGGGGCCCCGTTCCGCCAGGAGTAGACCAGGGAGCCGTCCGCCGTGTCCCGGAATTCCATGGATAAGCTGCCGGAGGGCTTGACCCACCCTTTTTTCTGCATCCAGAGGAAGAAGAGCGAGGGCAGAAGGACCCCGAAGATCATGAGCCAAAAGCAAAATTTCAGCCAGCTCAGCCAACTCATATCGGCCTCCTTTTTTGCGGTTTGCCGTAAGGCGGAATGGACGGTCAGAGGACAAGCGGCTGCTCCCTATCGAAAGGTAATGGAACCGCAGAAATGGTTCATATCCGCCCGCCAGTAAACCCGCACCCTGGGCGGAAGCTCCACCAAAAAGGACGCCGGGCCCCCGCTCCGCCAGCTTTGGAGGACCCGGCCGTCCTCTGTGTAAAATTCCAGGACCATTGAGCCCCGGCTGTGGAGCACCTCAACGGAGACAGCGCCGCCCTTTTTTAAGCGGAAACAGCTCCGGTATTTTTGATACGTCCGTGAATCCCGGACAAAGGTGCAGTTGTCGAAGGAAATCTTCTTATAGTAGCGCATCGGCTTGACGCCGCTTTTTTCGCGGCCCAGAGGCAAAGCCACATGCCCGGCAGAGCCATCCCCAGGATAAACGCGGCGAACAGCAAAAATTCCGTCACAGGCATGAGCCCTTACCGGGGCCGGGCCGCGAAGACCTTCACGCTCCGGGGGCCGATGGAGAACCGGCCGTCGGGGATATCCATGGCGGACTGGGCCGCCCCCCAGGTGTCCGCCAGCTGCTCCCAGATCAGATTCCGGGGCAGCTCCGGCAGCTCCACCTCCAGGGGCTTCCAGTAGGCGTTGGAGGCCGTATAGACGATCTGGGGGGCCTCTCCCTCCGCCTGCCCGGCGAAGAGCACGCCCACATAGCGCTCGTGGTCCTCAAACTGGGTGTGCCAAGGGGTGACGCCGTGGAAGCTGACGTCGGGGAAGCCATAATACCCGTCGGAGAGGTTGGCCCGGAGGATGCGGAACCGCTTGCGCAGGGCGATCATGAACTGGAAGAAGCGGAACATGTCCCGGTTATCCTCCAGCATCCGCCAGTCCAGCCAGGAGGTCAGGTTGTCCTGGCAGTAGGCGTTGTTGTTTCCGAACTGGGTGTTGCAGAACTCGTCTCCCGCCAGGAACATGGGGATGCCCCGGCTGCACATGAGGAGGGCGAAAGCGTTGCGGACCATCCGCCGCCGGAGGGCGTTAATCTCCGGGTCGTCCGTCGCTCCTTCGATTCCGCAGTTCCAGCTGTTGTTGTCGTTGGCCCCGTCGGTGCCTCCCCAGCCGTTTTTTTCGTTGTGCTTGACGTTATAGGAGTACAGGTCCCAGAGGGTGAAGCCGTCGTGGCAGGTGATGAAGTTCACGGAGGCGTTCTTCCGGTCCCCGGACTGGTAGATGTCCCGGGAGCCCACCATCCGGAGGGCGGCGGCCTGGGCGCAGCCCGCGTCCCCCTTGAGGTAGCGGCGCATGTCGTCCCGGTAGCGGCCGTTCCACTCCGCCCAGCGGTTCCAGGCGGGGAAGCTGCCCACCTGATACAGCCCGCCGGCGTCCCAGGCCTCGGCAATCAGCTTCACGTCGCCCAGGATAGGGTCGAAGGCCATGGCCTGAAGCAGGGGGGGCTTGTGCATGGGGGTGCCGTCCTCGTTCCGGCCCAGGATGGAGGCCAGGTCGAAGCGGAAGCCGCTGATGTGGTAGGTGGTGACCCAGTAGCGCAGGCAGTCAATGATCATCTGGTGGACAATGGGGTGGTTGCAGTTCAGGGTGTTTCCGCAGCCGCTGAAATTATAGTACTGTCCGCCGGGGGTGAGTAAGTAGTAGATGTTGTTGTCAAAGCCCTTGAAGGAGAAGAAGGGGCCGTCCTCGTTGCCCTCCGCCGTGTGGTTGAACACCACGTCCAGGTAGACCTCGATGCCGTTTTCGTTGCAGTCCTGAATGAGGCGCTTGAGCTCGTTGCCCTCCCGGTTGTACTCTACGCCGGAGGCGTAGCTGGTGTTGGGTGCGAAGAAGCTGACGGTGTTGTAGCCCCAGTAGTTGTAGAGCTGTACGCCGTCCACCTGCCGGGCGTCCTGCATCTCGTCGAACTCGAAAATGGGCATCAGCTCCACGGCGTTGACGCCCAGCTCCTTTAAATAGGGAATCTTCTCCCGGAGGCCCTCGAAGGTCCCCGGTGCGGCCACGGCGGAGGATTCATGAATGGTGAAGCCCCGGACGTGAAGCTCATAGATCACCAGGTCCTCCATGGGGATCAGGGGCCGGGACAGGTTGCCCCAGTCGAAGTCGTCCTTGACCACCCGGGCCTTGTAGTGCTGGCCGGAGCCGTCCTTCACCCCCCATTGGCTCTGGCCCGTCACCGCCCGGGCGTAGGGGTCCAGGAGATATTTTGTCTTGTCGAAAATCAGGCCCTTCTCCACGTCCCGGGGGCCGTCCACCCGGAAGGCGTACTCGAACTCCTCGATGTTCAGCTTGAAGACGATCATGGAATACACGTTTCCGATGCGGTAGCGCTCCGGGAAGGGGAGGACGGCATAGGGCTCGTCCTCTCCCCGCCGGAAGAGCAGGAGCTCAATGGACGTGGCCCCGTGGGAGTGGACCGTAAAATTCACGCCGCCGGGGATGGCGGTGGCGCCGTTGATTTCATAAAAGCCCGGCCGCACGTCAAACCCGTTCAGGTGGTCCATGGGGACCAGATGAATGGTGCGGGGCAGTCCTACCGTGGGGGCGGACGCTGGGGAAACGGCCGTTTGCGCTGTGAGCTTGTCTTGATTTTCCACCGGGAACTCCTTCCTCGCCGGTCCGGCGACTGTAGAATGCAGTCTCATTATACAACACGCCCTCAGATTTGTCATAGCTTTTTTCCGATTTTGTGAGATTCCACAAAGTCTTTGTGGGAAAGAGCAATTTATAATAAAGACGGGACCGGAAAATTTTTTTAGGAGAACGAAAAATTTCCCGCCTCCCAGCCGTGTTGAGAGTGAAGGGAGTGAGGAACGTGGTTCCATTTGGTACCGATGAAACCATCAGCCGGATCGTGTCGGCCTACAGCGATATGCTGCTGCGGCTGGCCTGCACCCGCCTGGGCTCCGCCGCCGACGCGGAGGACGCCGTACAGGAGGCGTTTTTGCGCCTGCTCACCGCCCGGCCCGTATTCCGGGACCCGGAGCATGAGAAGGCGTGGCTGATCCGAACCACCCTTCAGCGCGCCAGCGACATCCGCCGCAAGGCGGAACAGCGGAATGTCCCCCTGGAGGACGTGACGGAGCCCGTGGCCCCGGAGAGTCCCGGTGAAGAGCTTCGCTCCGCCGTCCGGGCCCTGCCGGAGATGTACGGAGCCGTCATCCACCTCCACTACTACGAGGGATATTCCATCAAGGAAATTGCCAAACTGCTGGGCCTGCCCGCCGCCACGGTGGGCACCCGCCTGGCCCGCGGCCGGGAGCGGCTGCGGCAGATGCTGAAGGAGGACGTTGTATGAACCGGGAAGAATACCGCAAAGCCTTCGACGAGCTCTCCTTTTCCGCAGATTTTCAGGAGCGGACGGCGGACCTGCTGCGAAATCGCGCCCGTGAATTGGAAAAGGAGCGTACCAACATGACTTTCAACAGAACCAAACGAATCGCGGTGCTGGCCGCCGCCTGCATCGCCCTGCTGGCGGTGTCCGTCTCTGCCGCCATGCTGTGGCTCACTCCCGCCCAGGTGGCGGAGGAGCACAACCAGCCCCTGCTGGCGGAGGCGTTCAGCGGACCTGACGCCATTGCCATCAACGAAACCGTGGAGAGCGGGGATTTCGCCATCACCCTGCTGGGCCTGGTCTCCGGGCGGAACCTGGACGTGCTGAACCCGGACCTGGAGAAGGATCACACCTATTCCGTGCTGGCCCTGCGCCGCCTCGACGGCACGCCGCTGGAGAATCAGGACTTCGATTTCATCCGCTACACCATGACCCCGCTGGCGGCGGGCTGTTCTCCCAGGGCGGTGAACAACTGGACGCTGGGCGCGTTTGCCAGCGGCTTGGCAAAAGACGGCGTATATTACTACCTGCTGGACACCCAGAGCATCGAGATGTTCGCGGACCGCACGGTTTATATGGCGTTCTATGAGGGCGGTGTGCCCAGCAATACCATCTTTACCGTGGCGGAGGACGGGACCATCGCCTTTGCGGACGACTTCACGGAGGTCCATGCCCTCTTCACCCTGCCCCTGGACCCCGCCAAGGCGGACCCGGCGGCGGCAGAGGCGTTCCTGAACGAGAACGACATGGGCTGGACCAATGAACGCGCGTCCGCCGGGGAGGATGAATTCGAGACCGAGACGCGGACGGACGAGGACGGGAACGAAACCGTCATCATCCGGCCCAGGGAGGACGCGCCCGCCCTCGCGGCTAACTGAGCACTCCCCAAAAAGAGCGAAAGGACCGGCGTGAAATTCACGCCGGTCCTCGTTTGGTTTATCAAGGCTTACAGTAAGGTGATCCCCGCCTTCTCGCAGCCCTCAATGGTCTCCCGGTCCCAGAGGCTGGCCTGGACCTCGCCGATGTGGCAGGCCCCCAGCAGCAGCATACACACCCGGGACATGCCGATGCCGCCGCCGATGGACTGGGGCAGCTCGTTATTCAAAAGCATCTGATGGAAGGGCAGCTTCCGCCGATCGTCGCACCCGGCGGCGGTAAGCTGGCGGTCCATGGCCGCCGCGTCCACCCGGATGCCCATGGAGGAGACCTCAAAGGAGCGCTCCAGCACCGGGTTCCACATGAGAATGTCCCCGTTCAGCTCCCAGTCGTCGTAGTCCGGGGCCCGGCCGTCGTGGCGGTTCCCGGATTTCAGGGTTTTGCCGATCTGCATCAGGAACACCGTCCGGTGCTTCCGGCAGACCTCCGTCTCCCGGTCCGCCGGGTCCAGCTGGGGATAGCGGTCCTCCAGCTCCTGGGTGGTGATGAAGTACACGTCCCGGTCGGGCCGGAAATCCAGGGCGGGGAAGTGGTTGCGCAGGACGGAGGCCGTGTCGCACAGGGCCCCCACAATGTCCCGGACCGTGTCCTTGAGATACTGGAGGCTCCGGTCCTTCTGGCCGATGTGCTTCTCCCAGTCCCACTGGTCCACATAGATGGAGTGGAGATTGTCCACCACCTCGTCCCGGCGGATGGCGTTCATGTCGGTAAACAGGCCCATCCCCTGGGGGAACTCATAGCGCTTGAGGGCCAGGCGCTTCCACTTGGCCAGGGAGTGGACCACCTGCCCCTCGGCGCCCACGTCGGGGATGTCAAAGCTCACGGGGCGCTCCACGCCGTTCAGATCGTCGTTGAGGCCGGTGCGCCCGTCCACGAACAGGGGGGCGGAGACACGGTGGAGGTTCAGCCGGAGGGTGAGGCTGCGCTGGAAGTCCTCGTGGATGAGCTCAATGGCCCGCTGGAGTTCGTTGTTGGTCAGGGGCATTTTGTAGCCGGTGGGGATGGTGAGCTTGCTCATGTGATAAAACCAGTCCTTTATTCAGATTATGCGGGGGAGGGATTACAGCTTCCCAAGACCGAGGCGGAGGCGGCGGAGGGTCTCCTCTTTGCCTAAGATATGGCAGATTTCCACCGCCCCGCCGGGGGTGACCTGCCTGCCCGCTGCGGCGATGCGGACGGGCCACATCAGCGTGGCGTTCTTCACGCCCAGATGTTCCGCCAGGCCGATGAGGCAGCCGTGGACGCTGTCCTGGGTCCACTCCGCCAGGGATTCCAGGGCGGGAACGGCGGCCTCCAGCATCTTTTTCGAGACCTCGCTGTCGGTCTTGGACTTCTTGTTGGTAAAGAGGGCCGCGTCGTAGCCGGGAAGCCGGTCAAAGAAATCCACCTTCTCCGGGATGTCCGTCAGCTTCTCGCACCGGGCCTGGAGCAGGGCGGCGACCGCCGCCGTGTCAATGGCGGGGTTCTTCACCGCCTGCCGGATATATGGCTCCGCAGTTTTGGCGAAGTCCTCCGGGGCCATGGCCCGCAGGTAGAGGGCGTTGAAGTAGGTGAGCTTGTCGAGATCGAAAATGGCGGGGGACTTGGAGATGCCCGCGATGTCGAAGGCGTCCACCAGCTCCTCCAGGGAGAAGACCTCCTGCTCGCTGCGCTCGCCCTTGGGGGCCCAGCCCAGCAGGGCCACATAGTTCAGCACGGCGGGGGTCAGGTAGCCCTGGGCGATCAGGTCCTCGTAGGAGGGGTCCCCGTGGCGCTTGCTCATCTTGTTGTGCTGGTCCCGCATGACGGGGGAGCAGTGGACGTAGGTGGGAATGTCCCAGCCGAAGGCCTCGTACAGCAGATTGTATTTCGGCGCGGAGGAGAGGTATTCGCTGCCCCGGACCACGTGGGTGATGCCCATGAGGTGGTCGTCCACGACGTTGGCAAAGTTGTAGGTGGGCAGGCCGTCCCGCTTCAGCAGAACCTGGTCGTCCAGGGTCTTGTTTTCCACGGTGATATCCCCGAAGGACACGTCGTGGAAGGTGGTGGCCCCCTCCTGGGGAATGCGCTGGCGGATGACGTAGGGCATGCCCGCCATCAGATTGGCGTCGATCTCCTCCTGAGAGAGGCTGCGGCAGGGGTCCGCCGCCCGGTTGAAGCCGCCGGAGTCCTCCTCGGACTCGCTTTTCTCGCAGAAGCAGTAGTAGGCCGCGCCCTTCTCCACCAGGAGCCTGGCGTACTTCCCGTAGAGGTCCCGCCGCTCCGACTGGATGTAAGGCCCCGTGGGGCCGCCTACGTCGGGGCCCTCGTCGTGGGTCAGGCCGCACTCGGCCATGGTGCGGTAGATGACATCGGTGGCGCCCTCCACCAGGCGGCCCTGGTCCGTGTCCTCAATGCGGAGGATAAAGGTGCCGTGGTGGTGCCGGGCAATGAGCCAGGTGTACAGGGCGGTGCGGAGATTGCCCACGTGCATGTAGCCCGTGGGAGAGGGGGCGAAGCGGGTGCGGACCGTGCCCTTGGGGATGCGGGCCTCCATGTCCTCAAAAAAGCGGCTGTCGGTCGCCATAAAAAAACCTCCATATCAAGCCGGAAGATTCCGGCGGGTTTGGTAAGAAGACATTGCCATTATCTACGCTTTGCCAGCAAAAGTCAAGGGCGGCCTCCGGGTTTCCGGCTCCTTTTTGCCAGATACGCTAAAAAAGCCGCCGGGCCGGGCCCTGGCTTTCAGTCCCTTCGTCACTTGCAAAGGGGAGAAGGGCTTGTTAAAATATTTGTGGCCTCAAGATTTTGGCGGCCCTTTTACCATAATTGGATAACTGATTTATGAGGTGCATATGTATCAAACCGTGATTTTCGACCTGGACGGGACCCTGCTGAACACCATCGAGGACCTGGCCGCCGCCGGGAACTGGGTCTGCCGCCGCAACGGCTGGCCGGAGCACTCCCTGGAGGCGTTCCGGGACATGGTGGGCCACGGCATTCCCAACCTGGTTTCCAAATTCTCCCCCGAGGGCTGCCAGAGCCCCCTGATCCTGATGAATACCCTCTCCCAGTTCAGCGAGTATTACGGGGAGCATAACATGGACGCCACCGTGCCCTATGAGGGCGTGCCGGAGCTCCTGGAGCGGCTGAAAGCCGCCGGGGTCCGGATGGCCGTCTACTCCAACAAGGCCGACAGCTTCAGCCGGGAGATGATTGACCACTATCTGCCGGGCTTCTTCACCCTGGTCCGGGGAAAGGTGGACGGCGTGCCCGTGAAGCCGGACCCCGCCGGCATCCGCAGCATCCTGCGGGAGCTCAACGCCGACCCGGCGGAGACCCTGTTTGTGGGCGACAGCAGCGTGGACGTGCGGACCGGCCATAACGCCGGCCTCAAGGCCTGCGGCGTCACCTGGGGCTTCCGGCCCCGTTCCTCCCTGGAGGAGGCCGGGGCGGACCGCCTGGCGGACACCATGGAGGAGCTGGAGGCCGCCATCCTGGAGGGCCCATGGTCCTGAGCTTTGAACAGGCGGGGGATCTGCTGGACAAGCTGGCGGAGTCCTTCCCGGAGGCCCTTTTCGACGAGCTCAACGGCGGGGTGAACCTGCTGGAGGAGGCCGTGCCGGACCAGGAATTTCCCGAGGCGAGAGTCTACGTCCTGGGGGAGTATTGCAATGACCTGCTGGGGCGGTATATCAACCTCTATTACGGCTCCTTCGCCGCCATGGCGGAAAACGAGGACTGGACGGAGGCGGACTGGGAAGAGGAGCTCCGGCAGACCCTCTCCCACGAGCTGACCCATCATATGGAGGGCCGGAGCGGCCTGCACGCCCTGGAGGACAAGGACGAGGCGGAAATGGCCTCCTGGCGGGAAGAGTACGGAGAGTATCGTCAGTAACGCTGAAAAATGGCAAAATGCCATTTTTCAACTGGCGGGCCGCCGGCCCGCCAGTGCGCAAGGCGCACGTTTACTGAACGATGAAGCCCAATAAACTGGCCGCTTTCAGCGTCCGCAGCGGTTCCGCCGTTGAAAAGCATCTTGGATGCTTTTCAAGTTTATTAAGGAAGCACTGATTTAATCAACGCGTGCAGATTTGCGCCAGAAATTTTCGCT
>CAJTVF010000077.1 GCA_910579435.1 uncultured Oscillibacter sp.
CGAAGTCGGGGGACTGGGCCAGCTCCTCCATCAGGGGCTGGTCGTTGCTCATCTCCCCATTGTTCACCGCAAGGCTCCGGAGGATGTCCCGGTCCGCCGTCATCTTGAGCATAATGTCCTTCACGTGCTCGGGGTTGTCGGAGCCCTGGGCGGCCACCAGCCAGGTGCCGCCCCAGAAGAAGCTCTGGGGGCTGGGGCAGGAGGCCCAGTCCTGGGCGGCGGCAGTGTCCGTCACGTTGGGCTTGATGCACACGTCCAGGCCCCAGGCGGGCAGGAAGAAGCAGAAAACCTTGGAGTCCGGGCCCATGTCCTTGTTCCACTCGTCGATCCACTGGCCCGGCACATTGTGGTTGATCCCGCTCCGGGTATCCTCCAAGGAGCGCTCCACCCACCGCATCATATTGGGATCCACCACCACGGTCTTGTCGTTTTTGACCCAGGGGGAGGAGACGTTGTTGGAGTACACCCGGTAGGTGTCGGCCCGGCCGGAGTACATGTAGTAGCCGGCGTCCTTCATCCGCTCCGCCGTCTCATAGAATTTATCCCAGTCGGAGACGGCGGCGGCCACGGTCTCCGGGTCGTCGGTGCCCAGAACGGCCTTAGCGATGGAGCGGCGGTAGACCAGCATCCCGGGGGTCGCCTGGTAGCTGAGGCCCCGGATCTCGCCGTCAGCCGTCCGCATGGCGTCCAAGGTGTAGCGGTACTGGTTGGCGATGTCCGCGTCCGTGATGCCAAGCTGGGAGATGGGCATGGCCACATTGGCCTCCGGGTCGATGTATTTCAGCGCGTAGTCGGCCTCCACCAGGTACATGTCCACCCGCTCATCGGCGGAGACACGGTCCTGCTTGAGCAGCGCCTCGTCCAGCTTCTGCTGGTAGACGCCGTCCTGAGTGGGGTTGATGACCCAGTGGATCTCCGTGCCGTCCTTCAGGAAGGTGACGGACTTGTCGTTGGACAGATGGTCGATCTCAGGATAGTTGGCGTTGAACTTCCCCTGGAACTCATCGTTCCACACGTAGATGTTGAGGATCTTGCCCTCCACGCCCGGCACAACATCCGAACCGCCGGGACTGGAGCCGCACCCGCTCAGAAGGCCAAGAATCATCGCGGCCATCAGAGCGGCATACCAAATTCTTCTCTTCACGATCGTTTCCTCCTATTTCCAATTTGATACAGCCGTCTGCTGTGATGCTCCCCTCATTATAAAGTGCCGCCGAAAAAGCGTATACAAAATTAAAGAAAGATATATCAAATTCATGCCGGACTTTAGGTATTTTACATATAATTTCCAGTTAGCCTGCGGAAAAATCTCCCGTCTTTCCTCTTGCCGAAATATCAAATCTATGATATATTCTAGCCCTGAAAGATATTGAAGGAGGTGTGCATATGAATGGAGCAAAGGCGTGGAAGCCTCTGGAGGCCGACGGGGAGCGGGAGGTCACCAGCCATCGGGAGCCCGGGGAGGAGTTTCTGTTTTACCGCTCCGTGGCGGAGGGAATGATCGACGCGGTACAGGAGAACTGCAGCCGGGGCGCCTTTGAGAACATGGAGGGCGTGGGGCAGCTCTCCGAGGACCCGGTGACCAATCTGCGCTATCACTTCGTAGTGACGGCAGCCATGCTGGCCCGTTTCTGCATGGAGGGCGGCATGGCCATGGAGGAGGCCTTCGGGCTCAGTGACGAGTACATCCGCCGGATGGACTGCTGCAACAACATGGCGGAGATCGTCTACGTCCACGACCAGATGGCCCTGGACTATGTCTGCCGCATGCGGAACCTGAAAAAGCGCATCGCCTCTTCCAAGCAGGTGGCGGAGGCCATCGACTACATTTACGTCCACATCATGGACCGTATTACGATCCAGGAGCTGGCCTCCGCCATCTCCATCTCCCCGGCCCACCTGTCCCGCATTTTCAAGCAAGAGACCGGCATTTCCGTCAGCGAGTACATCCGCCAGAGGAAGATCGACATGGCGAAGAATCTCCTCCGCTTCAGCGACTACGACTTCGCGGACATCGCCGCCATGCTGTCCTACTCCTCCCAGAGCCATTTCATCCAGCATTTCCGCACCCAGATGGGCATGACGCCCAAGGCCTACCGGGACAGGAACTACATGAACAACTGGAACGTGAACCGGGAGTCGTTCACATCGTCAGGACAATCTCCGTCCGCGCCGTGAGGCAGGCCTCAGGCACGTAGTTTCCCTCCATGGGCATTCCATTCACCGTCAGGGACTCGCAGCCGGACTCTCTGCCGTTTGGATTTTCCACCAGAATGTGAAGCCTTTTCCCCCGGAAATCCTTCTCGATCTCCAGCGCCTTCCATTCCCTCGGGATGGAGGGCGCGATTTTCAGCCCTTCCAGGTCCGGCCGCATCCCCAGGATGCCCTCCACACAGCCCACCATAACGGTGGAAGCCGTGCCCGTGAGCCAGTGGACGTGGGACCGCCCGGCGTTTGGGCTGGCCGGCCCTTCGGTAAACTGGCCGTAGCAGTAGGGTTCGATCTTCCGGATCTCCGCCCGGTCGTTCTGCATGGAGGGGGCGTTTTCCTTGAAATACTCAAAGGCCCGGTCCCCGTGGCCCAGGAGGGCCTCCGCCAGGATCAGCCATCCCTGAGACTGGGAGAAGACCCCGGCGTTCTCCTTGACCCCGGCGTTGTAGATGACGGCCAGCGCCCCGTCGAAGGCGTGGGCGTGGTAGGGCGGGTCCATGAGGATGGCGCCGTAGTCGGTATTCAGCCGGTTATAGACGCTGTTCATGGCCAGCTGGGCCTGTTTCCCGTCCGCCAGGCCGCTGATGACCGCCCAGCTCTGGGGATTGAGCCACAGGTTGGCCTCCGGGGCGCTGTGGTTTCCGATGACCTCGCCGGCCTCGGTAAAGCCCCGGATGTAGCGGTCCCCATCCCAGCACAGGTCGTTGAGCAGGGTCCGGAGCTTTTTCTGTTCCCTCTCCAGCCAGTCCAGATACCTGCCGTCCTCCCGGCAGGCGGCAAACTCCCGCAGGACGGTAAAGGCGTAGTAGAACTGGAAGGCCACAAAGGAGGACTCCCCCTCCGCCCCCAGCCGCAGGCAGTCGTTCCAGTCGGCGTGAAGGCCGGCGGGCATCCCGTGGGGGCCTAAATGCTGGAGGGAAAAGTTCAGCGCCCGCTTTAAATGTTCGTATACGGTGCCCTCATCCCGATTGGCAAAGGGGATGACCTCATCCAAAAAACCAACGTTCCCGGTCTCGGCGATGTATTTGTAGACCGTGGGGAACAGCCACAGCGCGTCGTCGGCCCGGTAGGCGGGGTGGCCGGTCTCCTGAACGTAGGAGGCGTCCTCCGGGGTGTCCTCATGGCCCGGGTCGTGGGTGAATTTCACCAGGGGCAGTCCACCGCCGTGGTCCACCTGGGCCGAGAGCATGAAGCGGATTTTCTCCGCCGCTGCCTCCGGCTCCAGATGGATGACGCCCTGGATATCCTGCACCGTGTCCCGGTAGCCGTAGCCGTTGCGCAAACCGCAGTAAATGAACGACGCCGCCCGGGACCAGGTGAAGGTGATGAAGCTGTTGTAGGCGTTCCAGGTGTTGATCATGGTGTCGAACGCCGGACAGGGGGTCTTGACCTGGAAATGGGAGAGCTTGCCGTGCCAGAACTGTTTCAGGGCCTCCAGTTCCCGTTCACAGACCGCCTCCGGGTCTTGATACGCCTTCATAAGAGCGGCGCTTTCCCGCTCGTGTTTCTCCCCCAGCAGGAAGGCCACTGTCACAGTCTCTCCCGGCTTCAGGGTCACAGCCGCCGAGAGCGCGCCGCAGCTGTTGCCGTTGTAGCCCAGGCGGTTCCAGAGGTTCCCACGCTCCACGCCTACGGGACTGCCGTATCCCCGGTAGGGTCCCAGGAATTCCGCCCTGTCGCCGCAGTAGGAGGAAACCTCCGCCCCGGCCAGTCCGAAGAATCGCTCGATGACGGACTTGGCGTCCACCTCGTTCTCCGCCGCGTCCAGATTGCCGTGAATCTGCTGGCGGACCCGGTTTTCGTTGAACAAGGTTCTGGTGACAAACTGGGAGTATTGCAGGTTCACCTGGTCCTGCTCATAATTGCCGTGGCTGGTAAACTCCGCGTAGCCCGTGAGGGTCAACGTCCGGGGGCGGTCCGAGTCGTTGCGCACCGTCAGCCGCCAGACCTCGTGGGTCCCGCCCAAGGGCACATAATAAGCCGCCTCGCTGTGGATGCCGCCATAATCCGCCGTCATGACCGTGTAGCCCATTCCGTGGCGGCACTCGCTTTTGTACGTATCCAGGTCCTTTCCCACCGGCTGCCAGGAGGCGGACCAGAAGTCCCCCGTCTCGTTGTCCCGAAGATAGAGATACCGCCCCGGCTGGTCGAACTGGTTGAACACATACCGAAGAATCCGTCCGTTGGCCCCGGATTTGACAAAGCTGTAGCCTCCGGCGTTGTTGGAGATCAGCGCCCCGTACTCCGGGGAGCCCAGGTAGTTGGCCCAAGGGGCCGGGGTGTCGGGCCGGGTGATCACGTACTCATGGGCCTGATCGTCAAAAAATCCATACTGCATCGCGCGTCATCTCCTTACATCAATTCCACTGTGATCTGATTTTCCGTCACAGGCAGCCGGTCCAGAAGCGCCCGGTCCAGCAGGACCCGTCCTTCCGCCACCGGCAGCCGCCGCATTTGAGGGCCGTCCGCCGTGGTCAGGTACGCCTTTTCCAGCCGGTATTCGCCGTAGTCCTTCCGGCTCAGGTTGACGGCGATCACCTGGAACCGCTTACCGGCGAAGGGAAGGGCCAGGGAGGCGGTCCCTGCTTCGCCGAACTGCTCCCGCACCAGCTTCGGGGCGATCGCCAGGCTGCCGTTCTCCCCCCGGACGCCAAACGCCTCCGTGATTACCGTCAGCATGTACCAGCTGGCCGCGCCGGTGAGGTAGTGGTACATTCCCCGGCCCTCGGCGTTGAAATACTCCGGGATGCCGGGATAGATTTTGCTGCTCTCAAAATCCAGAGCGGCGTCCGCCAGGGTCTGAAGCGCCTTATAGCCCTCCTGGACGAAGCCCCGGCGGTAGAGGGCGTTGGCGTACATCACCGTCATGTGGGAGAACACCGCCCCGTTCTCCTTCTCACCGTAGGCAAAGCCGAACATCCGGCCCATATCGAATTTCAGCTCGTGGAAGTCCGTGTTCAGCCGGTAGCCCCCCTCCTCTTTTTTGTAGAGGTATTTGTCGGCACTGCGGGCAATGGCCTTCACCTGTTCCTCCGTGGCGGTCCCGCTCATGATGGCGAACACCTGTCCGGTAAGCATCATGCGTGCGCCGGTCTCCGCAATGCCCTCCAGGGGCTGCCCGTGGTTGTCATAGTAACTGTTGAACCAGCCGTCCCTCCCGTCCGCGATCCACTCCTGACGGCGGATGTGCTCCATCAGCCAGTCCGCTTTGCCCTCCAGGTTCTCCGCCAGCTCCATCGGGAGGACCCGGATGGTCCCGCCGCTGACATTGTGGGCGCAGCGCCGGGTGTATCGCTCCAAGACCGCCTTTTTCTCCGACAGATCGTCGTAGTCTATGGGCGGCGTCCGGAGCAGCTCCTCCAACTCCTCCGCCAGCTCCACGTTCTTCCAGGTCTCGGCCAGCCGCCGGAGAAGCCCCGCCAGGTCCTTGAGATTGCCTGCGTAGGCGCAGGTGAAGGCCACGCTCTCCCCCCGCTCCGGGGCCATGTCCAGGGCGTCGTTCCAGTCGGCCCCCCGGAGGCGGAAGATGTTGTGCTCCCCCACCTCATAAAAGGCGGTGAGGTGCTGAATCAGCAGGTGCTCCAAAATACTGCCGGTGTAGACCTCGCCGGAGGCCGTCCGCTGCCGGTTCCCGTACGCCGGGTCCCACTGACCGTCGATCTCCGTGCCCCGCATGGACTGGGGGTCCTTGAAGTAGGAGACCTTCGCGCGCAGGATATCAAGGTCCCCCGTCTGGTCGATGTAGAGCTTGGTGGTCATCAAGGGCCAGAGGGCGTGGTCCATCCAGACTCGGGCGATGCCGTTGCGGTCCGCGATAAAGTTCCCCAGGCCCTCTCCGATGATGGTGGCGTTGGTTCCGTCCATCCGCACGCCGCCGAAGCTGGCCTGGATCATCTCCCCCACGCCGCCGGGGTCCATCAGCAGCAAAGACAGGCAGTCCTGCCAGAGGTCCCGCCAGCCCCGTCCTCCCCGGCCATAGTCGTGGTGGGGCAGGAAGGAACAGCCGTAGATCCGCCGCAGAAGGGGCTGGAGGCTCACCCAGCGCATCAGGCGGTCGAAGTCCGCCGAGCCGGTCTGGTAGCGGACGTTTACTTTGTCCTGCCAATAAGCTTTTGTGCGCTCCAGGGCGGCATGGACTCGTTCCTCTGTGCCGCAGGCCGTTAAAATCCGGTCCATGTCCCCGGCATCCTCCGTGATTCCCAGGAAGATGAGGTACACCGCCGTTTCTCCAGGTCCCAGGGTGACCTCGGGGAAGCGGATGCCGCCCATGGCCTCCCTGCCGTCGATCTCCATTCCGGCGGGCCGGGCCTCCCGGTCCTCGCAGACGGCCCGGGGATGGAGAAATGTGCCGCCCTCGCCCACAAACTCCTGCACCGTCGGGTAGAATCCGGCGGGGGCGCCACCGTTCCCGGTTGTTCCGCAGACATAGTAAATCCGGCGGTTTTCCCGATGGCCCTTTTCATCAAAGGACATGGTGGGCTTGACCTGGACGCCGTATTTTGTGGTCCGAATCCGGTGGAGCATGGAGGTCACATTCCGGTGGTCCCGGAGGTTGTCCGCGCTCCGGCCGTAGATGGGAACCGCCGCGACGCCGGTGACGCGCTGGGGCGCAGCGTCCCGGTTTGTCACCCGCGCCTCCAGAATCTCCACGTTTTCATCCGGCGGCACAAAGGCCGTCAGCTCCGCCTGAAGGCCATAGCGCCTCGAGGTCCGGCGCACCGTCTGCCACAAGAATCCCGCCGTCAGGACGCTCTCGTCCTGGTCCGGCGTAAAGCGGGCGGCCTCCTGTTCGGCGCTGACGCCGGAGGCGGACCAGCAGCCCTTTTCCGTCACGCACCAGAAATTCCGGGTGCCGCGGCTGTTCCGCAGGTCCTCGATGCTTACCGGCTCCAGAAGAAAAGACTCCTGGTCCAGCTTGCTGTCTCCGGCCAGATCGGGGGCAATGGCGCTTTTTAGTCCGGTCTCGCTGGCCAGGGGAAAATAGAGGCCGCTGACCGCCTCGGGATTTCTCAGTTCAAAGGTTCCGTTTTCATCCAAAAAGCGGATTTTCTCCATCATAGCTCCTCCATTGATTGACGTGTTTTCCGGTATACCCGCACGTAGTCCACCTCAAAAGCGGCGCGGGCAAAGTCTGTTGCTTCATCCGGCGGGCCGGGCCAAACGCCGCCCACCGCCAGATTCAAAATCACATACATGTTATGGTCAAAGGGCGCTGGGAAGGGCTTGCGGAAGCCATCCGCCCCGGCGGAAAACCACTGTTCCACCTGGTGGAACAGCCTGCCGTCCACATACCAGCGGAGGCACCCGGGGAGCCACTCCAGCGAAAAGGTGTGAAACTCCGCCGCGAAGTCCCCCTCCGGCAGTGTGTACGCCCCTTGATTCTGCTCATGGGGCAAGCCGTAGTGCAGGGTTCCGTAGTTTGTGCGGGGCTCGTGGCCCAGGACCTCACAGATGTCGATCTCGCCGCAGACGGGCCACTGGCCCCAGCGCTCCTCGTCCCCCGTCATCAGCCAGAAGGCCGGGAGAAACCCTTTTCCCCCGCGGAACCTTCAAGCGGGCCTCGAAAATCCCATAGGTAAACTCGTGCTTTCCCTGGGTGGAAATCCGTCCGGAACGGTAAAAGACGCTTCCATCCCCCAGCGCCAGCCTGGTGGGGCGGATATGCAGGAAGCCGTCCCGCAGGGACAGGACATCTTCCGCGTCTACGTAGGCTTGAAGCTCCTCATTGACCCAGCCCGGATCGTGCAGCTCTACGTTCCATTTGGTTCTATCCAGAGTTTCCCCGTTAAAATCGTCCTCGAAAACCAGGGCATACCCGTCATAAGAGAGATATTCGCTCATGATTTCATCTCCTTCTAAGACCGCATTGTTTTGTTACTGCTTGAATATCCTGCGCAGATAAAAGAGGTTCCCATAGGCTCCCGCCGCAGCCCCAATCAGCAGCCACACACCCAGGAAGGCGCCAAAAAACTGCGGCAGAAAAAGAAGAACCAGGATTGGCAGGAGATTGAGCGCCGTGATAAAAAACGTGACCGGGAGATTTGCCAGCGCCAGCCGCACCGCATTCCCCAGGTGCCTGGAGAAGGTATTTTCAAAACAGGCCAGGAGTGGAAACAACCAGGACAGGATAGCTGTCAACATCACAGCAGCGATGCAAAACAGCACAAACAACTCCGGCGGAAACAGAAGCGTCTCGGCATAGAGGACCCGGTAAAGGACAGCCAGCAGCGTCAGGTCCGCCAGCAGCAGTACCGCCGCTGGCGTTGAGGCGGTAAAGACTTTCCGCAGATTCCGAAGGAAATCCCGAACGGGGGTGCAGTCCCTTTCCCGGTATAGCTCCATCGCTGTCATGTAAAGGGCCGTGACCGCCGCCCCCAAGCAGACGACGGTGCAGGAGGTAAGGACGAAGACCACGTTCAAAAAAATCAGGTCGTAGATTTTGGTTAAAAACCGTGCGATTCCGCTGTTTGGGCCAGGCATGTTCATGTTGAGGCCTCCCTACCGCCGCCAGGTGTTTTCTGCCAATTCAACCAGTGTCTTCTATTCTACAGGAATATATTTGTGCAGGATATCAGCGTTCAATAGAAAATATCAAAATTCTTGCAGAATGTTTGATCAAGATACTTTGCATGTTATAGAAGCTGATTTTCAAACTCTAAATGGCCTCAAAATCGACTTGATTCACCGCCTGGTTTTATGGCAAGATTTCAGTTAGATAAATTCTAGTTCAGAAGGCAAATCGTGGTGGAAGGTATCTCCAAAGAGATTCTTGATATGCTCTCCTACCGGTCCGCACCGGGGCAGAGCCTCAAACAGATCTCCCTGCGTGAACCCCTTTGGAACTGATTTTGGATGACATTGCGAAATACTGTTCCAGTTATATCGACGTTTTAGTCCAGGAGCTGTGGCCCAGGAGACCCGCCACCGTCGCCACGTCCGCGCCGTTGGCAATCAGCAGACTGGCGTTGCTATGACGGAGCGAATCGGTAAGCTGTTTTTTGACGCAATCAACCGCTGCCTGGAACGGGCTGGACGGA
>CAJTVF010000078.1 GCA_910579435.1 uncultured Oscillibacter sp.
CCTATTATCTCCCACTCCGCCATTTTTGTCAAAAGTTTTTAAACAGGCTCTTACAATTTGCCGCCGTATCTTACAATGCTGTAAGATTCCGGCCCGGAGGCGGAAAATGCCCGGAGATTTTTCCCTCCGGCGGGTAATTTCCGAAAAACCGCAAAAGCTACCCTCACGAAAGCGAGGTAACGTTACTATGACCAAACCCACCAAACCCACCCAGGCCGAGCCGGAAACCGATACACAGAACGAAGCCGCCCAGGCCATCCTGGACTTCGGCTCCGCCATGACGGCCACGCCCCACGGCAACATCTATTGTCTGACCATCATCGGCCAGATCGAGGGCCACATGACCGCCTCCTCCGGCACAAAAACCACCAAGTACGAGCACGTCCTCCCCCTCCTTGCCAAGCTGGAGGAGTCCGACGAGGTGGCGGGGGTCCTGTTCCTGCTGAACACCGTAGGCGGAGACGTGGAGGCGGGCCTTGCCATCGCGGAGCTCATCGCCGGGATGACCAAGCCCACCGTCTCCATCGTCCTGGGGGGCAGCCACTCCATCGGCGTGCCCCTGGCGGTGGCGGCCCGGAGGAGCTTCGCCGTGCCCTCCGCCGCCATGACCATCCACCCCGTCCGCATGAGCGGCACCGTCATTGCCGCCCCCCAGACCTACAGTTATTTCCAGCGGCTTCAGGACCGCATCGTGGCCTTTGCCGCCGGGCACAGCCACATTTCCGCCGGGGACTTCCAGGACCTGATGCTGAAAAAGGACGACATGGCCGCCGACGTCGGCAGCGTGATCTACGGCGAGGAGGCGGTGAAGCTGGGCCTCATTGACCAGGTGGGCGGCCTCTCCGACGGCCTCCAGTGGCTTTACGGCGAGATCGACGGGGGAAAGAAGAAGCGAAAGCGGAAAGCCACCTGACGGCAAAAGGCCGCTCCTCCCGCGTCATAAAATGAAAAAAGACTTGTGCGGGGCCCGGCCCCCTGGCCAGGCCATTCCCCCACCCGGAATGGCCTCCCCGGGAATCAGGCCCCGCAAGTCATGTTGGCCCGGCTTCATGGCTCCGCCCGCGAAGCCGAAATTTTTATATGTCATTTAGTAAAATATACTTGACAAATAGTCAGATGAGTGTTAGGATGGCTCTACCAACAAGGAGGTATGCTGTATGAAACGCTTTGAAAAGGCCTACAGTCAGGGAACCATTGAGGTCACAGAAATCTGGGTCGACCGGGAAACCGGCGTAAACTATGTGTTTCACCGGGACGGACCGGCGGCCGGCCTGACCCCGCTGCTGGACAAAGAGGGAAAGCCGGTGGTGACCGGGTAACCCCGTCCCCGGCAAACCGGCATCGGCAGCAAAAACACACAGGGAGGAAATTTTTATGGACAACTATCATACCGGCCTGGCGCTGGGCGTCGCCGCGGGCATTCTCGCGGGTCTGCTTATCGTGGCGCTGCTGTTTAAGAAAAAAGTCCTGGACATGCACTTCGACGAGCGCCAGGAGCGGGCCCGGGGCAAGGCGTTTCAATACGGCTTCTTCACGCTGCTCGTCACCACCTACGCCTACGGCGTCTCGGACATGGTGCTTGGGCGGTGGTGCGACGTTTTGACGGGGGTCACCATCTGTCTGGCCGTCAGCCTGTGCGTCTTCGCCGTCACCTGCATTTTGAAGGACGCCTACCTCAGCCTCCGGGAGAAGCCCCGGACCGTCATGACCATGTTCGCCCTGATCTCCGCCATGAATCTAGGCTTCGGCGTTATGTATGCACTCTCCGGCGGCCTGGTGGAGGACGGCGTGCTGACCTTCCGGGCGGTGAACCCCGTCATCGGCTTTGTCACCCTGGTCATTCTCATCGTGTACATCGTCAACCACCTCCTCCGCTCCCGGGAAGAGGAGGCGGAATGAAAAATCTCCGCCTGAAAGCCGCCCGGGCCGCTCTGGACCTGAGCCAGCAGCAGCTGGCGGACGACGTGGGCGTCTCCCGCCAGACCATCAACGCCATTGAAAAAGGGGACTACAACCCCACCATCAAGCTCTGCGCTGCCATCTGCCGCCGCCTGGGCAAGACCCTGGACGAGCTGTTTTGGGAGGGCTGAGGCCGGGCGGACCCTTTACAAACGTTTGCGAAAACACTTTCACAGAGACCCGGCTAAACGATTACGAAAAATTTATGGAATTCTTACCTATCCAGATGGGGAAGACTCTTGTATAATAGGGAACCGCAAGCAAGAATCAACGTTTGATGACCGGATTCCCACAGGGGGAATCCACAGGAGGAATTTCATATGCTGAGAAAGACGAAAATTATCTGTACCCTGGGCCCCGCCGTAGACAGCGAGGAGCTGATCGTCGCCCTCATCAAGGGCGGCATGAACGGCGCCCGGTTCAACTTTTCCCACGGCAGCCACCCGGAACACCTGGAGCGGCTGAACCGCCTGAAGGCCGTCCGGGACCGGATGGGCAGCCCCATCGCCACCATTCTGGACACCAAGGGCCCGGAGATCCGCATCAAGAGCTTCGAGGCCAAGACGGTGGACCTCACCGCCGGGGAGACCTTCACCCTCACGGTGGAGGACGTGCCCGGCACCGCCTCCCGGGTCTCCGTCACCTATCCCCGGCTGCACGAGGAGGTGTCCCCCGGCCAGGAGATTCTGATTGACGACGGGCTGGTCGCCATCCGGGTCCAGGAGATCCGGGGCTCCGATATCGTGTGCCAGGTGGAGAACGGCGGGACCCTCTCCGCCAACAAGTCCATCAACATCCCCGGGGCCCATATCCAGCTTCCCGCCCTGACGGAGAAGGACGTGGCGGACATCCGCTTCGGCGTGGAGAACGACTTTGATTTCATCGCCGCCTCCTTCGTCCGCCGGGCCGCCGACGTGGAGGCCGTCCGGGAGGTGCTGCACCAGTGCGGCGGGGACAATGTGAAAATCATTGCCAAGATCGAAAACCAGGAGGGCATTGACAACCTGGACGGCATCCTGGCCGCCGCCGACGGCGTGATGGTGGCCCGGGGCGACCTGGGGGTGGAGATTCCCGCCGCCAAGGTCCCGGCCCTCCAGAAGCAGATGATCCGCAAGGGCCTCCAGGCGGGCAAGCCCGTCATCACGGCTACTCAGATGCTGGACTCCATGATGCGCAATCCCCGCCCCACCCGGGCGGAGGTCTCGGACGTAGCCAACGCCGTGTACGACGGCACCAGCTGCGTCATGCTCTCCGGGGAGACCGCCGGGGGCAAGTACCCCGTGGAGGCCCTCGGCGCCATGCTGGAGATCGTCACGGAGGCGGAGGCGTCCATCGACTACTGGAAGCGCTTCCAGAAGCAGCTGGTGGTCACGGCCTCCAACAACATCAACGACGCCATTACCCACACCTGCTGCCTCACCGCCCGGGATTTGAACGCCACGGCGATACTGGCGGCCAGCAGCTCCGGGCGGACGGCCCGGATGATCTGCCGCTTCCGTCCCGCCTGCCCGGTGGCGGCGCTGACCATGCAGGAGAAGACCCGGCGGCAGCTGGCTATCTGCTGGGGGGTTACCCCCTTCCTGACCGGGGAGGTCAACTCCACGGACCGGATTTTTTCTCTTTCCGCCGAGGTGGCGGTGAAGGAGGGGCTGGTCCGGCCCGGGGATACGGTGGTCATCACCGCCGGGGTGCCCCTGGGGAAGAGCGGGTCTACGAACCTGATTAAGGCGCAGGTTATTGAGGACAATGGGATGTGAGGGGCCGCTTTGGCAAGGGGGGGCTGGCGCCCGCCCTGACGGGCGGGGAAGTCACCAGCCATGAAGATGGCTGGTGCATTGCACCCCCCATTTTCTCTTTTTCTTCCAGAAGAAAAAGAGAAAACGGGCCGTGCACGGTCCAAAAGAGAAAAAGAAGTAAGTCCCCTGCGGGGGGATAAGAAGCGAGGGCCTGCCGGGCAAAACCGGCAGGCCCTCGCATTTTTATAAACCGCCAGGTTAGGCCTTGTTTGAAAAAAGTCTAAACGCCCAAAACGGCGGATCTTTTTCCGCCGCTCTGCGTTAAATTTTCTTGCCGGGCGTCAGCCCGCCCGCGAAAATTTGCCTTGATTGGCGAAAAAATCTCTCACCGTTGGGCATTCCGCCAATTTTCAAACAAGGCCTAGCGGCAGCGAGGAGAGGCGGACAGTCCTTACGTCAACCTCCAAAACTCCCGCTTGCACTGCGCCGCGGCCCGGAGACTTGCGTACTAAAACAGTCTGTACCGTGCCGCGCCTCCGTAACGCATCCCCGTCTTTTTCTCTCTTCCACCGTGCACGGCGCATTCTCTCTTTTTCTCCGGTGAGAAAAAGAGAGAATGGGGGGTTCATTGCACCAGCTATCATCATAGCTGGTTTTCTCAATAGGAACTAATATTTAAACTCTCGTCGTCTTCCCCCTTCTCAATCCTCCGTATTTCCACGAAATACTTCACCGTTGGACTGACGGCAACCTCCACCCGGTCTCCGGCCCGGCGGCCGAGAAGCGCCTTCCCCACCGGGGACTCCTTGCTGACCAGCCCTTTCAGCGCGTCCTGGCGCAGGGTGGTGACGATGCGGACCTCCATTTCCTTCTTTGCCATTTCGTTGTAGATGGTCACCCGGTCGAACAGCCCCACGGCGTCCGCCGTGTCCTTCACCTCGATGACCTTCGCCGTCCGGATCATCCGCTCCAGATACCGGATGCGGCTGTCGTTCCGGTTCTTCGCCTGCTTGGCGCACTTGTATTCAAAGTTTTCGCTCAGGTCCCCGAAGGCCCGGGCGGTCTGGACCTCCTCGATCAGCTGGGGCCGCAGGACCCGGATTCGGTGGTCCAGCTCTTCCTGCATTTTCTTAATATCCACCGCCGTCAGTTCATCGTACACGGCGCATCCCTCCTTTTGCTTTGCCGCTCCATCATAGCCCCTCCCGCCGCCGCTGTCAAGCCGCCCTTGACGGCAGGGCGGCGGGATGTTATTCTATGGAAAGGACAACGAACGGGAGGGATTGCCATGCGCCTGACAGAGCTCCTGGGCCTCTGCCCCGGCGCCGCCGCCGTCATTGGCGGCGGCGGCAAGACTACCCTCCTGCGGACCCTGGGAGAGGAACTGGCGGCGGGCGGAGCCCGGGTCCTTCTCTGCTCCACCACAAAAATTTTCCCCTTCGACGGCCTCCCGAACCTGACGGACCCAACGGAGGAAACCCTGGCGGAAGCCCTGGGGGCCCGCCGCCTGGTCTGCGCCGGGACCCCGGTCCCCGGCACAGGGGGAAAGCTCACCGCCCCGGCTGTTCCCATGTCCCGCCTGGCGGAGCTGGCGGACTATGTGCTGGTGGAGGCGGATGGATCGGCGGGCCGTCCCTTCAAGGCCCACGCCCCCCACGAGCCGGTCATTCCGCCGGAGGCCAATCAAATTCTCTGGGTCGTGGGGGCCTCCGGTTTTGGCCGTCCGGTCCGGGAAGCGGTCCACCGGCCTGAGCGGTTTGGTCTTCTGACGGGCTTGGAGCCCGAAGCCCCGGCGGCGCCGGAGGCGGTGGCGGAGGCCCTCCAAAAGGAGGCGTCCCCCGCGTGGCCGCCCATCCAAGTATTTGTCAACCAGGCGGAGGAGGACACGGCCATGGCCGCCGCCCGCCGCCTGGCGGAATGCCTGCCCTGGCCTGTGTACGCCGGGGCGCTGAAAAGGAGGAATTGGACATGCTTGTCGTGATTCGGGGGGCGGGGGATATCGCCACCGGCATTGCCCTCCGCCTCTGGCGGGCGGGAATCCGGGTGGCCATGACCGACCTGGAGAAGCCCACCGCCATCCGCCGCACCGTGGCTTTTTCCCAGGCCATTGTCCGCGGCGAGGCCGTGGTGGAAACCGTGACCGCCAAGCGGGCGGAGGCCCCGGCCCAAGCCCTGGAGCTTTTGAAGCAGGAGACCATCCCCGTCCTGGCGGACCCGGAGGGGGCCTGTATCCCGGTCCTGAGGCCCGCCGCCGTGGTGGATGCCATACTGGCGAAAAAAAATCTGGGCACGAAAATCACCGACGCCCCGGTGGTCATCGGCGTGGGCCCCGGCTTCACGGCGGGGGAGGACTGCCACGCCGTGGTGGAGACCATGCGGGGCCACTACCTGGGCCGGGCCATTTACCAGGGCTCCGCCCAGCCCAACACCGGCATTCCCGGCCTGATTGGCGGCTTTGCCGGGGAGCGGGTCCTCCGGGCCCCGGCGGACGGGGTGTTTCACCAGTTCCTGGACATCGGGGCCCAGGTGAAGATGGGGGACATTGCCGCCGAGGCGGGCGGCGTTCCCATGGCCTGCACCCTGGACGGCGTGCTCCGGGGCATCCTGCCGGAGGGCACCCCGGTCCACAAGGGCATGAAGGCCGGGGACATTGACCCCCGGTGCAACATGGAACACTGTTACTGCGCCAGCGACAAGGCCCTGGCGGTAGGCGGCGGCGTGCTGGAGGCGCTTTTGCGCCTGTCCGGCGCGTTGAAATCTTTTAAATAATTACAAATAGCAATCAAAATAGGAGGGTGTTTCATGGCAGAAAACCAAGTCAAGCTCACCAAGCTGGCCAAATGCGCCGGCTGCGGCGCGAAGGTGGGGGCGGGGACCCTGGCCCAGCTTTTAGAGGGCATCCAGATCCACCAGGACCCGAACCTGCTGGTGGGCTTTGACCGGAGCGACGACGCCTCGGTCTATCAAATTTCCGATGGCCTGGCCCTGGTCCAGACGGTGGATTTCTTCCCCCCCATTGCGGACGACCCCTATCTCTTCGGTCAGATTGCCGCCGCCAACGCCCTCTCCGACGTGTACGCCATGGGCGGCGAGCCCAAGCTCTGCCTGAATATTATGGCGGTTCCCAAGGACATGCCCTCCGAAGCGGTCCACGACCTGCTCCGGGGAGGCTATGACAAGGTGTATGAAGCCGGGGCTTTGATTACAGGAGGTCATAGCATTCTGGACGACGAGCCCAAGTACGGCCTGGCGGTCACCGGCTTCGTCCACCCGGAGAAGATGCTCACCAACTCCGGGGCCCGGCCCGGGGACGTGCTTCTTTTCACCAAGCCCATCGGCACCGGCGTGCTGACCACCGCCGCCAAGGCGGATATGGCTCCGCCCGAGGCCATGGCCCGGGCCCACAAGCTGATGACCACCCTGAACAAGTCCGCCCGGGACGCCATGGTCCGCTACCGGGTTCACGCCTGCACGGACGTGACGGGCTTCGGCCTCCTGGGCCATGGCCTGGAGATGGCCCAGGGCAGCGGCGTGGAGCTGGAGATTGAGGTGAGCGCCGTGGACTTTATTCCCGAGGCGGCGGAGCTGGCGAAGATGGGCATTCTGCCCGAGGGCATGTACCGCAACCGCGCCTTTGCGGAGGGCTCCGTGGACCCCGGCGGGGCGGAGCTCTGGCAGCAGGACCTGCTCTATGACCCCCAGACCTCCGGCGGGCTCCTGATGGCGGTGGACCCGGAAGACGCGGAGGCGCTGTTCCGGGAGCTGAAAGCCTGTGTCCCCAGCGCCCAGCGCCTGGGCGCGGTCCGGGAGTACCAGGGCGGGAAACGGATTTTCCTGCGTTCTTTTCCTTGAAAGGAAAAGAACCAAAAGGAACTTTCGCTCGCTCTGGGAGTCCGGCAGCCATCCGGGCCGAAGCGACGGCAACGAAGCTTATACGAAAAGCGGACGGCTCAGCCGTCCGCTTTTTGATTCAGCTCATGTCTGTGACCGCGCCGATAAACGCGGGGAGGTTTGTCCCGGTGTCCACCAGCATATACAGGAAGGGCCGGTCCAGATAGACCTCCGGCACCGTTCCCGGCATGTCGCTTCCGGCATCCGCGATCACCGCCGTGGCGGCCCCGGCCTTGGTGCCTTTTTCGTCCACTTCGATATAGGTCTTGTGGAGCACCTGGCTGATGAACAGGGGGCCCAGCTCCGAAACGCCAAGTCCCGACAGGTCCGCCAATCCAGCCTCAAAGGCGTCCGTCATCCCCATGGCCTTCAGGCTCTCGTTCAGCGTCACCGAACACTCGCCCTTGAACTTCGGGATGGCGGCGTGTACCTCCGTCTCCTCCGCGTCCGCCAGGACCTGGCGAAGCCGTTCTCCTGTCAGGGAGGCCAGATAATCCTCCAGCCTCACGCCCTCGTCCGGCAGCAGGGCGGCAAAGGCCCAGCGCCCGCCCTTGTAGAATTTCAGGAACCCCTGGGCCCCCTCGTCCCTCAGATAGCGGAACTCGCTGGAGTACATCAGCGTAACCGGCTGTTCCACGCCGTCCCCGGTGGTAAAAATCTGATTCTCCCACACCTGGCTGTCCGTGTAAATCTCCGCCCATTCCGCCTCCAGCGCCAGGGCGTTGACCAGGACCATCATGGTTTCCTTCCGGAGCTCGTTCAGAATCTCCGGAATCATTCCGCGGGTGTTCTTCTCCACCCAGCCGTTGATTTCCCGGACGGCGGCGCTGTCAAAGGGAGAGGCAAAGACCTCCGCCCCATACCAGCTCACGGCGGTTTTCAAAAAGTCCTCCTCGGCCCGGAAGCTCCCATCGTCCCGGACCCAGAGGGAGTTGGCCAGGTCTAACCGGCAGTCCTTCTCCTTGGGCAGCTCCGCCGCCCAGGCGGCCAGGGCGGCGTTGAGGCGCTCCGCCGGGAGGCCCAGCACCGTTTCCATCTGCTCCAGGGTTTCCCCCTTCGCCCCGTTGGCGGTCAGCCCTAAGGCGCAGAGGACCGACAGGGGGGACACCAGAAGGTTCTCTCCCTTCCAGTTCTCTTTCAGCAGCTCCAGGGAAAACCCCGCCAGGGCGGCGGCGTCCTCCCCGTCCAGGCCCGCCTCCACCGGGGCGGGCCTCACCGTCTTTGTCAGGCTCTTCGCTCCGCCGCCCCCGCCGCACCCGGCGAGGCACAGCAGGGCCAGCAGCAGGGCGAATACTCGTTTCCGCGTTTTCATGGCGCAAACCTCCTTTTTTCCTCTTGCCTATATAGACGGCAAACGAAGGCCGGAGGTTCCGCCCGTTTCGTTTTTAAGGAAGCACTGATTTAATCAACGCGTGCAGACTTGCGCCAGAAATTTTCGCTG
>CAJTVF010000079.1 GCA_910579435.1 uncultured Oscillibacter sp.
CTATTATCTCCCACTCCGCCATTTTTGTCAAAAGTTTTTAAACAGGCTCTAAGAGGAGAGAGCAGGACGCGGAGAGAGATTGTCTCCGGGTTTCGTCGCGGCTTTTTGGCCCCTCTGCAGGTCGGCGGAGGGGCTTTGTTTTTTAAGGAAGCACTGATTAGGCCTTGTTTGAAAAAAGTCTAAACGCCCAAAACGGCGGATCTTTTTCCGCCGCTCTGCGTTAAATTTTCTTGCCGGGCGTCAGCCCGCCCGCGAAAATTTGCCTTGATTGGCGAAAAAATCTCTCACCGTTGGGCATTCCGCCAATTTTCAAACAAGGCCTAAATCAACGTGTGCAGATTTGCGCCAGAAATTTCTGCTGACAAGGAAGAAAATCGCAGGAATCCTGACGGATTTCAAGATTTTCTAACGCAGTCCAGCGGGAATTTATGGCGTGAAGCTGTGTGCGGGGATTTCATCAGTGGTTCCTTAAAAAGGAGGGAAGACTATATGGAGACCCGCGTCGCCGTCCTGGCGGTCATCGTCCGGGAGGCGGATTCCGTGGCGGCGCTGAACGCCCTGCTGCATCAATACGAGAGCGCTGTCATTGGCCGGATGGGCGTCCCCTGCCGGGAGCGAGGGATCCGGCTCATCAGCGTGGCCCTGGACGCCCCGGCGGACGTGATTTCCGCTCTGTCCGGGAAGATCGGGCGGCTGCCCGGCGTGACGGCGAAAACCGTCTACGCCCCGCCTACTTTTTCTTGAAAGAAAAAGTAGGCAAAAAGAACTTTCATGCGCTCTGACTGCCTGGTGAATGACCGGGCCGAAGCGACGGCAACGAAGAAATGCTTGGAGGAAAACGAGGATGAAACCCTTGAAAACGCTGGCCTTGATGTTGGCCCTGGCCCTGACCCTGACCGCCTGCGGCGTGATTAGCAGCGATGACGGCCCCACGGAGGTGGTGGGGGCCTCTCAGCCCGCCGAGCCCCAGGAGACCGTCCAGCCGGAGGAGACGGCCCCCCAGCCCGCCGGAAAGGACCCCATTCAAACGGAGCCGGTTCGGGTGGGGGCTTTGAAGGGCCCCACCGCCATGGGCCTGGTCCGCATGATGTCGGATGACGGCGTCAACAGCTATACGCTGGCGGGCTCCGCCGACGAGCTGACGCCCAAGCTCATTAAGGGCGAGCTGGACATCGCCTGCGTCCCCGCCAACCTGGCGGCGGTGCTGTACAACAAGACGGAGGGCCAGATCGTCACCCTGGCGGTCAACACCCTGGGCGTCCTCTACATTGTGGAGAACGGCGGGGAGGCCGTCCAATCCATGGCGGACCTGAAGGGCAAAACCCTGGTTGCCGCCGGGAAGGGCTCCACGCCGGAGTTCGGTCTTCGCTACCTGCTGGAGCAAAGCGGCCTGGACCCGGACAAGGACGTGACCGTCGACTGGAAATCCGAGCACGCCGAATGCGTCGCCGCCCTGGCGGCGGGGACGGCGGACCTGGCCCTGCTGCCCCAGCCCTTTGTCACCGTGGCCCAGGGGAAGCTGGGGAACGGCCTCCGGGTAGCCCTGGACCTGACGGCGGAGTGGGACGCCCTGGACAACGGCTCCGCCATGATCACCGGCGTGGCCGTGGCCCGGCGGGACTTTGTGGAGCAGAACCCGGAGCTGGTGGACATGTTCCTGAAAGAGTACGCCGTTTCCGTGGCCTGGGTGAACGAAAATCCCGCCGAAGCGGCGGAGCTGGTGGCGGCAAACGGCATCATTGAAAGTGCCGCGATTGCCGAGAAAGCCCTGCCCCACTGCAACATCGTCTGCCTCACCGGACAGGAGATGTTTGAGAAGCTCTCCGGCTACCTCCAGGTTCTGGCGGCGGCGGCCCCGGAGTCCGTGGGCGGCGCGCTGCCCAGAGACGGCTTTTTCTACGGTGTCTAAGCTGAAACCCTGGGCCGCTGCCGTCTGGCTGCTGGCTTGGCAGGGGGGGAGCATGGCCCTGGCTGCGGCGGTCCCCGGCGGGGGGCTGCTGCTGGCCTCGCCGGTCCAGGCGGCCCTGCGCCTTTTCCAGCTGCTGCCCAGCGCCGCCTTTTGGCAAGCGGCGGGAAATTCGTCCCTGCGCATCTTCGGCGGCTTTCTGCTCTCCTGCGCGCTGGCGGCGCTGCTGGCGGCGCTGGCTGCGGGGCGGCCCTGGCTCCGGGACCTGCTGGCCCCGCCGGTGGCGGCGGTGAAGGCGGTGCCCGTGGCCTCCTTCATCATCCTGGCCCTGGTGTGGCTGGATTCCCGGTCCCTGTCCCTGTTCATCTCGGCTCTGATGGTCTTCCCGCCGGTGTACCTCAACGTTTTGGAGGGCCTTTGCCGGACGGACAGGAAGCTCCTGGAGCTGGCCCGGGTCTACCGGATTCCCCTTCGGCGGCGGATTTGGGGGATCTATGTGCCCCAGGTGCTGCCCTATTTCCGCTCCGCGGCCTCCCTGGCCCTGGGGCTGTGCTGGAAGGCGGGGGCGGCGGCGGAGGTGATCGGCCTCCCGGCGGGGACCATCGGCGAGCGGCTGTACACCGCGAAAATTTACCTGCAGACGCCGGACCTCTTCGCCTGGACCGCCGTGATCTTGATTCTGGCGGCGGTCTTTGAGCGGCTGTTTCTGGCGGCGGTGGACCTGCTTGCGGGAAAGGCGGGACGGTGATGGAAATTCGCGTGGAAGGGCTCTGCAAGTCCTACGGCGGCAAAGCCGTGCTGACGAATCTGACCGCCGTCTTCCGGCCGGGAATCACCTGCGCCGCCGCCCCCTCCGGAACGGGAAAAACCACCCTCCTCCGCCTCCTGCTGGGGCTGGAGCGCCCCGACGCAGGGAGCATCCGGGGCGCGGGCTGCCGCTGGGCCGCCGTATTTCAGGAGGACCGGCTGCTGGAGGACCTGTCCGCCGCCGGGAATCTCCGCTTTGCCCTGGGGGAGGTCCCCGGGGAGGCCGGAGCCCTGCTGGCACGCCTGGGGCTGGACCTCTCGGACCCCCAGCCCGTCCGGGCCTGGTCCGGGGGCATGAAGCGGCGGCTGGCCCTGGCCCGGGCCCTGCTGGCCCCGGCGGAAGCCCTGGCTCTGGACGAGCCCTTCACCGGCCTGGACGGGGAGAACCGGGCCCGGTGCCTGGAGCTCATACGGGAGAGGGGGCGGGGGAAGCCCGTGCTGCTGGCCACCCACGACCTGACCGGCCTGGAGGACGCGCCGGTGGTGCGGCTGGGGGGCGGATAGAAAAAACTCTGCCGCAGGCGGAGTTTTTTCGGCGGAGTCTAAAATGAATATGCAGTCGGACAGTATCCACTGTCCGACTGATTTTTTATATTCAGGGGCAGGACCCCTGAAGGGAGCACTCTATATGAGTAACGAAGTGAAAACCGAAGCGAACGAAGCGAAAAAGGAAGTCAAGATTGATCCCGCATACCAGGGCTACGTCTTCCTCGGCTGGGCCTCCGGCCTGTTCGAGCTCAAAAGCGGCGAGAAGCGGCCCTATCACAACATGTACGTATTTTCTCCCGTCAGCGACTATGTATCCGCCGAATACGAAGCCAGCGGCTTCAAGGCGGAGAAAAAGAAGTGCATCAGCCCGAGTGTATGGGCTGGCATGAACCCCGGCGATAAGGTCCGCCTGTTCTTCGATGATAAGGGACGAGTAGTCGAGGCCGCCCTGGACGGCTGAGACAGCCCAATTTGGTAATCTCCGAAATGTCGTGATGATATGCCGTGTTGCCGTGAAAATGGAAGACTACAGGGAATCCGGGGCGCCCGAAGGGCTTCCCGGACCCCCGGAAGTAATCACGGGGGTACTCATGACAAATAGAAGGGTGGACTACCAATGAAGCGGGCCAGGAAACCGCGCACAAAGATTTTTTATTGCCACCCATACAGCGCCTATGAACGGGGATCTAATGAGAACATGAACCGGATCATAAGGCGGTTTTTTCCAAAGGGGATCAACTTCGACAATGTGAGCGCGGCGGAGGTGGAGGAGTGGCTGGCCAACTATCCGCGCCGGATCCCGGGGTGAAAAACGCCGCAAATGCTTTATGATGAATACATGACCGTGGCGGCCTGACACGCTGAACACGGGAAAACGACCAGGCCGGAACCGCCCAGGGGCGCCGGCCAATTCTTCGCGCCATTTTTGCACCGCCAGCGCCGTGGAGGTGCGGAAAACGGGGATCCCACCTGGAGCGGGATCCCCGTTTTTAAGGCTATTAAAAACTTTTTATAATTTTTTGTAATTTAGGCCTTGACATTTTGCGCGCCGCGCCAGGAGCGTCCAACGCGCATTTATAAAGAAAAAGGGGGCAGGGACGGAAAAGAGCGCGCGATTCAGGGCCTTCTCCGCCTGTTCAGTCTTCGGACAATTCCAGCACCACCGGGCAGTGATCGCTTCCCTGGACCTCGCTCCAGATGTCCGCGCCGCAGATACGGCTCCTCAGGCGTTCCGAGACGATGAAATAGTCGATTCTCCACCCCGTGTTGTTCTCCCGGGCCCGTCCCCGGTAGCTCCACCAGGAATAGGCCCCGGTCTTGTCCGGGTACAGCGCCCGGAAGGTGTCCACAAAGCCGGAGGCCAGGAGCTGGGTCATTTTCCCCCGTTCCTCGTCGGTGAAGCCGGGATTCCGGCGGTTGGGGCCGGGATTTTTCAGGTCGATCTCCTGGTGGGCCACGTTCAGGTCCCCGCAGTAGACCACCGGCTTTTCCCTGTCCAGCTCGCAAAGGTACTCCCGGAGATCGTCCTCCCAGGCCATGCGGTAATCCAGACGGAGGAGCTGGTCCTTGGAGTTGGGGGTATAGCAGCAGACCAGGTAAAAGTCCGGGAACTCCGCCGTGATGATCCGCCCCTCGTGGCGGTGCTCGTCGATTCCAAAGTCATAGGTGACGTTCAACGGCTCCCGCCGGGTGAAGACGGCGGTGCCGGAGTAGCCCGCCTTGTCCGCGCTGTTCCAGAAGCGCTGGTAGCCGGGGAGATCAAACTCCGCCTGCTCCGGGCGCATTTTCGTCTCTTGAAGGCAGATGACGTCCGCGCCGGCGAAGGCGCAGAAGTCCAGGAAGCCCTTTTTCAGGCAGGCCCGAAGGCCGTTGACGTTCCAGGAAACCAGTCTCATAAAAGCACCTCTTTAAAATATTCGAATTTTTCCTCCCCTATTGTAACGGATTTCGGGGAAGGGTTTCAAGATGATTCCTGCAATTTTCGGGAAATTTTTTCTGACGGCTCCGTTTTTTGTTTTTGGGAAATCCTATAGATCTGTCAGAATCGCGAAATGTACCCCTTTTTGGTTGCTTCCTCTCCTGGTTTGTGATATTTTATTGAATATATTACAATTCCTCGTGAGAAAAGGAGCGCTGATCGAACCATGCGCATCATCATCGCCCCCGCCAAAAAAATGGTGCTGGACACGGACAGCTTCCCGGTGGAGGGCCTGCCTGCTTTTCTGGAGAGGACGGAGCGTCTGAAAACCGCCTTGCAGGGGATGTCTCCCAAGGAACTACAGGCCCTTTGGAAGTGCAGCGATGCCATCGCCAAGCTGAATGCAGAGCGCCTGGCCCACATGGACCTGCGCCGCCGCCTCACCCCCGCCATCCTGGCCTATGAGGGCATCCAGTACCGCTACATGGCTCCTGGGGTGATGGAGGCGGCACAGCTGGACTACCTTCGGGAGCATCTGCGGATCCTGTCGGGCTTCTACGGCCTGCTTCGGCCCTTCGACGGAGTAACGCCCTACCGGCTGGAGATGCAGGCGAAGCTGCCGGCAGACGGCTTCCGGGACTTGTACGAATTCTGGGGCGGCAGCCTGGCGCAGAAGCTGGCCGGCGAGACTGGGCTCGTGCTGAATCTGGCCTCCAAAGAGTACAGCAGGGCCGTGGAGCCCTACTTGTCCAAGAGCGTCCGCTTCGTTACCTGTATCTTTGGCGAATGGAAAAACGGCAAGGTCACCGAAAGCGGCGCCAAATGCAAAATGGCCCGGGGGCAGATGGTGCGCTGGCTGGCGGAGCATCAGATCACCGGGCGGGCAGAGATCCGGGCCTTCGACCAGTTGGGATACCGATTCCATCCGGAGCTGTCCGCAGAGGAGTGCGATGTATTCCTCAAGGCCTAGAGCCGGCCTTCCCGCAGGTCAAGAAAAAATTACCGCCAAAAAAACAGCATACTCCCTCCTTTTCGAGTTAAACTATGCTCGCGATACCCAAGTGACCGCAAACGCATGATTTGATGAAAAGGAGAGATTCAATTATGTCTAGCAAGAACACCAACAAGCTCAACGTCCCCGAGGCCCGCAGCGCTATGGACAAGTTCAAGATGGAGGCCGCCTCCGAGGTCGGCGTCAACCTGAAGGAAGGCTACAACGGCGACCTGACCAGCCGCGAGGCCGGTTCTGTGGGCGGCCAGATGGTCAAGAAGATGATCGAATCCTACGAGAAGAACCTGTAACTTCCCGCTGGAGCAAATGGGGGAGAGGCAATTGCCTCTCCCCCGTTTTTCATCCTCTCACCGCAGCAAAATCGGCTGGATCTGCTCCCCCCGGAGGGCGGCATCCACCGTCTCCGGCAGCTTCGCAAAATCCGCCACCAGAGAGCTGGGCTTTTTCTCCGCGTTGTCCTGCCCGAAGGGCACGAAGAAATAATTCCGCCGGACCAGCAGCTCGCCGATGTTCTTCGCCCCCGCCGCCAGGCCGTCGTTGCTGGACACCGCCAGCACCACCGGCCGGCCGTTCCGCAGATGGGACTTGGCCGCCATGGTCACCGACGTGTCCGCGATGCCCGCCGCCAGCTTGGCGATGGTATTCCCCGTGGCTGGGGCGATCACCAGTACATCCAGCAATCCCTTGGGCCCAATGGGCTCCACCGACGGGATATCCAGCAGGACGTCGTTTCCCGTCAGGTCCTCCAGCCGCTCCAGCAGGTCCTCCGACCTGCCGAAGCGGGTATCCGTAAAGGCGGAAATCTCCGAAACAATGGGGATCACCGTCTCGTAGATCCCCGTCAGCGCCTCCAGGGCCTTCAGCACCTTCTCATGGGTGCAGAAGGAACCGCAGACCGCGAAACCGACCCGTTCCTTGCGCATACAGGTCACCTCATTCTTCCAATAAGATGTAATACACCGCGTCCCGGATGGCCGCCGCCGCAGACCGGGGCGACAGCCGCCCCGGCAGGGAGCGGGCCCAGAGCACCTCCGGGCCGCCCTCCGCCGCCTCGATGCCCCGGACAGAGGCCAGGTCCATCAACAGGCAGTCCGGCCGCAGCTGGGCCAGAAGCGGCCCGCCCAGGACGGGGGAGGGAATCGTGTTGAACACCGCGCCGAAGGCGCTCAGGCGGCCGTCCAGCTTCCCGGTCTCCAGGGCGGCGTAGCCGTAAGCCCGGATCCAGGCCAGGTCCTCCGGCCGTCTAGCCGTAGCCGTGACCCTGGCCCCCAGGCCGTGGAGGCGGCAGCTCAGCAGCTTCCCGATGCGGCCGAAGCCCAGCACCAGGCATTCCTGTCCCAAAAGGGTCCGGTCCAGGCGCTCCATGGCGGTCTGGACGGCCCCCTCCGCCGTGGCGGCAGCGTTGGCCACCGCCAGCTCTTCCCGGAGAAAGTAATCCTCCACCGTCAGGCCCAGGGCCTCCGCCTCCCGGCGCTGCTGAGGCCGCACCTGGCCCGCCAGAATCCGCTGCCGGGGCCGGAGGCGGCGGAACAGGTCCGCCGTGGACACCGCCCCCTCCTCGCAGTTCAGCACGCCGTCGCCCTTGCACAGCGGCAGGGGCAGGATCACCACGCCGGCAGAGGCGGCATGGTCCAGCGTCTCCGCCCCCACGGGCTTCCAGCGGTCCAGGCCATAAGTACGGACGGAATGGCCGTCCCCGGCCAGAAGCCGGGCCAGCTCCGCCTGGCGGCGGTCCCCGCCGATGACGCCAAAGGTTTTGTTCATCTCAACACTCCCCCTCGCTCCATGGTATGGCCGGGGACGGGAATGGGTGATTCAGCCCGGCAAAAAGCATTTTGAACCGCTCCCCGTCAAGAGGACAGGGAAAAAATATAAAGTTTTTTACACAGCCCGGGATGCCTGCCGGGCTGTGGCAACCGAAGATTTGGGTCTGGTTGCCAATGCTGGCGGATTCCTGTTGCTCTGTTTGATTGTGGGCATTCTACCCTCCTTGCGCCGCCCTGCGCTTTTGTTATCCTCTGTTTTGGGTCTAAAACAGAACGGACACCACAAAACCCGCATTTTTTGGGGCTTTCTGTGTTTCCGTTCTATAATAACACAAACATCGCTTGACAATGGTAAACACACCATTGAATAGGGCGCTGGGGGTAAGAA
>CAJTVF010000080.1 GCA_910579435.1 uncultured Oscillibacter sp.
GAAATTTCTGGCGCAAATCTGCACACGTTGATTTAATCAGTGCTTCCTTAAAATTCAATTTCCATGCCGTCATAGGCCGCAAGAATATTTCGTTCGGCGCCCCACGCGGCCAATTGGTCGTGAGTCATCCCGCCATTGTGGCTGAAGTGGTTGATTACCTTGACCGTGTGTTCGTCCGCGCATCCCAGCTCCGTCAGCCTTTGAAACATAGCTTCATCGTTGGGCAGGCCCATGTGATAGCCCGGAATCGTCTTTTTGCCCATCGTGGCGTCCAGACTGATGAGGTCGTAGTGTTCAGCTGTGATAAGCGCCCATGCATCAAGACTCAGGTTGACGCCGGTATCATGGCCGTAAAAAACCGTTTTACCGTCCTTTTTGCAGATATAAACCAGACATTCCTCACGCTTGTCATGGTCGGCGGGGACGGCGGCAATCTCCCAGCCATTTGCCTGGATGCGGTCGCCGCCGCGGATAACATGGAAATTCACCACACCGTCAATGGGGTGGGGCTTGAAGCGGTCAATAAGAATATGCGCGTCAAAAGTGTCCTTGACCGCCTGACTGCCGTAGATCTCCAGAGTACCTGCCGCCCCATGGCCGAAGTGCTCATGGCGGTGAATTAAATCGGTGGGAAACCAGTGATCCATATGGCTGTGGGTCACCAGCAGAGTGTGGATTTTAGCCAGCTCCAAACCGTATTGCAGAGCGTGGCAGTAGGTGTCCGGAGGAAAATCAATCAGCAGTTCACCGTCCAGAATGGCCTGGGTGCGGGTGCGCAGGTTTTTGCCGCCCTGTATCCGTGCATGGGTGCAGATGGGGCAGGAGCAGAAGAGGGCGGGCCAGCCCTCGGCCGCGGCAGTACCCAAGTAGCGTATTTTCATTGAGATGCCTCCTTTTCGGGATGTTCCGTATCTCTCAGCAGCCATGCAAATCCATTGGGCCACAGCTCAACCCGGCGGATATCATCATAGCTCGTGCCATACATCAGTTCCGTGTAGCGCCCCGGCCGGTCTGCGCCGGCCCGGACAAACTGATTGCTGAAGTTGAACAGGCAGATCAGCTCCCGGTCTCCCATCCGGCGGCACAGGGCCAGCACCCGGGAATCTCCGCTGTCCTCCACCCTCACGTCCGCCTGCGCGTCAAAGCAGGGTTCCGACCCGCGGATGGACTCCAGCCGCCGCAGGCCCTGGAACAGTCTGCCCTGGTAGGTATCCGGGTCCTTCCGCCCATCCGCCAGGTCCCACTGGAAGGCCCCCCGGTGGATATACCGGCTGTCGTCCCGCTTGTCCGGATCGTCGTGATAGGAATAGTCGTTGAACCGGCCCACCTCGTCCCCGCTGTAGATAACCGGGATGCCGCTCTGGGACAGCATCCAGGCGTGGAGGGTCAGGTCACAGGCAACGGCCCGTTCCCGCTTGAAGGGGTCCCCCTCGTATTCCGCCGTTTCCAGTCCGCAGAGGGAGGCGGTGGTGCCGCAGAGCCTGGCGTCGCCCAGACGGGGGTCGTCGTTATACAGCTCTCCTCTCGCGTCGCTGCCGGGGAATTTCCCGGTAAACCAGTCGTTCAGATAGCGCTTGTGGGCTACCTCGTTGGCACCGGAGTTCTGCGCCAGCCAGGGATAGTCCAGTCCCCAGCCGATATCATCGTGACAGCGCAGGTAGTTGAGGAACAGAAAGTCCCTGGGCAGGGCACAGACCGCCTCCATCTGCCGCTGCAGCAGGGAGACGTCCCCGGTGGCCAGGGTGTGCCAGGTGGTGGCCATGGTGGTGACGTTGTAGAGCATGTGACACTCCGGCTTTTCCGGCGTTCCGAAGTAGGGGGCCACCTTGGCCGGCTCCATCACCACCTCCCCCAGCAGCAGCACGCCGGGGCAGACAATCTCGCAGACCATCCGCAGCATCCGGGCCAGGGTGTGGACCTGAGGGAGGTTCCGGCAGTCGGTGCCCAGCTCCTTCCAGATGTATGGAATGGCGTCCAGGCGGATGACGTCGATGCCCCGGTTGGCCAGGAAGAGCAGGTTTTCCGTCATGTCGTTGAACACCGTGGGGTTGGCATAGTTTAAATCCCACTGATAGGGGTAGAAATTGGTCATGACAATCTGCCCGTCCTCCAGCTGTGTAAAGCTGCCGGGGGCGGTGGTGGGAAACACCTGGGGGACGCTCTTCTCAAACTCCCGGGGGATATCCCAGCTGTCATAGAAGAAATACCGCTCCCGGTAACCCGGCTCTCCGGCCCGGGCCTTTTTGGCCCATTCATGGTCCTCGCTGGTGTGGTTCATTACAAAATCCAGACACAGGCTGATCCCCTGCCTCCGGCAGGCGTCGGCCAGCTTTTCCAGGTCCTCCATGGTTCCCAGGTCGGGACGGACGGCCCGGAAGTCGCTGACGGCATAGCCTCCGTCGCTGCGGCCCCTGGGGGTATCCAGCAGGGGCATGAGATGGAGATAGTTCACGCCGCACTCCTGAAGATACCCCAGCTTTTCCTTTACGCCCTTCAGGTTCCCCGCGAAGGCGTCCACGTAGAGCATCATGCCCAGCAGGTCCGGCCGGCGGTACCAGTCCGGGTCCGCCTCCCGCTTCGCGTCCTGGTTCCGGAGGGCCTGTTTCCGGTCCTTCCAGCAGCGCTCCAGCATCCCCGTAAAATAGCTGAAAGCGCCCTCGTCCCGATACAGCTCCAGATACAGCCATTTCAGCTCGTCATAGTGCCGCGCCAGACGGCGAGTAAATTCTGTTTTGGCGTATTTCATAACAAATATGCGCCTCCTATTTGTCACTCAACTCATCCAGTAAGGGCATGGCGGGGATTGCACCGCTGCGGGCGCAGGTGAGGGCGGCAGCCCGGTTGGCGAAGTCCAGAATGTCCCTCAGCTCAGCCCCGGTCAGGCCCTCCAGAGGCCTCTCCCCCCGGCGGCTCAGTCGGCTGAGGACCGCGCCCAGGAAGGTGTCCCCCGCACCGTTGGTGTCGGTAACCTTCACGCTGACGCCCGGGACAGTGAAGCACTCCCCCTGCCAGCGGCAGAAGCTGCCCGCGCCGCCCAGGGTGACAAGCACCAGGGAGATGCCCTGCTCCGCCAGCAGGCGGCTGCCCTCCTCCAGATCGGAGGAACCGGTGAGGAGGGGCAGTTCCTCCTCCGACAGCTTGATGACATCTACCAGGGGCAGGGGAACCCGCATCCACTCCGCCGCCTCGGCCTCACTGCGCCACAGGGCGGGGCGGTAATTGGGGTCGTAGCTCACCAGCACCCCTGCCAGATGGGCGGCCCGGGCGGCAAAGATGGTTCCGCCGCGGGCGATCCCCCGGGTCAGGCTGACCGATCCGAAGTGGAGAAATTTGCTCCGGCAAACGGCAGACTCGTTGATTTCGTCGGGGGAAAGCTCACAGTCCGCTCCCCGGACAAAGCTGAAACTGCGCTCCCCGGTGCTGTCCACCGAGACGATAGCCATGGTGGTGGGCTGGTCTCCAGTGTGCATCCCGGAGCAGTCCACAAAGTCGTCTTCCAGTACCCTGCGCAGATAGGCGCCGAACGGGTCTCTGCCTGTCTTGCCGATGAATGCCGTGGAGGCCCCCAGGCGGGAGGCCGCTACAGCCACATTGGCCGGCGCCCCGCCGGGGTTGGCTGCGAACAGGGGGACTCCCGCTTCGCTGAGACCGGTCTGGGTCATGTCAATCAGAATTTCTCCAACAGCAGTGATGTCCTTCATATAAAAGCGGCCCCCCTGGAAAATTTTTGCGGATTTGCTGCTATGGTCACCGCAGTTGAAAAGAAGCATCCGCTTCTTTTCAGCAAGCGCGGCGATCATTCGCCGCGCAGGCCGCAAAACGGCCTTGCGGTGGACATCATAGCCGGCACAGGGGTTTGGTCTTACCCGTCAGCGGCTCTGCCGCTGTTTGAAAACCGGTATCTGCCGGTGTTCAGCTGTGCCGGCTATATCATATCAGACCTGAATGACCTTGTCCAGCACATTGCAGGCTCCGGTTTGAATGGTGAGATTCTCGTAATCATCGGAGTTGGTTACCAGAATCACTACCACGTCGGGGTGTCCGGCGGCGGCGATTTTCTCCCGGTCAAAGGCAATCAGTTTGTCTCCGGCCTTTACCTGCTGGCCCTCCTGAACGAAGCATTCAAAGCCATCACCGTTCATGGCGACGGTGTCTATACCCACGTGGATGAGCAGCTCCATGCCGTCGGGGGAGGAGATGCCCACTGCGTGCCTGGTGTCGGTGACAGAGGAGATTTCTCCATCGAAGGGGGCAACCACAACCCCGTTTTCGGGCCGGATTCCCACGCCCTGGCCCAGAACGCCCGCGGCAAAGGTTTCGTCGGGAATTTCCTCGGAGGGGATGACCGTACCGGACACGGGGGCGTACACGGCGCCGGGCCGGCACTGGATCGCGGGGACGGCGGGTTGGGGCTGAGCGGCTTTTTTCTCCGCAGGGGCGGCGTCCTTGTAGCCGAACATCCAGGTGAGGGCGAAGGACACGCCGATGGCGATGGCGGCCATGATGATGTAATTGATGGGGTCATTGAGACAGAGCAGCAGGCCGAACAGACCGGTCACGCCAGTGCCGCTGGCCCCCAGGCCTGCCAGGGAGGCGTACATAGCGCCTGCCGCCCCGCCAATGGCACCGCAAATAAAGGGCTTGAAGTGGCGCAGATTGACGCCGAAGATGGCGGGCTCAGTGATGCCCATGAAGCAGGAGAAGGCAGAGGGCAGAGCTACGGACTTGGTCTTGCCGTTTTTAGTCTTGAGGGCCACCGCCAGGGTGGCTGCTCCCTGGGCCATATTGGCGGCGGAGGCCAGGGGGAGCCAGTAGGTTACGCCGTACATGGACAGCTGGCCCATGTCGATGACCGTGTACATATGGTGGATGCCAGCCACCACGGTGGTGGAGTACAGGCCGCCCATCATGAGACTGCCCAGACCCAGGGGCAGAGTGAGCAGGGTCTGAATACCGCCGATGACGCTGTTTTCGATGGTGACAAAGATGGGACCGATGATGGAGTAAGTCAGATAGCCGGTGACGAACACGCTGACCAGGGGGGTGACAAACAGGTCAAACATAGCCGGGACGATTTTGTGCAGTCTCTTTTCGATAAAGCACATCACCCATACGGCGATAATAACCGGAATCACATGGCCCTGATAGCCCACCAGGTCCACCTCATACAGTCCAAACCACACGCTCTGGGTCCGAAGCACGCCTTCTGTAGCTACCGTCCAGGCATTTTGCAGGTCGGGATGAATCATCAGCATACCGATGACCGCACCTAAGTAGGGATTGCCGCCAAAGGCTTTTGCGGCGGAATAGGCAATTAAAATCGGCAGGAATACGTATGCTGTATTGGCAAAAAGATTGGCGAAGACATAGATTGAGCCGGAGGTGTCAATATTCAGGAAGCCGTTGTTTACCATGAAGTTCAGCGCTTCCATAATGCCCATGAGGAAACCGCTGGCTACGATGGCGGGGATGATGGGAACAAAGATATCTCCCAGGCACTTGATGGCCCGCTTAAAGATATTCTGCTTGGCGGCGGCGGCAGCCTTCACCTCTTCCTTGGTGGCGGCGGTGAGACCGGAGATGGCGATAAACTCGTCATAGACCTTGTTTACCGTGCCGGTGCCCAGGATGATCTGGAGCTGGCCCGAGGCGCTGAACACCCCTTTGACTCCGTCGATGTCCTCCACAGCCTTGGCGTCGCACCTGGCGTTGTCCGCCAGCACAAGCCGCAGCCGGGTGGCGCAGTGGGCGGCGGAGACAAGGTTCTCTTTTCTGCCTACCTTTTCATAGATTTCCTGGGCTGTTTTTTTGTAGTCCATAGCGCATGTTCCCTTCCTTTTTATTTCAGCTCCACTTGGAGCAGATAGGCAAGCCATTTGAAGAATACGTATTCTTGGCGGCCCCCAAAAAAGGACAACCAGATGCCGTCCTTTTTTATGTGCTCTCCCGCAGCACCAGTTCCGCTGATAGGGGGTAATCCAGAACCTCCCACTGTTCAGGGTGCTCGATCCGGTCCAGCAGACGCGTTACAGCTTCCTGGGCCATCTGTGCAATGGGCTGGGATACACTGCTCAGCCGGGGATTGAGATAGCGGCCGGTAGAGGTGTTGTCAAAGCCAATGACCCCGACTTCCTTCGGGATGAAAACATCCAGCTTGCGCAGGGCGTCCAGCACCCGCAGGGCGTAAATGTCGTTGCCGGCAAAGACGGCCCCGCGCTCTGAAGCTTGACGGAACCAGAGCTCCAGGGCTTGCTTCAGCTGGACATCGTCCTGATAGACAAGATTTGCCGTCTGTTCGCCATAGCCCATTTGAACAAGCATCTGACGAAATCCCACATATTTCCCATCGTAGTCTTTTCCGATAAAGAGGAAACGGCGGAAGCCCTGTTCCAGCAGGTGTGATGCCACCATGGATCCGGCCTGGATGTGATCCACATAGACCGAATCCAGGCCCTTGGCCCGGCGGGTAACGGTGACAATGGGGACATCCAGCTTTTTAACATATTCCTGCCACTCGGCGCTGGTTTCCCGGATGGGAACCGCCAGAACACCGTCCACCCGATAGCGGCGGACCACATCCAGATACTCCTGTTCATTCTGAGGGTTGTAGTCGCTGTTGAACAGGATAATGCTGTACCCTCGTTTCCGGGCCGCTGTCTCAATCTGTTTGGCAAGGTCAGCAAAAAAGCCGTTGGAGATGTCGGTGACCAGCACTCCCAGAAGCTGGGTCTTGCTGCCTTGCAGCCCTTTTGCCAGGGCGTTGAACTGATAGTCGTGTTCCTTGGCACAGGCCAGCACTCGCTCCCGAATCTCCGGAGCAACTGTTTGGCTGCCATTAAGCACCCGGGATACTGTGGGCTGGGATACGTGGGTCAGCCGTGCAATTTCAGTCATTGTAATCATAGCTATTACCGTGTGAATTCGTATTCTTGAAGACAGGTACAATATAACATGTCCTCAACCGGGGTTCAATTCGCAGAGCGCATAAAATTTTGAATATCTTTTTGTGATTTCGCCGGAACGGGCACAGAGAAGGAATAGTCAGCTTATCGTTGCTCATGGTTCCCTCTTTCCGGCTGTCCGGCGCTGTGGCTCTCGGTGTAGTTTTCACTGTTTCACCGCGTCCCTTTCAATCAGGCGTACCAGCTTATCGCTCATGGTTTCCCTGCTCGTCCTGCTGAAATGGACGCTTACCTTGTAGGTCGTGGAGCCAATCCGCTTTGTGATGTGCAGCGGCTTGTTGACATGTTTAACCGCCCTGTCTGCTATTAATGTCGGCATGGGATTAGCCCCCTTTCCTTATTCTGTTGTTGGTGGTATACTGCCCTTAAAACCTCCCCTGCGCGTCTTTTCCCGCGCCCTTGTGCCGCCTGTGGCCTGACTGCCTGTTTTATTCGGAGTATTCCCGTTCCTTTACGATACACTCCTTTGGGACTGATAAAGGGGTTTAATTCCTTCTGTATCTTGACGATTTCCTCAAAACGGCCCGGGGAACCGCGCCGACCAATGCTGGACGGCCCTCTGCCCAGCTGGTGTGCGACCCCTCCAAGCTGGACGACACCGGCTGCAAGGGAGCACCCGATTTGGTGATGGAGATTCTTTCCCCGTCTACCACCCGCCACGACCGCTTTACCAAGTTCAATCTCTACCAGCGGGCCAGGGTGCGGGAATACTGGATCATAGACCCTGCCGACAGGTCGGTGCAGGTCTTTGTCCTGGAGGATGGGAGGTATACTGCCAAGGACTTCGGCGCGGCCGGCGACCGGCTGAGGGTGAACGTCCTGGAGGACTGCACCATTGACCTGTCCCAAGTGTTTCCCGAATAAGTGCCAGAGAGGCCAGGGCGTATGCCCTGGCCTCTCTTTGCGTCCCGGCTCCATGTACTCCGGGAAAGGTACTGTGAAACTCACTCCTATACGGTTTCCCTCCCTTCAATTCTTCTTTTACTCCCGCCATGATGTACTCCG
>CAJTVF010000081.1 GCA_910579435.1 uncultured Oscillibacter sp.
CATGGCGTCGATGTGGTCCATCCAGTACTCGTCCACCACCCGGAGCATGATGACCCGCTCCAGCTCCCGCATGATGGGGCTGGTGATCTCCGCCTCCTTGTTCTCATAGAAGCTCTCGGCGGCGGCGGTAAACGCCTCGTCAAAGTCCTCCTGGCTCTTTTGCGCGGCCTCCTCCTCGGGAATGTCCACCGCGCCCTTGGCGAAGTACATGCCCTCCAGCCCCCGGAGCATCTCCCGGTATCCGGCGGCGTCCAGGCGCTGCTTCTCGCCGAAGGACAGGCTCACGTGGTTGCCGATGGAGGTGCGCATCATGTTCAGCACCGTGTCCTTGATGTCCATGCCGTCCAGAACCTGGCGGCGCTGGCCGTAGATCAGCTCCCGCTGCTTGTTCATCACGTCGTCGTATTCCAGCACGGATTTCCGGGACTGGAAGTTCCGGGATTCCACGGTGGTCTGGGCGTTCTCAATGGCCTTCGTCAGCATTTTATTTTCAATGGGCGTGTCCTCGTCCAGGTCGAACCGGTCCATCATGTTGGTAATCCGGTCCCCGCCGAAGAGGCGCATCAGGTCGTCCTCCAGGGAGATATAGAACCGGGTTTCGCCGGGGTCTCCCTGGCGGCCCGCCCGGCCCCGGAGCTGGTTGTCGATCCGGCGGGACTCGTGGCGCTCCGTGCCGATGATGAACAGCCCTCCGGCCTCCCGGACCTGCTCCGCCTCGCTGGCGATCTCCGCCTTATGCTGGGCCAGTTTCTCAGCGAAGAGCGCCCTCGCTTCCAGAATCTCCTGATTGTCCGTGTCCGCATAGCCGGTGGCGTCCACGATGACCTCCTCGGAGTAGCCCGCCTTGGTGAGGTCGGCCCGGGCCAGATACTCGGCGTTGCCCCCCAGCATAATATCGGTGCCGCGTCCCGCCATGTTGGTGGCCACGGTGACGGCCCCCAGCTTGCCGGCCTGGGCGACGATTTCCGCCTCTTTCTCGTGGTTTTTGGCATTGAGGAGGTTGTGCTTGATGCCCTCCCGGGCCAGGAGCTTGGAAAGGAGCTCGTTCTTCTCGATGGACGCCGTGCCCACCAGCACCGGCTGGCCCTTTTCGTGGCACTCCTTGATCTGCTGGATGACGGCCCGGAACTTTCCGGCCTCGGTCTTATAGACCACGTCGTGGTGGTCGCTGCGCTGGTTGGGGCGGTTGGTGGGGATCTCGATGATGTCCAGGTTGTAGATGGTCCCGAATTCCTCCTGCTCCGTCATGGCCGTGCCGGTCATGCCGGAGAGCTTGTCATAGAGCCGGAAGTAGTTCTGGAAGGTAATCGTCGCCAGGGTCCGGTTTTCGCTGTTGACGTTGACATGCTCCTTGGCCTCGATGGCCTGGTGGAGGCCGTTGGAGTACCGCCGGCCAAACATCAACCGGCCGGTGAACTCGTCCACGATGATGACTTCCCCGTCCTTCACCACATAGTCGATATCCCGCTTCATGGTGCCGTGGGCTTTCAGGGCCTGGTTGATATGGTGGCTGACGGTGGAGTTGGAGGGGTCGGAGAGGTTCTCCACATGGAAGTACTCCTCCGCCTTGGCGATGCCCCGGGCGGTGAGGGTGGCGGTCTTGGCCTTTTCGTCCACCACATAGTCCGCGTCGATGTCCGCGGCCTCCTCCTCTTTGTTGTCCACCTGCACGACCACCTGCTTTTTCAGCTTCGCGACGAACATCTCCGTCAGGTCGTACATCTGGGTGGACTTCTCCCCCTGGCCGGAGATAATGAGGGGCGTCCGGGCCTCGTCGATGAGAATGGAGTCCACCTCGTCCACGATGGCGAAGGAGTGGCCCCGCTGGACCAGCTCCTGGGAGTAGATGCACATATTGTCCCGGAGGTAGTCGAATCCCATCTCGTTGTTGGTTCCGTAGGTGATGTCGGCGGCGTAGGCCTCCTGGCGCTGCTTGGAGGTCAGCCCGTGGACGATGAGGCCCACCTTGAGCCCCAGGAAGCGGTGGACCTTGCCCATCCACTCGCTGTCGCGCTTGGCCAGATAGTCGTTGACGGTGACGATATGCACGCCCTTCCCCGCCAGGGCGTTGAGGTAAGCGGGCAGGGTGGCCACCAGGGTCTTGCCCTCGCCGGTCTTCATCTCGGCGATGCGGCCCTGGTGGAGGACGATGCCGCCCACCAGCTGCACCCGGTAGGGCCGGAGGCCCAGCACCCGCTCCGACGCCTCCCGGACGGTGGCGAAGGCCTCGGGGAGAATGTCGTCCAGGGTCTCGCCGTTTTGGAGGCGGTCCTTGAACTCCTGGGTTTTCCCCTGGAGCTGGGCGTCGCTCATGGCCTTGTACTCGTCGGCCATGGCCTCAATTTTATCCGCGATGGGAGTAATGGATTTCAGCTCCCGGGAGCTGTAGTCGCCGAAAATCTTCTGTATCAGGCCCATGATCGTTTGCAACTTCCTTTCTATTGTTCCGCCGCCCGGAAGGGCGAAGAATTTCATAATAAAACAAGCATAGCTTACCACAGTTTTCCCTGGAATGCAAAGGAAATTGGGCCTTCCCGAAAAAAATTCACAAACCCCTCGCAAACCCGCGGCGTTCACGGCTCCATGTCCAGCAGCATCCGCACACGGCTTTCCACGGCGCCCTCCCCGGTGCTGGCGTCATAGTCCACGCTGGCCAGCAGGGCGTTTGGGAGCTTCCGCTGAAGGGCGGCGTACTGCCCCTTGCCAAAAATATGTCCCGGCAGGCAGCCGAAGGGCTGGACGCAGAGGATTTTCCGATACCCGAGCTTGGCCCAGGCCGCCGCCTCGGCGGTGATCAGCCAGCCGTCCGCCACGGTGCAGTTTAAAGGCGCGAGCCCCTCCGCCCGGCGCTTTACCTCCGCCAGCGGCGGCAGGGTGTGAAATCCGGCCTCCCGCAAAACCGCCAGCAGCTCCCGCTGGATTCCCCCCAGCCGGCCGGAGAGGAAGCGGTACAGCTTCCTCTGGTAAGCGGGGCCTTTCAAGCTGTGGGTATCCATATAATAGAGGGCGTACCAGGTAAGTCCGCCCACTCCGATTTCGCAGCGCTCCGCGGCTAGATACCGCTCCAGGTTCCAGTTTCCCAGATGGCAGTACTTTGTGTAGATTTCCCCCACAACGGCAACCTTCCGCACGTCCCCGGGCGCCGTCTCAATCCGGCGGAAGGAGGCCGCGATTTCCCGGCAGCGCTCCAGAATGCGGCGCCTGGAAAGGCCCGTCCCCCGGCGCAGGTCCTCCCCCAGCGCCTCCATCCAGCGCCGCCAAAGCGCCTCCGCGCCGCCGGGGCGGACCTCATAGGGCCGCACCTGGTTCCGGGCAATCGCCAGCGCGTCTCCCCACACCGCCGCCGCCAGCGCCCGGCGGATCATCGCCAGGGTGATGGGAAGGCCCGTGTCCCGGTCAATATCCCGGACGTTCAGGGACAGCAGCGCCACCTCCGGGTATCCCGCCTTGTCCAGCGCCTTCCGCATCAGCCGGATGCCGCAGGAGCCCCGGCACTCGTCTCCGGCCTGTCCCATCAGCACGCCGCACTCCGCCGGGTCATACTCCCCGGATTCCAGGGCGGCCAGCACCTGCCCCGCCACCAGAAAGACGGGGTAGCACAGTTCATTGTGGAAATACCGCAGCCCCCGGTCAGCCAGTCCCCGTTCCTCCCGCAGCAGAACCGGCTCCCACTCCCGGGAGGCAAAGGCGTATTGCAGCAGGGGGAACCAATCGTCCAGCAGGGCGGGTATCAGCAGCGCGCGGGGCATGGCGGCCGCCTCCTTTCCAAAAAGGCATGCTTTTTCTGTAATGTAAGCGCATTATACTCCCCGCTCCCCCGCTTGTCCAGCCGGGCGGAGGCCGCTGGACATTTTTTCTAAACCAGGCAAAAACATCGGATTGTTCCTTGTATATTCTGTCAAAACGTGTTACAATGATTTGTACTAAGAGATAAGGAGGACCCCATTATGAAGCTCAGCTTTTACGGCGCGGACCAATGCGTCACCGGAAGCTGCCACTGTCTGGAGATCAACGACACCCGTATTCTCATCGACTGCGGCCTCCAGCAGGGCCGGGACGAGGTTTCCAACGGCGAGTTTCCCTTCGCCGCCAATACCATCGACTATGTCCTGGTGACCCACGCCCACATCGACCACTCCGGCCGGATCCCCATGCTCATCAAGCAGGGCTTCAAGGGCCGCATCCTCACCACCCGCCTCACCGCCCAGCTGCTGGAGATCATGCTGCTGGACTCCGCCCACATTCAGGAGCAGGACGCAGAGTGGAAAAACCGCAAGGGCGAGCGCTCCGGAGCGCCCCGGACCGAGCCCCTCTACACCGTGGAGGACGCGGAGCGGGTGAAGGACTTCCTGGTCGTCTGTGAGTACGGCGAGCTCATCAACCTGTGCGAAGGCGTGGACATTGAGTTCACCGACGCGGGGCACCTGCTGGGCTCCGCCTTCGTGGCCATGGACCTGCGGGAAAACGGCGTGAAAAAGAGCATCGTCTTCTCCGGGGACATCGGCAACATCAACCAGCCCGTCATCCGGGACCCGGTGCAACTGGCCGGGGCGGACTACGTGGTGATGGAATCCACCTACGGCGACCGGAACCACCCGGAGAGCTGGGGCTACACCGACGAGCTGGCCCGGATCATCGACGAGACTATGGCCCGGGGCGGCAACGTCATCATCCCCTCCTTCGCCGTGGGCCGGACCCAGGAGCTGCTGTACTTCATCCGGGAAATCAAAGAGCAGCATATGGTCCGCTCCTGCCCGGACTTCCCGGTGTACATCGACTCCCCCCTGGCGAAAAAGGCCACGTCCATCTTTGACGGGGACCTCCGGGGCTATATGGACCACGACGCGGTGTGGCTGGTGCGCAAGGGCACGAACATGTTCCGCTTCCCCAACCTCCATACCACGGAGAGCAGCGAGGAATCCAAGGCCCTCAACGAGGACCGGACCCCCAAGGTCATCATCTCCGCCTCCGGCATGTGCGACGCGGGCCGCATCCGGCACCACCTGAAGCACAACCTCTGGCGTCCGGAGTGTACCATTCTCTTCGTGGGCTTCCAGGGGGAGGGCACCCTGGGCCGCCAACTCCTGGAGGGGGCGGAGAGCGTGAAGCTCTTCGGCGAGGAAATCACCGTCCGGGCCCGCCTGGAGAACTTCACCGGCCTCAGCTCCCATGCGGACCGGGACCACCTGCTGAAATGGATCTCCGGCTTCCAGCACCCCAAGCCCCAGCACGTCTTCGTGGTCCACGGGGACCGGGAGGTGGCTCCCCACTTCGCCCAGACCCTGGAGAATATGGGCATCTCCGCCCACGCCCCCCAGTATACGGAGGTCTACGACCTGGCAACGGGCACGATTCTGGAGCGGGGCTACCTGCCAGAGCGGAAGGTCAAGCTGGTCACCGGCTCCAAGGGCGCGCCGGCTTACGAGCGTCTGGCGTCCGTGGGCAACATGCTCACCGAGTTCATCAAGCGCAGCAAGGGCCGGGACAACAAGTCCCTGGCGAAGTACGCCTCGGAGCTGCGGCAGCTGCTTGAGAAGTGGGAGGCATAAGCACCGGAGCTATGGAATACTTGAAGAATGGGCAAATGCACACCGCCCTGGTGGAGGGCTATTCCAGCGAAGGCTATGGCGTCGTCCGTCTGGACGGCGCCGTGGTCTTCGTGCCCCGGGCGGTCCGGGGGGAGCGGGTGGACCTGAAAATCGTCCGGGTAATGAAGACCCATGCCCTGGGGGAGCTTGTGAAGGTCCACGCCCCCTCCCCCGAGCGGGCCGTCCCGGACTGCCCCTATTATGGCAAATGCGGCGGCTGTGACTTCCGCCACCTCTCCTACGCAGAGGAGCTGTGGGCCAAGCGGCAGCGGGTCCAGGACGCGCTGGCCCGCATCGGAGGCTCGGACGTCCGGGTGGAGGAGATTCTGGGGGCGAAGAACCCGGAGCACTACCGCAACAAATGCCAATACCCCGTGGGGCCCCACGGGGAAATCGGTTTTTTCCAGGCCCGGACTCATCAGGTGGTCCCGGTGGACCGCTGCCTCCTTCAGCCGGAGGTCTGCGACCGGACGGCCCACGCCGTGGGAGGCTGGATGAAGCGGTACAAGATTCCCGCCTATGACGAGGCCACGGGCCGGGGGCTGATTCGTCATGTCTACGTGCGGACCAACCGGCGGGGAGAGAGCCTCTGCTGCGTCGTGGCCAACGGGAGAAAGGTCCCCCGGGAGGCGGAGCTGGCCGCCCTGGTGCTGGCCGCCGCGCCGAAGACCCTGGGCGTGGTGCTGAACGTGAACACGAAAAAAGGCAACGTCATCCTGGGAGACCAGTACCGGACCCTCTGGGGACAGGATTTTTTGATGGACACGCTGTGCGGCCTGGAATTCAGGCTGTCGGTCCCCTCCTTCTACCAGGTGAACCGGGACCAGGCGGAGGTCCTCTACGCCAAGGCCCTGGAGTTCGCCGCCCTGACGGGGGAGGAGACGGCGCTGGACCTCTACTGCGGCGCGGGGACCATCACGCTGTGCCTGGCGGGCCGCGCCAGGCGCGTCATTGGCTCGGAGATCGTCCCCGCCGCCATTCGGGACGCGAAGGAGAACGCAGAGCGGAACGGCGTGACAAATGCGGAGTTCTTCTGCGGCGACGCGGCGGACACGGCGGCGGAGCTGGCCGCCCAGGGCCTTCGGCCGGACGTCATTACGGTGGACCCGCCCCGGAAGGGGCTCGCGCCGGAGGTCGCCGCCTCGGCGGCGGCTATGGGGCCGGAGCGGATCGTGTATGTGTCCTGTGACCCGGGGACCCTGGGGCGGGACGTCAAGCTGTTCGCGGAGCAGGGCTACCGGGCCGTTCGGGCGGCGGCGGTGGATATGTTCCCCGGGACGCGGCATGTGGAGACTATTGTGTTGCTACAAAGAGAAAACTCGTAGAAATCCTGTGTTTCCAATACTTTGCCCGTCATGTGGTGTTTGACGCCGAGGGCGATAAACTCCGCAATAAGCGCATTGAGGACTATATCACCGTTTCAGTCGTCATTGATATGGAGTGTGGGAACACAAAAACTGAATAGAGTGGGGACAGGCAAACGCCGCAGATTTTGAAAAAAGTCTGCGGCGTTTTTTCATGTCCAGACACCGAAAGGAGCGGAGAACCATGCCAGTATTCCGCGTGGAGAGGAACAAGGGGTACACGGTGATGTCCAACTACCACCTGCGGGACAAGTCCCTGTCCCTGAAAGCCAAGGGCCTGCTGTCGCAGATTTTGTCACTCCCGGAAGATTGGGATTACACCCTGTCCGGCCTGTGCTATATCAACCGGGAGAGCAAGGACGCTATTCGTTCCGCCGTCAACGAATTGGAGCGGGCCGGGTACATCGAGCGCCACCAGACCACGGACGAAAGCGGCAAGTTCAGCAGCAACGAGTACATCATCCACGAACAGCCTGTTTCTTTGCCGCCGTCGTTGGATAAACCGTCGTCGGAAAACCCGACAACGGGAAAACCGACGTTGGAAAATCCAACGCAATTAAATAAAGATATACAAAGTAAAGACCCAAAAATTACAGACCCATCAATTACCCATTCCTTTCCCTCCCTTTCGCCCCCTCCCGCTGGGGCGGCTGTTGCGGCTTCGCCGCCGGAAAGGAAAAGAACGGAAGCGGCCACGCAGAGCGCCG
>CAJTVF010000082.1 GCA_910579435.1 uncultured Oscillibacter sp.
TATTATGGGGATTGTTACGCAGTAGGGGTTATTTTGTCCTTGATTTATGCGGCTTTGCGGGCGCTAAAATGACGGGGTAAGGGTTTTATATGTCTGCCCTCAAAAATAGCGTTCTATTGCGTAACAAAATGAAAAAGACAGGTAAGAAACGGTTTGCTTCTTACTTGTCTTTTTCTGCACCCTGTATGGCAGTTACCCTATTTCAGTTTGTTGGTTGATACTGTTTTATGAGTAGCTATCATAATCCGGCATTCCGCCAATTTTCAAACAAGGCCTAAATAGTAGTGCCCATCAAAAAATTGCAAAACATCAATCTTATTCCTGCCAAAATTGGCAGGAGCGTTTTTCATGGAAAAGAAGATCTATGACTACCCCTCAACAAATATCCCGGACCGAGTGACTCAGCTCCGCATGGGCGGCACCACCAAAGCGGTTGTGTATGGCGGTGAAAAATGTCATAATATAGCCTTCCAAAAATTATTTTCAGATTTTTCCATTTTTTGTGAGAATCCCGTCCCACGCTGCGTTAATCATAGTAAAGAGGTTCAATTTGAATTGCTCCCTCCATAGCTGCCGAACCTTTTGGAAAGACGGAATCGTTCAGCCAGAAGAAAAATGACAACTTTATACCTGCATCCCCCGATGATGGCAAATGAAAACAGTTCAAATGCCATCTGCGGCAGAAGCAGATATAAAAGCCTGCCAGCAGATGAAAATATCGAACCGTTACTTTGTCGGAAGTGTTTTGTTTCCCAACAGCAATCTGAAAACTACATCGACGGTTAGAGATATAGAACCGTCGCCTTCTGATCCAGACATGTGGAGGCGGTGGTCCTGCTGCAAGGAGCCATCCCCCGGTAACCGCCCCTTCCCGAACCGGGGCGGGACTGGCCCGGGGCTCCGTCAGCCTATCACCTCGAATGACGTTTCAGTCCCAGAAAGAGGCAGGTCTTCTGTCCAAATTTCCGTGATCTCAAAGCGCGGAACCGCCCGCATGACCCGGAGAAATTCGTCAATGCGGGCCGTTTCACCCTCTATTTCAACGATGACCGTCCCGTCGTCCTGGTTCTGTGCCCAGCCGGTCAGGCCCAGCTGACGGACGGTTATCTTCGCCTCATACCGGAAGCCGACAAACTGGACATGTCCATAAAAGCGGTAACGCCTCCGGCCCGGCGGCGTAGGGGGCCCCTTCGGGACGCGCACGTCCGGCTGTCGGCCGCCGTTTTTCAGCCACTGAAACAAATACATTCTTCCCTATTATACCACAGCTCCCCGGCATCTCAAGCATGGAAGCGGGACGGTATTCCCGAAACACGCAGAACTTCTGGAGGGTACTATGGTAGAGCGGCCACTGTTGCAGACAGCATAAAAAGCGGCAAAATGGCCGGTGAGCGGAGATTTTGGCTTTCAGTGAGTACAGAGGGACGAAGAGCCTGCCGGACGGCGGTTCTTCGTCCCTCTTTGTGGAACACGCGGATGCGTTGAGGTGAAACCGGCTTTGCCGTCTGGTCACGCGCCCGCCAGGACCACGCCAACGGGTGGAGCGGTTCCTTCACAGAAGCGGCTGCGCGGCATTTTAGACCAGTTCTCGAAAATACCGAGACGTTCAGCGGCCCGTCAGTTTTACATGGGCTTCGTCATGAAATCTGAGGATTCCCGTTTCCCCGCCAGCTTATCCGCCAGTATGCACAATGCCGCCACCAGCACCATGTCCGCCAGGGTGCAGCCCAGGGGAAGGTCCAGCCGCATCAGCCCCCGGTAGGCGGCGAAGCCCGCCGCCCAATTCGCCAGATTCCGCCAATCGAAGCCGGTCCGGAACCGGTCCCGCTTCAGCAGGAAAAAGTCCGTGATTTGAATGGCGGCCATCGGCGCAAAGACCGAACCAATCAGGTAGAGAAACCCGGTGATGTTATCCATGGGAAACAGGGCGGCTCCGGCGGCGCCCAGCAGGGCGGCCCCTACCGCCATCCATTTTCCGGGAAGCCGGGAGCTGACGGACTCGGCGGAGATACCGGCGGACCACGCGTCCAGGAAGGTGGTGGTGACGGTGGACAAGATCAGGATTATCAGGGCGGCGGCGCCCAGGCCGGCCTTGACCATGATGACGGCAATATCGGATTCCCCGGTAAAAATGGCCGATCCCATGCCGATGGCATACATCCAGGTGGACACCAGGCCGTAGACTACCGTACTGGCCAGCGCCGCCTGGAAAGGCTTCTCCGCCTCCCGGGTGTAGTCGCTGACCAGGGGCAGCCAGCTCAGAGGCATGGCCACCGCCAGCTCCACCGCCGCGCCGAAGCTCATGGCCTCTCCCAAATCCGCCGCCGGCGGCGCGCCGGAGCCGAAAATCACCCAGCACAGCACCAGCGTCAGCAGGAACAGCGCCGCCATGGAGAGCTTGTTGAGCCACCCAAGGTTCGTGACCCCCACCAGAATCCAGAGCAGAATCAGTCCCCCGATCACCAGGCACCAGACCCAGTGTCCGGCGGGGAACACGCTCCCCGCCGCCAAGGCTCCGTCGTAAATCATGATCGCGGTCCAGCCCACCAGCTGGAGGACGTTCAGGACGGCGAACAGAAGCCCGCCCCGCTGGCCGAAGCTCATCTTCACGGCCTCCATGGCGCTCCTTCCGCTCCGCCCGCCGATGAGGCCCGCCAGGAAGAACAGGGTACAGCCGATTATATGGCCGGCCACAATGGCGGCGAAGCCCTTCGCCATGCCCAGAGGAGCGAAGCTGGTCCCGGTCAGGATTTCCGCCAGGGACACCCCGGCTCCGAACCAGATGAGGCCGTTTTGAAAGACAGAGGTCTTTTTCATAGGTCCGCCCTCCCGCCGGTGAAGCGGCTCCGGAGGTCCCACATATGGTCCATCGGCCCGGAGCCGCGCCCGAGATTCAGCTGCGCGGACAGGGCCCCGAAAATGTAATCCTTGGACCGCCGTACCGCCGTCTCCAGGTCAAAGCCCTTCGCCAGATTGGAGGCAATGGCGCTGGAGAGGGTGCAGCCGGTGCCGTGGGTGTTGGGGTTATCTACCCGCCGGGAGCGGAACCAGCGTCCCTCCCCGCCGGGCTGCCAGAGGAAATCGTTGGCGTCGCTGACCTGATGGCCCCCCTTACAGAGCACGGCGCAGCCGTAGGCCTCGCCGATGGCCCGGGCGGCCCGGGTCATGTCCTCCGGCGTTCCGATTTTCCTGCCGGAGAGGATCTCCGCCTCGGGGATGTTGGGCGTGAGGACCGCGGCCAGGGGCAGGAGACGGCCCTTCAGGGTTTCCAAAGCGTCCTCGGAGATCAGCCGGTCCCCGGAGGTCGCCACCATCACCGGGTCCACCACGATGTGTTTCGCCCGGTACTGCTCCAGCTTGTCCGCGATGACCTCGATGAGGGGGACGCTGGCGACCATGCCGGTTTTCACCGCGTCGGGGAAGATGTCGGTGAACACGCAGTCCAGCTGTTCCGCCAGGAAATCCGGCGTGGATTCCTGGATGCTCTTGACGCCGGTGGTATTCTGGGCCACCAGGGCCGTGACGGCGGTCAGGGCAAATACCCCGTTGGCAGTCATGGTCTTGATATCGGCCTGGATTCCGGCGCCTCCGCTGGGGTCGGTCCCAGCGATCGTCAATGCTGTTTTCATGTTTCGTTCTCCTTTTCGCATTGAAGTTTTATATCACGATACAAGGTGGTGCCCCCAATGTACCGTGTCGTCGGAAATTCCCCTTACCGCTTCGTTTTCCGCCAAGGGCGGAAAACTGCGCCGGACGGGGAATTTCCTCCTCTCCGCCCAAAACGGGTTTTGGGCGGATCAGGACGGGGAATACGTTTATAGCTGCTCCGCCAGAGCCCGCAGCTCCCGGGCCGCCTGCTCCGGGTCCGGCTGGCCGAAGATACTGGAGATGACCGCAGCCCCCGCCAGCCCCAGGCCCTTCAGCTTCAGGATGTTCTCCTGGTTCACGCCGCCGATGGCAACCACGGGGATCTCCACCGCCGCCGTGACGGCCCGGATGGTTTCCCGGGAGATGGGCTTCGCGTCCGGCTTGCTGCCGGTGGCGAAGGCCGCTCCGCAGCCCAGGTAATCCGCCCCGGCGGCCTGGGCCCGGACGGCTTCCTCCGGCGAATGGGCGGAGACGCCCACGATCTTCCCGGGGCCCAGCAGGGCCCGGGCCCGTCCGGCCTCCAGGTCCGACTGGCCCACATGAACTCCGTCCGCCCCGGCCTTCAGGGCGGCTTCCACGCTGTCGTTGATGATGCTGAGCGCCCCCAGGCGGCGGCAGAGCCGCACAAAGCGCCCGGCCTCCTCCAGAAAGGCCCCGGGGTCTATGCGCTTTTCCCGGAGCTGGACCATCCGGGCCCCGCCCCGGACGGCGGCCTCGATCTGGCGGAACAATTCCGCCTCGTCCGCAGCCCACGCCCGGTCCGTAACAGCGTAAAGCCGCAGGTCCTCCCGCCTGATATTCATAACCATTCCTCCTAACACACAAAAAACCGCGGACAAACCAACCCAGTCTGTCCGCGGCGAGCCGCACACTATCTCCCTACGTTGGCATGATCCAAATCAGGTTCTGGGTCGGAACCTTCACGGTTCCCTCTCAGCCCGCGCCAGCGGACTCCCCTTTTGTTGTGCCACAATCATACGCCTTTTCTCCCCCCATTGCAAGCCCCCTTGACAAACTTTTTTCCCGGTGCTATGATAAACACGAAAAACAGGGGAGCCGGAGGACCGGCTGAGAGGAAGCGCACGCTTCGACCCTTTTACCTGATGCGGGTCATGCCGCCGGAGGGAGTCATACCGGAGAAACGACCGGAGGAAACCTGACAGGCGGCGCTGAGCGTCCGCCTGTTTTTTCATGGGCACATGTCCGGAATCTCGTTTGCGAAGGAGGGGGAGAACGCCACAGGCGTCCCGGCGGCGGTTTGTTGAAAAGAATCTTGGATTCCTTTCAGCTGCGCCGGCTGTAAGCCGGGAGCGGGCCGAGGGGGAGCGCCCTGGGTCCGGCCGTATACGCAGCGATGGGAAGCCGTGTTCCGGCGTGAGAGGAGGCCAGTAAGCCTCGACCGCATTTTCCGGGGCGGAGAGACCGCCCAGCCTTGCCAGGCAAGGGGAAAACGCTGCGGTTTTCTCCCTGCGATTTTGAACACGCAAAGGAGCTTTCTGATGAAAAACTATCGAACGAAAAAACTGGCCCTGGCCGGAGTGCTGTGCGCCGTGGCCGTCGTGGGCAGCATGTTCATCACCTTCCCGGTGCTGGGCAGCAAGTGCTCCCCCACGCAGCACATGGTCAACGTTCTCTGCGCCGTGCTTCTGGGGCCCGGCTATGGCGCCGGCGCGGCCTTTGCCGCCAGTCTTCTGCGCAACCTTCTGGGCGTGGGAAGCATCGTGGCCTTTCCAGGCAGCATGTGCGGAGCCCTGCTCTGCGGCCTGATTTACCAAAAAACCAGGAATATCCCCGCCACGCTGGCGGGCGAGACGGCGGGCACCGGCTTTTTGGGCGGCTTGGCGGCCTATCCCCTGGCCCTGGCCTTCCTGGACCCCGCCGTCATCCCCGCCGCCTTTTACGGCTATGTGGTCCCCTTCCTGATTTCCACGGTGGCAGGGTCCCTTCTGGCGGGGGCGCTGGTGTTCGCCCTTCGGAAAAGCGGGACCCTAAAGAACATGCAGGCCGCGCTGGAGCACTGAGAACAGGAGGTCCTTATGGCAGCACCTGACTTCTCCCTGCTGGAGGCGGTCCGCCGCCGCCGGCCCCTGGTCCACTGCGTCAGCAACATCGTCTCCGCCAACGACTGCGCCAATCTGGCGCTGGCCGTGGGGGCCAGCCCCATCATGGCCCAGGCCCCGCAGGAGATGGAGGCCATCGCCGCAGCTTCCGATGCCGCCGTGCTGAACACCGGAACGCCGGGGGAGGAAACCTTTCAAACCTGCCTCCTCCGGGGACAGGCGGCCGGGAGGCTGGGCCAGCCCGTAATTTTGGACCCGGTGGGCGTGGGAGCCAGCCCCTGGCGGCTGGAGCAGGCGGAGATGCTGCTGAAACACTTCACTCCCACCCTGGTGCGGGTAAACGCAGGCGAGGCCGGGGCCCTTCTCCGCCTGGAGAGCCGGGCCCAGGGGGTGGACAGTCCCGCCGCCCTGGACCCGGCTCAGCGCGGGACGCTGGCGCTCCGTCTGGCCCAAAAGCTGGGGACCGACGTCCTCGTCTCCGGGCCGGAGGATTTCCTTTCGAACGGGACCGGCCTCTGGAAGATTTCCGGCGGCAGTGCCCATATGACCCAGGTCACCGGCACGGGCTGTATGCTGTCGGTGCTCTGCGGCGTATTCGCGGCGGTGGAGCCGGACATCCTCACCGCCGCCGCCACCGCCGCCGCCTTTTGGAAAGTTTGCTCCCGCCGGGCGGAAGCCCTGGCCGGCTGCCGGGGCCCGGGAAGTTTTCGGAGCGCCCTTTTCGACGCCGCCGGGACCTTGACGGCGGCGGACTGCGCCGGAAGCGGAAAGGCCGCTGCAGAGCCTGTTTAATCCCGAAGGATTGCAGAGAAAAGCCGGATGAAACCCCTGCGGCGCAGGGGTTTCATCCGGTTATGCCTCTTTCCGTATAATTGGGGGAACGGCCCGCGTTCCATGCTTAAGGAAGCACTGATTTAATCAACGTGTGCAGATTTGCGCCAGAAATTTTCGCTGGCAAGGAAGAAAATCGCAGAAATCCTGGCGGATTTCAAGATTTTCTGACGCAGTCCAGCGGGAATTTATGGCGTGAAGCTGTGTGCGGGGATTTCATCAGTGGTCCCTTAATAGAACTCCGCCATATAATGTTCCACATCCTCCCGGCTTCCCTGAAAGGGGCCGGGGGTTTCCATCTTCAACGAGACCAGGGCGGTGCAGTACCGCAGGGCTTCCTCAATCCCCGCCCGCTGCCGCTCCGTGATATACCCGGCAAAGGTGGTGTCCCCCCGCCCCGTCCGGCCGGAGAGGTTCCGGGCCTTGATGGGGCAGGTGTATGCCTTCTCCCCGTCGTAGGCCAGCACCTCCGTGTTGTGGGTGATGAGGACCTCCTTCGCCCCCCATCTGTGGAGCAGCTTCGCCGCCTCCGCCCGGTCCGTCAGGCCCGTCAGAATCTCCGCCTCGGCGGCGTCGGTTTTCAGGTAGTCGATACAGGGCAGGTATTCCCGCTTCTCCGCCCAGTCGTGGAAGGCCATGGTTTTGTCCGGCTCCACGTGCCGCAGCAGGCACTGGACGTCCACCGCCACCTTGCCGTGCTTCGCCGCCTCGGCGAAGAGCGGGCCGCCGAAATCGCCGTAGACCAGGCCCGCGAAGTGGTAGATTTTCGTCTCGATGTCCGGCAGCTCCTCAAAGCGGAAGGGATCGCACACGCCCATGGAGGTGCAGGAGCGCTTCTCCTTGTCGGCGGTAAAATATTGGTTGCGGATGGAGCAGGTCGCCTTGGAGGGCTTCCAGTAGAGGTCGGCCCCGGACCCGGCGAACCGGGCCTCCACGTCGGCGTCGGCGGGGTTCAGCTTGGTGAAGAGGGCGGTTTTGTTCCCGCTCTTCGCCGCCGCGAAGCCGGAGGCCACCACCGCCCCGCCCACTTCCCTGCGCTCGTTTCCCTGATAGTCGATGTTGTGGTCCAGGGACACCGGGCCAATCACCAGAA
>CAJTVF010000083.1 GCA_910579435.1 uncultured Oscillibacter sp.
AACCCGATTATGCGTAAATTCACAAAGCACATCCTGTCCGTCCTGCTCTGCGTGGCGCTGTGCTGTACCGACCTCTCCGTCCCGGCCTTTGCCGCCAGCGGGGAGAACTCCCAAGAATCGGGACAAGCCGAGGCGGGCGGCAGCTTCACCATCAACCTGGACAGCCTCTTTGCCATGCTGTTCTCCGGGGAGGCGGACAGCACCGCCGACACCGCCGAACCGGACCGGATCGGCACAGTGGTCACGGGCGGGTCCCGGCTGAATCTCCGCTCCGGCGGCAGTACGGACTATGCCGTGATTGGGCAGCTGGCCCCCGGCGATCAGGTCCAGGTGCTGGGGGAGGAAAACGGCTGGTACGAGGTCCTTATCACGGAAAAGAGGGGCTACGTCTGCGGCAAGTATCTGAATGTGGCGGAAGTCCCCCCGGCAGCAGACAATGCCCCCGGCCAGCTGGATGAACAGTCCCTGACGCTGTTTCTGTCCCTGATGATGCAGGGCATGACCGGCGCGGACGGGAACACCGGCGCACTCACCCCGGAGGGCAATCTGACGCTGGTGGACGATCTGAATGGGAACACCCCGGAGGAAAAGCAGTTTATCACGGTTGTCACCAAAAGCGGCAGCTATTTTTACATCATTATTGACCGGGCGGAGGACGGGGAGAACACCGTCCACTTTTTGAACCAGGTGGACGAGGCCGACCTGCTCTCGCTGATGGAGGATGGGGAACAGGCCCCGGCGGTCTGTTCCTGTTCCGCCAAGTGTGCGGCGGGGGCGGTGAATACCTCCTGCGCGGTCTGTTCCGTCAATATGAGCGAGTGCGCCGGGAAAGCGCCGGAACCGGACCCCGACCCGGAGCTGGAGAAGCCAGAGCCGCAGAAAAAGGGCGGCAATACCGGCCTGCTGGTGATCGTCCTGGTGCTGGTCCTGGCGGGCGGCGGCGCGGTGTACTATCTGAAATTCATGAAGAAAAAGCCGGAGGCCAAGGGCAGCACCGACCTGGACGACTACGACTACGGGGACGACGAGGACGAGCTGGAGGACGCTGACCAGGATGCGGCGGAGGACGGGGAGGAATGAAATACTTCACGGACCGCCCCATGGAGCGTGTGATGATGCAGATCCCCCGCGCCCAGCGTGACCGGCCCCCGCCCCAGCCCCCGGAGGGCCACCCCTGCCACGGGTGCAGGCGGTATGGCGAGGGCTGCGTCCTGCCCTGCTACCGGGGTGTGAGAGATCAGCCGGTATGACGGTTATCTGCCGCTCTCCGTCTCAATGATGCCGTACTCATAGAGGATATTTTCCTTTGCGTTGGGAGGGGACACAACGCCGCCCATATAGTATTGATACCGCTTTGTACGGCGGAAATCTTCCATTTCTTCCGGGGCATAGGCCCAGGTTTCGCAATGCTCATACTCTGGAAGTCCGGCGAGGTCATCGCATACCACGTCGATCAATGTATCGGTCACAGCGTCGATGTCCTCGCCGTACTCAACGCCGACCAGCTCATGTTTGCCTAAATCACGGTCAATTTTTCCGCCCTTTAACGAGCGGTACAGCACAAATTTTTTCATAAGACACCTCGCAATATGTTTGTCCTTCTATTGTACTCCATCCTTTTATCTAAAACAATCCATAATTTTCGAGCGGCTTCGACAGGAATCGAGGCCGCTCCCTGTTTAGAAGGGAGTGATTCTTATGTATCAGCTGGTGATTGCGGAGAAGCCGTCGGTTGCCATGAGCATTGCCAAGGTGCTGGGGGCCACGGCCCGGAAGGAGGGCCACATGGAGGGCGCGGGCTGGCTGGTGAGCTGGTGCGTGGGGCATCTGGCGGAGCTGGCCGAGCCTGCGGTGTACAACCCCCGGTACGGCAAGTGGCGGCGGGAGGATTTGCCCATCCTGCCGGAAAACTGGCGCTTCACCGTCGGCCAGGACAAGCGAGGCCAGTTCGACACCCTGCGGACCCTGCTGCGCCGGGAGGACGTGTCCGAGGTGGTGAACGCCTGCGACGCTGGCCGGGAGGGGGAACTGATTTTCCGTACCGCCTACCATCTGGCCGGATGCACCAAGCCCATGAAGCGGCTGTGGATTTCCAGCATAGAGGACGGGGCCATCCGGGAGGGCTTTGCCAGCCTTCGCTCCGGCAGGGATTATGACGGCCTCCACCAAGCGGCCCTGTGCCGACAAAAGGCGGATTGGCTGGTGGGCATCAACGCCACCCGGCTGTTTTCCCTGCTGTATAACCGGACGCTGAACATCGGGCGGGTGATGTCCCCCACGCTGGCGCTCATTGTACAGCGGGAGGCGGAGATCGCCGCCTTTGCCCTGGAACCGTTCTACACGGTGGAGCTGGACTGCGGCGGCATGACCGTCACGGGGGAGCGGATCAGCGTCAAGAAGGACGCTTCCGCCCTCACCGCCTCCTGCGAGGGAAACACCGTCTCCATCCAGACGGCGGAACGCCGGGAGAAGTCCGAGAAGCCCCCGGCCCTCTATGACCTGACCACCCTCCAACGGGAGGCCAACCGCGCCCTGGGCTATACCGCCCAACAGACCCTGGACTATCTCCAGGCCCTCTATGAGAAGAAGCTGTGTACTTATCCCCGGACGGACAGCCGGTTTTTGACGGACGATATGGAGAACACCGTCCCCGCTCTGGTCTCCGCCGCCGCTGTAGTCTGTGGCCTGGACGCGCCGGGGGAGGTGCTGGCCTCCCAGGTCTGCAACAGCGGGAAAGTCACGGACCACCACGCCGTTGTCCCCACCAGAAGCGCCGCTGCCGCCGACCTCTCCGCCCTGCCCCTGGGAGAGCGGGAGGTCTTGCGGCTGGTGTCCCTGGCCCTGCTCCGGGCGGTCTGCCCGCCCTATTGGTATGCGGAGACCGCCGTGGTGGTGGAGTGCGCCGGTCACAGCTTCTCCGCCAAGGGGAAGGTCCTGCTGGACGCGGGCTGGCGGGCCTATGCCGAGCTGCCCCAGGATGCGGCCCTCCCGGACGGGCTGACAGAGGGGATGACGCTGCCGGTGGAGGCGGTCCGGGTCAAGATCGGCAAGACGGCCCCACCCAAGCACTTCACGGAAGATTCCATCCTCGCCAGCATGGAGACCGCCGGGGCTGGGGATATGCCGGAGGATGCGGAACGGCGCGGTATTGGGACCCCCGCCACCCGCGCCGCTATTTTGGAGAAGCTGGTGACCTCCGGGCTGGTGGAACGGAAAAAGGCAAAGAAGATCACCAATCTTCTGCCCACCCAGGCGGGCAGCTCCCTCGTTACCGTTCTGCCGGAGGCCCTGCAATCCCCCCTGCTGACCGCCGAATGGGAGCAGCGGCTGGGCGAGGTGGAGCGGGGGACGCTGGCCCCGGAGGACTTCATGGACGGCATCACCGCCCTGGTCCGCGATCTGGTCCGGGACTATCAGCCGGTCTCCGGCTGGGAGGTCCTGTTTCCCCCGGACCGGGAGGCCGTCGGCCCCTGCCCCCGGTGCGGCGGCGCTGTCACCGAGAGTAAGAAGGGCTTTTTCTGCGAGAACCGGGACTGCCGCTTCGTCTTCTGGAAAGACAGCAAATTCTTCTCCGCCAAGAAGAAGCAGCTGACAAAATCCGTCGCCGCCTCGCTGCTGAAAGCGGGACGGGTGAAGCTCACCGGCTGCTGGTCCGAGAAAACCGGCAAGACCTATGATGCCACGGTCATTCTGGAGGACGATGGGGAGCGGACGAACTATAAACTGGAGTTCAGCCATGAGTGAGCTGAACCGCATGAACGACAGCCAATTCCGGCGGGCCAGAAAGCTCATCCGCCGCCTGTGCGCCAATTATGACGGGGGAAACTGCCTGCCGCTGGACGATGGCGACCCCTGCCCCTGTCCCCAGCTGATTTCCCCCACCCTGATCTGCAAATACTTCCGCGCCGCCGTCCTCCCCGCTGACCGGGAGCTGTGTGCGGAGGTCCTGGGCGGCGCTCACAGCTGGAAGCGGTGTGCCCTCTGCGGCGGACGCTTCCTCGCCAAAGGCAACCGGGCCGTGTACTGCGGCCCCTGCGCCCAAAAGGAGCGGCGGAGAAAGACCCGCGACCGGGTGCGCCGCCACAGGGGGTAACTGTAACGCTTTAGGCCCCCGAAAACCCTGCTGTTTCCGGGCGTTTCCGGCCCTGGTCCGGGAGCGCCCGTATCTTTTCCCCCGGACCCTCTGAAACGCGGTCCTAAACCGTTACAGCCCACAGAAAGGAGTTGATCTGTCATGGCTGACCAGAAGCCCAGCAACCGGGAACGGGTCAAGGAAATTGTTTCAAGCATTGAACAGAATATCCAGGACCTGTTCCAGAGTGAACGGTATTTTGACTACCTCCGCACCATGTCCCGGTTCCACAGCTATTCCGTCAACAACACCATCCTCATTCACATGCAGCGGCCCCACGCCTCCATGCCCGCCGCTGGCTTCAACAAGTGGAAGCAGTTCGGGCGGCATGTGAAAAAGGGCGAGAAGGGGCTGACCATCATCGCCCCCACGCCTCTGAAAAAGAAGATCGAGGAGATGCGGCTGGACCCGGACACCAAGGCCCCGGTGCTGGACCGGGAAGGCAACATCATCATAGATGAAAAAACCGTGGAAATCCCCCTGTTCAAGCCGGTGAAGGTCTTTACCGCCGACCAGACGGAGGGCAAGCCGCTCCCCAGCCTCGCCACCGGCCTGACCGGCGATGTGCAGCAGTACGAGGCGTTTATGGAGGCCCTGCGGCGCACGTCTCCCATGCCCATCTCCTTTGCGTCCCTGGCCCCTGATACGGACGGCGTGTGCAGCTTCACCAAGCAGACCATCTCCATCCGGGAGGGCATGAGCCAGGTGCAGACGGTGTGCGCCACTGTCCATGAGATCGGTCACGCGGTCCTCCATGACCGAGAGAAGGACCGCCTCTCCGCCGCTGCCGGGAACACAGACAAGGACCCGCCCAAGGCCAAGGACAAGAACACCATGGAGGTGGAGGCCGAGAGCGTGTCCTTCGCCGTCTGCCAGTATTACGGCATCGACACCAGCGCCAACTCTATGGGCTACATCGCCGGGTGGAGCAGGGACAAGTCCCTGCCGGAGCTGAAAGCCAGCCTGGAGACCATCACCAAGACCGTCAGCGGCCTTATCAGCACCATCGACAGGCACTTTGCCGAGATTTGCAAGGAGCGGGGCATTGACCTCGCCGCCCAGCCGGAGCAGGCCGGACCCGATACGCTGGAGCAGTTTGCCGCCGACCTGTACGACTACATGGACCAGCTCCATCAGACGGGGATTCTGGAGCGTCCCTTCACGCTGGACCCCAGGGAGCAGTCCATAGCCGACCTTGCGGCGGAAATGCAGACCGGCTATTTTGACGGCGTTCGCGGCCCGCTGACCTATCTTGTGGAGCATAACAGCCTGATGACCGCCAAGGCCATGCTGGAACGGCTGGATGGGCTGGTCCAGGAGCGGACCGCGCCAGCGGCGGAGCTGACCGACACCCCGGAGAAGTTTGTCTCCGACCTGTGCGGCTATCTGGCGGAGTTGCAGGAGGCCCGTCTGCTTCCCCTGCCCAACAATGCCGAACTGCGGGAGAAAGAGAACATGGCGGAGGCCCTGCTGCCCTCCCTGCTGAACGGCTCTTTTAATGGTTTCCGCAGTATCTTGAGCGATGCCGCCCAGCATACCGAGCGGCCCGAAACCGCCGTTCTCCGGGACCGGCTGGAGAAATTGAGCGACCAGTGGGACGCGGCCCTCATCTGTAAAATTGAACCGATTTTCGGCGCTGGCAGTACGGTTGACCGCAGCGCGGTCCAGACGTACCGGAAGCAGAATGACCAGCTGACCCCCTACAAGCTGGTTTTTACAGGGACCGCAGCCGAGTGCCAGCGGGTAGTGGCTGGGCTGGAGGCCGGGACGTTCACCCTGCGGGATATGCGCCAGCCGGACTTTGAACTGCCCTCCGCGCCGGAGCAGGCTGACCCGGTACAGACAGCCCCGGATGTCCCCGCGCCCCCGGAGCAGGCGGACGAAGCTCTCTACCTTCTGGACGATTCCGTGTACCTCCATATCCAGGCCGGTGACGGGGGCTGGGACTACACGCTTTACACCAAGCACGACATGGCCCAGCTCGACGGCGGACAGCTGGATTCCCCCGGCCTCTCCATCCCGGACGTTGTGGAGCATATCCGAAGGACGGAGGAGATCGGCACACTGGCCGTTGACCTCGCCCCCATGGAAGCCCTGGAGGAACTGCGGGAGCATCTCTCCCAGAAGGATGCCGTCCAGCCGGACACGACACTGGACGAGTACCCCATGCCGGACAGCTCCATGACGCTGGACGGTCTGGCGGAGCTGGGCTATTCGGGGACGGACCTCCTGCCCCTGTCCAGAGAGCGGGGGGCGGAGCTGGTGGACCGGGATATGACCGTCTACATGGTGCGGACCGGCGAGGCCCCGGAAATGGTCTTTGACCGGGAGGACCTGATGGAACAGCCGGAGGGCGTGATGTTCGCAGTCCCCCGCGAGGAATGGGAGGACAGCCCGGACTTCCGGCAGGCCGTGGCGGGCCGCATGGACTGGCAGGAGGACCGGGAGCGGGCTTTTCTCAACCACGGCGGGGACTGCTTTGCCATTTATCAGGTGAAGCTCGACGGCGATGATTCCCTGCGGGATATTCGCTATGAATCCCTGGACTGGCTGAACTCCATTGGCCGCAAGGTGGAGCGCGGCAATTACGATCTGGCCTACACCGCCCCGTTATCCGAAGTGAACAGCGCGGACGAGGCCCTGGAACGGCTGTGGTATGTATTTAATAACGACCACCCGGCGGACTACCAGCGTCCGTCCATGTCCGTCAGCGACATCATTGCCATCCGGCTGGACGGTGTGCTAACCTGTCACTACTGCGACAGCTACGGCTTCAAGCAGCTGCCGGACTTCCTCCAGCCGGAGAATTATCTGAAAAATGCGGAAATGTCTCTGGAGGACGACCTGGGGATGATCGACGGCATCATCAACAACGGCCCCAAGGCCACCGTCGCGGAGCTGGAGCAGCAGGCCCGGTCCGGCCAGCCCATTTCCCTCACGGATTTGGCCGAGGCCCAGCGCCGGGAGCAGGGGGAGAAAAAATCCATCCTGGCAAAGCTGAACGCCGCCCCGCCCCAGAAGGACCGCAAAAAAACAGCGCCGAAAAAGAGCGCGGAAAGGGAGCGATAACATGAGTGATCTGACGTTTGAGGAGAGAAATCTGGTCTGCATTTACAGCGGAGGCGGGACCCGGTTGGGGACCATCGCCGCCCTGGAGGATATGCGCCGCTATCTGGAACCGGACGAGGCGGAGCTGCGGGAGCTGACGGACAGCGCCCTGGACAAGCTGCGCGGCATGGACGACGCGGCCTTTGCCGCCCTTGACCTGATTCCCGACTTTGACCCGGAGGACGCTGCCTATGGGGAGTAACAACGTCCAAGCGGCCCTGCAAATGGCGGACAGCGCCGCCCGGCAGATCACAAGCAGCTATCAGGAGTGGACGGCCTTTCTCGCCACGGCTGGCCGTCTCTACAAATATCCCTTCCCGGAGCAGCTGATGATCTATACCCAGCGGCCCGAAGCCACCG
>CAJTVF010000084.1 GCA_910579435.1 uncultured Oscillibacter sp.
CCAGCGAAAATTTCTGGCGCAAATCTGCACACGTTGATTAAATCAGTGCTTCCTTGAATTTGAGCGCGGGAGCGCTTGGAGAGAGGAGGCCCGCCCATGGACAGCGCCGTTCTCATGATCGTTATTACGGACCGGAGCCGGGGCGGGGAGTTCGCCGCCTGGTTCCAGTCCCAGGGGGCCGCGCTGGTGCTGTCCGCCCTGGGACAGGGCACCGCCGCCACGGAGGTGCTGGATTACCTGGGCCTGGAGGCCACGGAGAAGGCCGTGCTGCTGCTGGCGGCCCCCCGGTCGGGGCGCATTGTGCGGCGGGCGGCCCGGGAGCTGTGGCTGGACGTGCCGGGGCGGGGGATTTTGATGACCGTGCCCATCTCCAGCGTAGGCGGGGCCCGGGCCAGGGACTATCTGCTGTCATGGCAGGCGGAGGAGGACGACGACATGGACAGGGACATCACCCACGAGCTGATCGTGGTCATCGCCAACCGGGGCCACACCGACCAGGTGATGGACGCCGCCCGCTCCGCCGGGGCCGCCGGAGGCACCACCATCCACGCCAAGGGCACGGGGACGGAGCTGGCGCGAAAGTTTTTGGGCGTGTCCCTGGCGGCGGAGAAGGAGATCGTATTCATCCTGGCCAAGGAGGCGGACCGCAAGCCCATCATGAAGGCCGTCATGACCCAGGCGGGAATGAGCACCCGGGCCCAGGCCGTGGCCTTCTCCCTGCCGGTGACGGATCTGGCGGGACTGCGGCTGCTGGAGGAAGACGGGGAGCCCTGAGGGAAGAACGAGGGCCCGGCCTGTCGTTTGGAAAAAAGAAAAGCCCCCTTTGGGGCGTGTGCCGCAGGGGAACAAACACCCGCCGAAAAGAAATTGCTTTTTGGCGGGTGTTGATTCGTAATGAAGTCCCGCTTCGGCTTTGCGTTCTCAGCGAATTGACAAAGAAAATGTGTGCGTTTCGTACACAGATAAGGAGAAAAATGGCGGCATTATGTTATGAAAAAATCATAACGATATTGGAGCGGGCGCACCGCATAGATTGGAAATGAGAGCTGTTTGGCGCGTCGAAGCATCAATATAAGCTGAATCCGCCACTGGATGCGGCGGCTGTCCGTTTGGTAGAGGAAACGTATCATTTTACGTTTCCAGAGGATTACTTCCAGTTTATCACGAAGGCCGCGAATGGAGGAGCGGGTCCTGATTATGGGATTATGCCGTTTGAGGATTCCCTTATGAGCGGGGCGTACGGCGATTTCCAGGAGGCATATAAACGCAGCCTGGAAACGCCGTTTGTGCCACGGCCGATGATGCTGGAAGAAGTGGAAAGCTGTTCCTTTGCTAAGGCTGCTTATGTACAAAATCCTGATAAATTTTTTATCTATGAGAAAGAGGAAGACGCCGTTTGCGGCACAGACGGCTTTTTTGTCCTGGGGACCCACGGATGCCAATGGGATTTTGTCCTCGTCGTATCCGGTGAGCGAAAGGGGCAGATATTCATTGCGGACAATGAAGGAGCGTATCTTTTTAAGGCGTACAGCTTTCATGAATTTTATCAGGAGTGGCTTGATTGGCTTTCTGATACAGAGAATGTCCAAAAGGAATTGACCATGTGGCGTGAACGGCTGGGAAAAAGAACGTGAAGCCGGATGATATCATGTCAGGCTTTCGCCAAACTTCTTCCCCGGTTTACAGAAAATGCCGCGGGAATCCTTAGGATAAGTATACAGGGTTTCTACAGGAAAGCCAATGCAGTGAAATAAGCCCTGAAAAAATGCCTCCCGCTTTTTTCGCGCGTCGTCGTGATCGGCGCACACAATCTCACCATTTTCTTCATAATACCAATAATATTTAACCAGGATAAAATAATACAGGATATCTTTCCTTTGGGGAAATTCATACACCTCTTCCGCGCTCGTTTGTCCTAATCCTAAATGATAATGCCGGTTCGGCATGAACTCAAAATACCACAAGCGTCCTTGTTCATTGCTTAGGCCTTGTTTGAAAATTGGCGGAATGCCCAACGGTGAGAGATTTTTTCGCCAATCAAGGCAAATTTTCGCGGGCGGGCTGACGCCCGGCAAGAAAATTTAACGCAGAGCGGCGGAAAAAGATCCGCCGTTTTGGGCGTTTTGCCATTTTTCAAACAAGGCCTAAACGTCCCTCTTTTGAGCATGAAAGTCCCATGCTCCATTCATACCAGTTTTCGCCGTCATCCACGAGATGGCTTCGTCCAATGTATTTTATCAAACCGGCTCCGCGCACTTTCGTCTTTTTCATATATTTATCTAAGCGTTCGGCAATTCCCTGCAAATCCTGCGGCTTGCAGATAACTCCATATTCCTCCGCTTCAGCATATACGTTTCTTTCCTCTTCTCCGGGTCTTATCCGCAATGTCCAAAACATAATGATACCCCCATACGTTCTTTGCTCTTGCTCACAAAGAAAGTATAGCAGATCCTCCCATCGAAAGCAATCTCTGCCATATGCCTGTTCCTCCTATCCAAGCCGCCAAGGGACAAGCGGGGCGCAGGATGTTTCCAATCCTGCGCCCCGCTCCCCAGCCTCTCCCAAAGACAGGCCCTAAGTTACCAAAAGCGCTATATACCCCGCGTACAGCCCCAGCATCAGCACGCCCTGCCAGCGGTAGAACCGCTCCGTCACCAGAGGCGGAAGCACCGCCGCACAGCACAGCAGCAGACAGGCCGGCATGTCCAGCAGCGTCGTCTGCGCCCCGATGGTCAGGGCCCCGCCGCTGACGGCGGAGCAGACGGGCAGAATCATGGTCAGGTCGATGACGTTGGCCCCGATGATGTTGCCCACGGACATGGAGGATTCCTTCTTGGCGATGGCCGTCAGCGTGGTGACCAGCTCCGGCAGGGAGGTGCCGACGGCCACCATGGTCACGCCGATGATGCTGGCGGGGACCCCCATCAGCAGGGCCAGCTCACTGCCGTAGTTGATCAGAAGCTGGGAGCCGGCGACAATGGCCGTAATGCCTAGGACGAAGAGAAAGAGCTTTTCCATCATCTGCCGCCGGGAGACTGTGCGGCGCTTGGGCCGGGCCTCCCGGTCCTTTGCCATGCCGGTCCGGGCGTCCTTGAGGTTGCTCCAGAGGTACACGGCAAAGATGGCGAACAGCAGCGTTCCCGGCAGGGCCCGCAGCACGCCCCCCCGGCTGAGGACCAGCAGCAGCCCCGCCCCCAGGACCATCAGCAGGGCCTTGAGCTGGAACTGGGCCCTCTTGACGGCCGAGGGGATGCACACCAGGGAGATGCCCAGGATAAGCCCCAGGTTGGCCGTGACGGAGCCCACGGCGTTGCCCACCGCCAGGTCCACCTCCCCCTGGAGGGTGCCGGTGAGGGAGACCGTCAGCTCCGGCAGGGTCGTCGCCAGGGAGACGATGGTGGCCCCGATGATGAACCGGGGCACGCCGGTGGCCTCCGCGATCCAGACGGCCCCGTCCAGGAACCAGTCGCCGCCCTTGATGATCAGGAGCAGGCCCAGCAAAAATAAGAGCACCGTGATCCAAATTTCCATGCGATCCACCGCTTTCCAAAAATTCAGCGAGACCTCTATCCCCCGGGCAACGCCGGATACCGGCAGTTGTCCCACGGGATAAAAGTCTCGCTTTTCAGCGGGCCCGGATGGCGGTTAACCATCGTGATGACGAGCCGCGCCACGTTTGAAACGTAAGCTACTCCCTTTTACGAAGCCATGAGCTGTGAGACTACTATAGAAAATCATACACGTTTTGTCAACGCTAACTTTGCCGGAATTTGGCAGGCGGACAAGGAATTTACAAAGTCTTAGCAGACTGTCAGACCGATGGGTCAAAGCCGATGCGTTTCCGCCAGAGGACCGCCCCTTCCGGCCCGCCGTCGTGGGGGACAAAGCCGCAGTCCCGGAGGAACGCCCCGCCGGGCCCGCCGGGGGACGCGGCGGCGGACAGCTCCTCCCCGCCCCGCTCCCGGGTATGCCGCACCGCCTGGCCCAGGAGCTGGACGCCCAGGCCCCGCCTCCGGCAGTCCGGGCGGATGTAGGCCAGGGAAATCCGCCCGGTTTCCGGGCTCATGTGGAGCAGGCCCACGGCCTCCTCGCCCAAAAGGCCCTCCAGGGTCAGGGAGGCGGCGGGGACGGGCCCGGCCTCCCCCGCCTCCGTCCAGGCTGCGCGGAGGCGTTCCGCCGCCTCCGGGCCCGCCAGGGGCCGGAACCACAGCCCGGGCTCCAGGGCATAGGCCCGGCGGACGGCCTGTTCCCCCGCCAGATATTCCGGGGTCTTTAAGTGGCCGTTGTCGTTCATGAAGACCACCCGGAGGCGCTCCCCGTCCCACTCCAGCAGGGATACGGCGGTGTTGTCCCCGGTGGGGGATTTTTCCCCGGTGTCCCGGAGGGAGATCCCCTGGAGGTTTGCCAGCAGGAGGCGGATGGCGTAGCCGTGGGAGAAGAGGGCCAGGGTCTTCCCGGGGTTCGCCCGGGCAATGTTTTCCACCGTGGCGCGGACCCGGGCCAGCACTTCCGACGGGGTCTCCGCCCCGGGGATGGCCCAGCGGTCCATGCGGCTGCCGAAATCCGCCATGGCCTCCGGCGTGCGGCGGGCGATGTCCCCCCAGGTCCGGCCCTCCCAGTCCCCCACGCAGATCTCCCGGAGGCCCGGGCAGCGGTGGAGGGGCAGGTGTTTGGGCCTGTAAATGGCCGTGGCGGTGGCCCGGGTGCGGTAGAGGTCGCTGGCGTAAACCGCGTCGATGGGGACGTCCGCGAAGCGGCGCTCCAGGGCCTTCACCTGCCGCCAGCCCCGGTCCGTGAGATTGCTCTCGTGCTGGCCCTGGGCGATGCGGTAGAGGTTGCCCTCCGCCTCGGCGTGGCGGATAAGATAGATGGCAGTCATGGCGGTTCCTCCCGGAAAACAGGTTATTTTCCATAGTATACCGCGTCTGGCGGGCTTTGGCAAATGGTCCGGCGGATTTTTTCTCCGCTCCGGGGCAAACTGAAGGCGCACGGAAAAGGAGTGAATGAAGATGAAGAAGAGCACCGGGTTTTTCCTCGGCATCGGCGCGGGCATGGCCGCCGGCGCGGTGGCGGGGATGATGGCGCCCCAGAGCAGCCGCCGGACCGTGAAGAAACAGATGGATCAGGGCATCCAAAAGCTGGGCACGGCGGTAGATCAGGCCGTGGACAGCATGACCGGCAACATGCGCTGAGGCGGGACCCCTCCGGGCGGCTCCGCGGCGCAGCGGAAAAGAAGGGCGCGGAACAGACGCCCCGCGCGAAGGCCGCAGGTTCTGCCGTCCGGACTGCGTTGGAAAAAGCATCTGCCCTGAACCGGGGCAGATGCTTTTTCGTTCCGGAGACGCATGCTCTTCCGCCGGTACTCCGGCGGGAGAAGATTTGGAACAGGGGGATTCTGCCAAAAGACAAAATCCCCCATAAATCCTGGCGTATCACTCCGTGCTGTCGATGTAATTTTGGAGCCGCTGAACCAGCATGTCCTTTAACAGGTCCGAATTGCATTTTTCAATCAGGTTCCGGTAATCCTCCATTGCTTCAGGCTTGAAGACGCTTTCGATGCAGTGCAGGAAGGTCCATTCTACGCCGGACATATGCTCGGTGGGACTGCATTTGATAAGGATTTCGGCTTCCTCCCATGTTACCGGCCTTTCTATGGCGTCAACCGCCTCAACCCATTCGTCCCAGATTTGAATGGTATCTTCATCGGGAAATTCACCATCCTCAAAGCCCTCCGGCGGTATGCCTAACTGTTGAATCTTCAATACGGCTTCCTGCATCTCATGTCCTCCCCCAATTCCCGTTTGCCGGTTTTTTATAAGCCGAGTATACCACCAATGGAAACAACATGCAGCCCTCCCCCTCCATCCCCGCCCGCGCCGGTCCGATATGGGAGCCGAAGCGTTCCCTGATTCGCCCGTATAATAAGCAAAGAAGCCCCGCGCCATCTGGCGCGGGGCTTTCCCTATACAGGAACGGGCCCCTGTGGAAAAGGGACCGGGACGGCCCCCGCAAGGAGGACCGCTCAGCTCCCGGCCCTGAGGCCCGTTCCGGGGGACGCTTATTTCCTCAACTGCTTCCGGAGCCAGTCCTTCCCGTCCACAAAGCGGGAGACGATGAAGCAGGTCACGTAATCTCCAGCGGCGTTGATCATGGTAGCCGGGGGGTCCACCAGGTTGCCGATGACCACCAGGATGGGGAAGGCAATCTCCATCTGGGCGGGGAAGAAAATGGAGCAGATGATGTACTCGCCGATGTACCCGCCGCCGGGGACGCCGCTCATGCCCACGGAGCTGAGGACCGCCACCAGCACCACGGGAATCAGCATCCCCAGGGTCAGCTTCTGGCCGAAGACCCCCAGGACAAAGGCGATTTTCAGCACGCAGGAGAAGCAGGACCCGTCCATGTGCATCGTGGCCCCCAGGGGCAGCACCATATCCGCCACGTCCTTTCGGATGCCGGTGTCGGCGGCCTCCTCCATGTTCGTGGGGATGGTAGCGACCGAGGAGCAGGTGCCCAGGGACACCACGGCGGGCTTGGTGATGTGCCGGAACATGACGCCGACAGCGCCCTTGCCGCCGCCGAACCGGGCGAAGAGGGGCCAGGCGGTGAAGATGTAGACAAAGCAGAGGGGATAGTACACCGCCAGGGCCCGGGCGTAGTTCTCGGTGATCTGGGGGCCGTAGGTGGCCACCAGGTCGGCGAAGAAGCCAAAGAAGGCGATGGGGGCGTAGTAGGTGATGATCTTTACGAATTTCAGCATGACCCCGGCCAGGTCGTCCAGGAAGCGCCCCACGGGGGTCTCCCTGCCGCCGTTGAGGTTCACGGCAAAGCCGAAAAGCAGGGAGAACACGATCAGGGGCAGCATGGCCCGGCGGGTCAGCAGGCCGCTGAAATCGCTGGCGGTGAAGAAGTTGACGATCATGTCGGGAAGGGTGGCGTACTCGCCGATCTCTTCCGCGGCCAGGTTCGTCCAGGCGGCGGGCACCGGCGGGAAGACCATCATCAGCACATACATAATGACGGCGGCAATGGCCCCGGTGACCACGAAGGTGCCCACGGTGACGCCCATGATCTTCCCCGCCCGCTTCCGGCTCTCCATATTCGCCACGGCGCTGGAGATGGAGGCGAAGACCATGGGGACCACCACGCAGAACATCAGGTTGATGAACACGGTGCCCAGGGGCTTGAGGACCGTCGCGCCGGTGCCGGATATGACGCTTCCGTCCCCGTCCACCTGGGCGGGCCAGACCCAGCCCAGAATGGCGCCCAGAATCATGGCCCCCAGCATGACGGCTAAAAAGGCGTAGTTTTTCGCGATGGATTTCTTTTCCATAATGTCCCTCCTCGTATAATAAGATTTGCAGATAATTTTAAGTGCATCTGCTTAGTTCACT
>CAJTVF010000085.1 GCA_910579435.1 uncultured Oscillibacter sp.
GCGGGAATTTATGGCGTGAAGCTGTGTGCGGGGATTTCATCAGTGGTTCCTTAATTTCGCCCGGTACGTTTCCGCCGCGTCCAGCAGCTCTCCGGCGCTGGCAAGCAGGGCGTCCGTCACCTGGGAGCCGCCGGTAATCCGGGCCAGCTCCGCCTTCCGGCGCTCCCGGTCCAGCAGGACCACATGGGTATAGGTCCGGCCCTTTTTCTCCCCCTTCTCCACAGAGAAGTGGGTATCCGCCATGGCGGCCAGCTGGGGCAGATGGGTCACGCAGAGGACCTGCTTCCTCCGGCTGACCTGGGCCAGCTTCTCCGCCACCTTCTGCGCCGCCCGGCCGGACACGCCGGTGTCCACCTCGTCAAAGACCAAGGTTCCCACGGCCTCCTGCTCCGCCAGGACGTTCTTCAAGGCCAGCATGATGCGGGCCAGCTCGCCGCCGGAGGCGATTTTGGCAATGGGCTTCAAGTCCTCTCCGGCGTTGGCGGACATCAGGAAGCGGACCACGTCGCAGCCGTCGGGGCCCGGGTCCTTTTCCGCAAAGTCGATGGCAAACCGTACCCGGTTCATATCCAGATCCCGGAGCTCCGCTTGAATGCGGGCCTCCAAGGCAGCAGCAGCAGCCTTCCGGGCCTCCGTCAGGGCCTTCCCCGCCGTCTGGACGGCCTTCTCCGCCTTGCCCAGCTTCTTCTCCAGGAACAGCAGCGTGTCGTCCGCCGTCTCGATGGCGTCCAGCTCCGCCCGGCGCTGGTCCAGGTAGGACAGCATTTCCTCTACGGTGGCCCCATACTTCTTTTTCATCCGGTAGAGCTGGTCCGCCCGGCTCTCCGCCGCGTCCAGCTCCTCCGGGGAGAAGTCGAAGGCCCCCCGCAGATCCCGGATGGTCTCCGCCAGGTCGTAGGCCTCGCTCCGCAGGGCCCCCAGGCGCTTGTACGCCTCCCCCAGCTCCCCGTCCAGGTTCCGCACGCCGGACAGGGCCTCCTCCGCGTCCCGCAGCTGATTCACCGCCCCGGCGCTCTCGTCGTCTCCGGAGAGGCAGTAGTCCGCGCCGGAGAGGGCGGAGAGGTACTTCTCGCCGTTGCGCAGCAGATTCCGCCGCGCCTCCAGCTCCTCCTCCTCGCCGGGGCGGAGCTCCGCCCGCTCCAGCTCGCCGATCTGGAAGCGGAGGCTGTCCACCCGCCGGGCCTTTTCCGCCTCGTCCATCTGGAGGGCCTTGATCTGGTCCCGGAGGTCCGAGAGGACGGCGTAGGCTTTCTGGTAGGCCCCCAAGGGCTCCTCCGTTTTGCCGAAGCGGTCCAGATAGGCCCCGTGGAGCTCCTCGTCCAGGAGCTGCGCCCCGTCGTGCTGGCCGTGGATATTCAGCAATTCCCCGCCGACCTGCCGCAGCTGGGCCACGGTGATGGGACGGCCATTGGCCCGGCAGGCGTTCTTGCCCTCGCCGGAAATCTCCCGCTGGAGAAGCAGGTTCCCGTCCTCGTCGGGGGCCAGGCCGTTCTCCGCCAGGCCCGGCAGGTCCGCCGGAACGCCGGAGAACTCCGCGCTGACAAAGGCCTTGGCGGCCCCGGTGCGGATAAGGTCCCGGGAGGTCCGGCCTCCCAGCACGGCCCCCATGGCGTCGATGACGATGGACTTGCCCGCGCCGGTCTCGCCGGTGAGGGCGTTGAAGCCCGGGCGGAACTGGATATCCGCCTCCTCGATGACCGCGATATTTTCAATGTGCAGAAGCTCCAGCATGGCGGCTGTCTCCTCCATTTTAAAATCATTTTTGGCGCGGCACCCTCCAGAGGGGCTTCTCTTGCCCCTTTGGGGCAATTCACCTCCTGCGCGTGCCAAAAATTCCACGACTTGTGCGCCCCTGGGGCGCGCACACCAGTGTCCGATGTCACTGGTGGTGGGGGATTCTCAAGGGGAAGACCGCTCCCCCTTGACGTTTCACAGCATATCCTTAATCTCCTGGCAAAGAAGCTCCGCCGCCTCCGTGTTCCGCATCACCAGCAAAGCGGTGTCGTCCCCCGCCAGGGAGCCCACGATATCGTTCATATCCATATTGTCCAGGGCCGAGCAAGCCCCGTTGGCCAGGCCCGGCATGGTCTTCACCACCACGATGTTCTGGGCGTAGTCAATGCTGACGATGCACTCCCGGAAGATGGTCCGCAGCTTCGCCGCCACGTTCAGCGTCGTCCGGTTTCCGGAGACGGCGTATTTATAGACCCCCTGGCCCACCGGCTCCTTGATGAGGTGGAGCTGCTTGATATCCCGGGAAATCGTAGCCTGGGTGCAGCGGAAGCCCCGGGCCTGGAGCCGGGTCAGCAGCTGCTCCTGGGTCTCGATGTTCTCCTGTCCGATGATCTCCAGAATCATGGCCTGCCGGTCGTTCTTCATGTGTCCATTCCCCCCGGAAGCATTTTTTGCGCGAAAATCTCGCAGAAGCTCCGTTCCGTCAGCCGCACCAGGCGGGTCACATACCGGGAGCGGCGAATCTGGATTTTGTCGTCCGCCCGCAGGGCGAAGGCCCGGCTCTCATCCACAAAGAGGTATACCGGCTTCCGCCCGTTCCGCTCCAGCTCCACCGTCAGCGTGTGCTCGGGGCTGAGGACGTAGGAGGAGAAGCGCATGTTGTGGATGCAGATGGGACAGACCACCATGGTCTGGGCCACCGGCTCCACCACCGGCCCCCCGGCGGAGAGGGAGTAGGCCGTGGATCCCGTGGGCGTCGCCACGATCACGCCGTCTCCGGCGATGTCCGCCAGGTGCCGCCCGTCGGAGGAAATCTTCAGGTGGATGACATGGGAGATGGGACCCTCCCGGATGACGGCCTCGTTGAGGCCGAGGTTCGTGTAAATCTGCCGCCCGTCCCGGAAGACGGAGACGTCCAGCATCATCCGCTGCTCCAGCTCAAACTGCCAGTCCTTGAGCTTGCGCAGCTGCTCCAGCTCCGTGGCCTCCAGCTCGGCGACAAAGCCCAGCCCGCCCATGTTCACGCCCAGCACAGGCATCTTGTGGAGGGCCGCCAGCTTGGCCAGGTGCAATATGGTTCCGTCCCCGCCGAAGGTGATCAGCAGGTCCGCTCCCCGGAGCTCCTGGGGCAGGGGCAGCACGTCGTAGTCGGCAAAGGCTCCCTCCTTCCGGTCCCGGAAGGGAGAACACACCACGGTCTGAAAGCCTATACCGCGCAGGATGGCCTCCGCCGCCCGGGTGGTTTTCATCCCCTGGTCCCGGTTGGGATTGGGGCATAGAATGATCTTTTTGGGATTCATAGGGCGTTCTCTCCCTCTTCGTGTTCCTTCAGGCGGCGGTGGGATTCCTCCACCAGGGCCTTTAAATCTAATTCCGGGGCATTTCCCCCGCCCTTTTGCAGGAAGCCCAGGTACTCGATGTTCCCCTCCGGGCCCCGGATGGGGGAATAAGTCAGGCCCAGCACCGTCAGGCCCGCCTCTTTGGCGTGGTCCAGATAGCGCTCCAGGACCTCCAGGTGGACGGCGGGGTCCCGGACCACACCCTTCTTCCCCACCTTCTCCCGGCCCGCCTCAAATTGGGGCTTTACCAGGGAGACCGCCTGTCCCCCCTCCCCCAGCAGGGCCGCCAGCGGCGGAAGGATCAATTTCAGGGAAATGAAGCTCACGTCCACCGAGGCGAAGGCCAGCTCCTCCGGCACCTGTTCCCGGCTGAGATACCGGGCGTTGGTTCGCTCCAGGCAGACCACCCGGGGGTCGTTCCGGAGCTTCCAGGCCAGCTGGCCCCGGCCCACGTCCACGGCGTAGACCCTGGCCGCGCCGTTTTGGAGCATGCAGTCCGTGAAGCCCCCGGTGGAGGCCCCGACGTCGGCGCAGACGGCCCCTTCCAGACGGATGGGAAAGGTTTTCATGGCCTTCTCCAGCTTCAGCCCGCCCCGGCTGACATAGGGGAGCCTGTCCCCCCGGACCTCCACCGCCGCCGCGGCGGAAACCGCCATGCCGGGCTTGTCCGCCTTCCGGCCGTCCACGTACACTACGCCGCTCATAATGACCGCCTGGGCCCGCTGGCGGCTCTCCTCCAGGCCCCGCTCCACCAGGAGCAGGTCCAATCTCTTCTTATCGCTCATGGCACGCCTCCTCCACCGCCGCGGCAACGGCGGCGGCGTCCAGGCCAAACCGCTCCTCCAGCTGAGGGACGCTGCCCTCCGGGGCGAAGGTCCGGCCCAGGTTCTTCAAAATCAGCTTTCGCGGGGCCCGGCCCTCCCCCGCCAGGATGGCGGCGACGCGCTGGCCCACGCAGCCTGCGCCGAAGCAGTCCTCCAGCACCAATAGGATGTCCGTTTCCTGGAAAAAGTCCGCCAGAACCGACCCGTCCAGGGGTGCAATCTGGTTCAGCTTCAAAACCTCCGCCTGAATTCCCCTCCGCTCCAAACGCGCCGCCGCCTCCAGCGCCTGGTTCACCAGAACGCCGTAAGCCAGCAGGGTGACGCCCTTTCCCTCCCGGAGGCGGACCAGGGGCTTGTCCGAGGCGTCCCCCCGGTAGGCTCCCTCCCCTCCCCGGGGGTAGCGGACCGCCACGGGGCCAGCGAGGTCAAAGAGGGCCCGCCGCAGCATATGCCGCAGCTCCGCGAAGCTGGCGGGACAAAGGACGGTATAGCCCGGCAGGGCCGGGAGAAACAGCGGGTCGAAGCAGCCGTGATGGGTCTCTCCGTCGGCCCCCACCAGGCCCGCCCGGTCCACGCCCAGGACCACGTGGAGGTTTTCCAGGGCCACGTCGTGGATGAGCATGTCATAGCTTCTCTGCAAAAAGGTGGAGTACACGGCAAACACCGGCAGCAGGCCCTGGGCCGCCATGCCCGCCGCCATGGAGACGCCGTGGCCCTCGGCGATGCCCACGTCGAAAAAGCGGGCCGGGAAGGTCCTGGCAAAGCCGGAAAGGCCCGTGCCGTCCGCCATGGCGGCGGTAATGGCGCAGACCCGGGAATCCTCCCGGGCGAAGTCCGTCAGGGCCTTTCCGAAGACAGAGGAAAAGCTCTCCTCCCCGGTCTTTTCCAAACGCCCGGTCTCGGGGTCGAAGGGCCCCACGCCGTGGTACATGTCCGGGTTCCGCTCCGCGAAGGGAACGCCCTTTCCCTTGACGGTGTTCACGTGGACCACCACCGGGCAGTCCAGCTCCCGGGCCCAGCTGAGGGCGTCGCAAAGCCGGGGCAGGTCGTGGCCGTCCACGGGGCCCAGATAGGTGAAGCCCATATCCTCAAACAGCGTGCTCCCGGGAAACAGGTTCCGCTTCAAAAAGGTCTTGACCTTGTGGTTGAAGCGGTACAGGGGATTCTGCATAGGCCGGGAGCCGAACAGGCTCCGGTACCACTTTTTAAAGTGATAGTACCCCGGCCGGGACCGGAGCCGGGCCAGGTGGGAGGGCATGGCCCCCACGTTGGGATTGATGGACATGCCGTTGTCGTTTAAAATCACGATCAGGGGCTCGCCGGAGGCCCCGGCGTTGTTCAGCCCCTCATAGGCCAGGCCCCCGGTAAGGGCCCCGTCGCCGATGAGGGCGAGGACGCGGTAGTCCCCGCTCCTCAGGGTCCGGGCCCGGGCGAGCCCTAAGGCCACGGAGACAGAGTTGGAGGCATGTCCAGCGATAAAGGCGTCGTGGACGCTCTCATGGGGCTTGGGAAAGCCGGAGAGGCCGTCCAGCTGGCGGAGGGTATCAAACCGCTCCCGGCGGCCCGTCAGAATCTTATGGACATAGCTCTGGTGGCCCACGTCGAAGACCAGCCGGTCCCGCTCCGTGTCAAAGACCCGGTGAATGGCCACCGTCAGCTCCACCACTCCCAGGTTGGATGCCAGGTGTCCCCCGGTTTGGGAGACGCTTTTTACAAGAAACTCCCTCAGCTCCTGGCAGAGCTGGGGGAGCTGGCCCTCCGGCAGCGCCCGGACGTCGGCTGGAGAATGAATAGATTCCAGCAGCATAGCTTCTCCTCTCAATGGCGGAACACGCATAAAAACCGCCCGGCCCAATAGACCACCTGGGTGCTCTTCTTAATGGCCACGGCCTTGCCCAGGGCCTTGCCGCCGATGGTCAGGCCGGACACCAGGGCCGTCACGGCCACGGAGATCAGCACGGTCCTCAGGTTCAGCGCCCGCTGGAGCTGGGTGACGATCACCGCCCCCGTGGCGCCGCTGACGATGCCGCAGATATCCCCCACCACGTCGTTGCAGACGCTGGAGACCCGCCCCGCGTTCCGCAGCAGCATCAAAGACTGCTTGGCCCCCTTCTCCTTGTGGGAGGCCATAGCGTGGAAGGGCTTGGGGTCCGCCGCCGTCACGGCCACACCCACAATGTCGAACAGGATGCCTAAGGAGATGAACAGCGCCAGCATCAAAAGAGCGGCGGTCACGCCCGCGCCCTCCAGCATCGACTCCGACGCCAGACTCAGCACGGCGGAGAGGACCACCGCCATCAAAAAGACCGTAAGGGCCCAACGATATGGGGAAGGGGCCTTTCCCTTCTGCTGTTTTTTCAAAGGAACCTCCCGGAAAGCCGCCCGGCCGGGGCGGCTCAATTGTTTTTAACGCTAAGCCGGCGGCGGCAGAAAAAGTAAATCTTACGGCTTAGGTACGGGTTGGATTTCCCCGGAACGCACCTCTCGTTGCCGATGGAGGCGGTTTCCCGTTCGGCGCTCCGGCGCGGCGTCGCCTCTCCGCGCTACCCGATTGCCACTTAGTCCGCACTGCAATCCCTTTTCTGCCCCGTCAGGACAGCCTAGGTGATTTCCACCACAGTCTGTCCGCTTCTTTAGCCTCTTTTGCAAAACGGGTTTCAAAGAGCGATCAGGAAGCTGCCCTGGCCGGGGCTTCTCCCTGTAGTTCCCTGATCCACCCGCCCCACTCAAGGCAGGCTACGGCTGCACACAGCGTTACGGCCCCGAAAGACCGATGCACCGCATTGCAGGTTCACAATCTGCTTCGTACGCGGGCCGGAATTACCACAGTGGGAGTACGTCCGCGCACAAGAACAGGTCTCCACGGAAACAGGGTCGGATAAACCATGCCATTGGAATACGCCCTGAGTCCGCAAGCGTACCAAGTACGCTTCCCCCCAGCACCCACCCAAAACTGGGCGTATCAAGCAGGCACCACGGGTTTCATCGATGTGCCCTTCAGAGGATTTTTAGGCCCTCCCTAGGAAGCGGCAGATCTGACTAGAATACTGCGCCGCCGCTTAGCGGAAAATAGTATAGCACAGTCGGGAAAAATATGCAAGATATACGGTATATGAATTTTCGCCTATTGGCAAGTTGTATATTGAAAATGGACAGTCGGACAAGCCATGTCCGGCTGTT
>CAJTVF010000086.1 GCA_910579435.1 uncultured Oscillibacter sp.
AGCGGAAATTTATGGCGTAAAGATGTGCGCGGGGATTAAATCAGCGCTTCCTTAATAGGCTACCACCCGCACGGAGCAGGCCGCCATGATGAGATGATTTTTTCAAGGGAAGCCCTCCTCCGCATTGCGTGATCCGTATCGGTGGTTCTTTATAAAATAAACATAATCCACCGCCCGCTTTCCGTCAAGGGGTCTTGGGAAAATTGGAGGAAAAAGGGAAGGGTTGTCCACTCCCCTTCAATCGTAAGAAAACCGTAAGAATTTTGTCAGGGGTTTCGTAAGAAACGCCTGTTATCATGGAGGCATCACAATAAGGAGATGATTTCCCATGAAACACCCCAAGTTCCCGCGCCCTGTTCTCTGCCTCCTGCTGGCCCTTTTGACGGCCTGCGCCTCCCCGTCCCCGGAGGCCCTGCGGGCCGGAAGCGTCTGCCGCCGTCCGGAGGCGGCGGTCTCCTTCTGGGAAACGGACCCGGAGGCGGACCATGGCCTCAGCGACCTGCGGGGGGCGGACCTGCGGGACCTGGACCTGACGGACAGGGAGGATGTGCTTTTCTCCGCCGATTTTGACACCCGGACCCGGTGGCCGGACGCTCTGCCGGAGGACTTTGACCCGGAGCGGCTGCTGGAGCTGGGAAAGGACCCCGGACTGGGCCTCCGGGCCCTTCATGAGCGGGGAATCACCGGGAAGGGCGTGGGCATCGCCATCATTGACCAGACCCTTCTGGTGGAACACCGGGAGTACGGGGACCGCCTCCGGCTCTATCAGGAATATCACACCGCCGCCCAGGACCCCGCTTCCACCCACGGCCCCGCCGTGGCCTCCATCGCCCTGGGGGAGACGGTGGGCGCGGCCCCGGAGGCTCTGCTGTACTTCATCGCCGACGATGTGGGGACCGGCACGGGAAGCTCGTTCGTCCGGGATATGACATACTATGCCGAAGACGTGGACCGGTTCACGGCGCTGAACGAAACTCTGCCGGAAAACGAAAAAATCCGGGTGATCTCCATGTCCGTGGGCTGGATGCCGGACACGCCGGGCGCGGAGGAAATCGAGGCCGCCATTCAGCGCGCCCGGGCGGCGGGCATCGCCGTGGTCTGCGTCAACAGCCGGGACCCCCTGCTGGAGCCCTGGATGGGCATGGGCCGGGCCCCCTATGGAGACCCCAGCGCTTTGGAAGACTGCCGCCCCGGGGCCTTCTGGGAGGAATCCCTGTACAGCGGGGAATACCGGGGGACGGACGGGTCCCTGCTTCTGGTACCCATGGACCGGCGGACCACGGCCTCCCCGGCGGGAGAGGCGGAGTACGCCTTCTTCGCCGGGGGCGGCATGAGCTGGGCGGCGCCCTACGTGGCGGGGCTCTACGCCCTGGCCTGCCAGGTGAAGCCGGAGGTGACCTACGAGGAGTTTCTCTCCGCCGCCCAGGCCGCCGCCCGGCCCGTCTCCGTCCGGAAGGGCGGGACGGAATATCCCTATGGCCGTGCGGTGGACCCGGCGGCGCTGCTGGAGGCTTTGGGGGCATGAGAAAAGCGGACGGCCTGTGCCGTCCGCTTTTTCGGTTTCCGTTACGCGATTCTCGCCAGCCACTTCAAGTCGTAGGGCTCAAAGACCACCTTTTCATAAGCCTCCACGTCCAGCGGGGTCCCGTCCCAGTCGCCGTGGATATCCCCATTCTGCTTAATAAGAATGTCATAGAGGATGTCATAGGTCACCCCGTCCGCCGGGTCCGTCTCCACGATGGTGGAATAGGGCAGGGTCTTGTGGTAGGTCAATTCCATCCCCTGGTAGTCGAAGTGGAACCCGCATCGCATCCGGCAGCCGTCCAGGCCGGTGTACCGGGCGATTTTCTTCAGGTCCTGGAGGATTTTGTCCCCCTCCTCCTCATAGAGGTTCTCCGGCGTGGTGGCGGTGTAGTCAAACCGGAACTGGATGGAGGCCCCGGGGACCTGCTTGAAGCGGTCCAGGTAGGGAATGAGGTCCTTCGCCGGGTAATCCTTGTACAGCACGCAGTTCACCCGGAAGGGCACCGGAAGCCGGGCCAGGAGGCCGTCGTTGGACTCCACCACATACTTCTGCATGTGCCGGGAGACGTTGATGCAGGTAATCTTGTGCTTGTTCCGCCCGGTAAAGGCCAGGATATCCTCCTCCGTCTGAAATTCGGAGACGGGAAGGGTGGTGTTGATATAGACCTTATGGGTGGTGGGAATCTCGTCCAGCATGGACTGGAGGACCGCCAGGTCGGCGAAGGGCTCGCCGCCGGTGAACACGAAATCGCAGTAGGGCGTGATGGCGTCCATCCGGCGGATGCTGGCGCGGATTTTCTCGGCGGAGAAGCCGGTCAGGTCCGCGTATTCGCCTTTATTGATGCAGAAGGGGCAGTGATTCTTGCAGTCGTAGGGAACGAAAACCGTCACCGTCGCGCCGCCTTCCCGCGTCTTGTAGGGATGCTTCATAACGTCGTCTCGCCTTTCCGTTTATAAGTGATGACGGTACGGCTGGGGCCGTACACGATCCCCTATTTTAAAGGATTTTCCCCGGAAGGTCAAGAGCTATTCGCAAATTCGCCGCCGAAAAACGTGCCAGGGCTTTGGGACGCGGCCAGGAAGAGGGCCGCGCCCCCTCCCGTCCTTATTTCTTCCCGTGGAGCGCTTTCATCCGCTTCTCGTGGTCCAGGACGCTCTTGCGCATCCGCAAACTCTTCGGGGTTACCTCCAGCAGCTCGTCGTCCGCCAGGAACTCCAGGCACTGCTCCAGGCTCATCTGCCGGGGGGGCACCAGCCGCAGGGCGTCGTCGGACCCGCTGGCCCGGGTGTTGGTGAGCTGCTTTTTCTTGCACACGTTCACCGTCATATCCTCGCTCCGGGGGCTGACGCCGATGACCATGCCGCCGTACACCGGCACGCCCGCGCCGATGAACAGCGTCCCCCGCTCCTGGGCGTTGAAGAGGCCGTAGGTAATGGACTCGCCGGTCTCAAAGGAAATCAGGGACCCGTTGCCCCGGCGGGAGATATCGCCTTTATAGGGGGCGTAGGAATCAAAGACGGAGGCCATGATGCCCTCGCCCTTGGTGTCGGTGAGGAAGTCGTTGCGGTAGCCGAAGAGGCCCCGGGCGGGGATGAGGAATTCCACCTTCATCCGGCTGCCCACGGGGGTCATCTCCACCATGTCCGCCTTCCGCTGGCCCAGCTTCTCGATGACCGGCCCCACGCAGTCGGCGGGCACGTCCACCACCAGCCGCTCGATGGGCTCGCACTTCTTCCCGTCGATCTCCTTATAGAGCACCCGGGCGGGGGACACCTGGAACTCATAGCCCTCCCGGCGCATGGTCTCGATGAGGATGGACAGGGACATTTCGCCCCGGCCCGCCACGTTGAAGGCGGTCTCCTTGTCCGTCTCCGTCACCCGGAGGGACACGTCCCGCAGGGTCTCCCGGAACAGCCGCTCCCGAATCTGCCGGGAGGTGACGAACTTGCCCTCCCGCCCGGCGAAGGGGGAGTCGTTGACGGAGAAGGTCATCTCCAGGGTGGGGGCGGAAATCTTCACGAAGGGCAGGGCCTCCACCGTGTCGGGGACGCAGATGGTGTCCCCGATGGTCACGTCGGGAATGCCGCTCATGGCGATGATGTTCCCCGCAAAGGCCTCCGTCACGCTTTTCCGGCCCAGGCCGTCGAACTCGTAGATGGCGGTGGCCTTGGCCTTGCGGAGGACGGCCTCCGGGTCGTGGTAGTTGCAAACGGCAATCTCCTGGTTCTGCTTTAAGGAGCCCCGCTCAATGCGCCCGATGGCGATGCGGCCCACGAACTCGTTGTAGTCGATGGAGCTGACCAGCATCTGGAAGGGCTCGTCCACATTGGCCTCCGGGGCGGGGATATACTCCAGGATGGTGTCGAACAGGGGCTTCAAATCCGTGCCCTGCACCGTGGGAGAGCAGGAGGCCGTGCCGTTCCGCCCGGAGCAGAAGAGCATGGGGGAGTCCAGCTGCTCGCTGGTGGCGTCCAGGTCCATGAGGAGCTCCAGCACCTCGTCCACGACCTCGTACACCCGCTGGTCGGGCCGGTCAATCTTGTTGACCACCACGATGACCCGGTGGCCCAGCTCCAGGGCCCGGGAGAGGACGAAGCGGGTCTGGGGCATGGGCCCCTCGGCGGCGTCCACCAGCAAAATGACGCCGTTGACCATTTTCAAAACCCGCTCCACCTCGCCGCCGAAGTCGGCGTGGCCCGGGGTGTCCACGATGTTGATTTTGGTGTCGCCGTATTGAATGGCGGTGTTTTTGGCGAGAATGGTGATGCCCCGCTCCCGCTCCAGGTCGCCGGAGTCCATGACCCGGTCCACGACCTCCTGGTTCTCCCGGTAGACGCCGCCCTGCTTCAGCATCTCGTCCACCAGCGTGGTCTTGCCGTGGTCGACGTGGGCGATGATCGCAATATTTCTCAGGTGTTCATTCTGCATAAGCTCACAGGCTCCTTTAAAAGGGCGGGTTTGCCGCCGTAAAATGGAAGATAAAAATTCACGGTCCTATATTATATGCCACTTCACGGGGCTTTTCAACGGAAAAATCCACATTCTTCGGGACTTTTTCACGAAAAAACCATGTCATCTTGGACAAGTCTGCCAAAAAGCGGAGACGGCGAAAGCCGTCTCCGCTTGGTTCACGCCTGTTTGTCCGCCGCCAGGGTCTCCTCCCGCAGCAGCAGGTACTCCTCCATGCACAGTCCGCTGTCCCGGATGTCCAGGGCCGCGTCCCGGCCCACGTAGCGGTAGTGCCAGGGCTCGTAGCCGATGCCGGTGATCTCGCTCTTGTCGTTGGGGTAGCGGAGGATAAACCCGTACTCCCAGCAGTGCTCCATGAGCCATTTCTGCTCCTTGGTCTGCTCCTGCTTCTTCGTCAGCGCCTGATAAGACTGGGACACAATGTCCACCGCCAGCCCCAGCTGGTGCTCGCTGGTGCCCGGGCGGGCCACCCAGCGGCCGGCCTCGGCCTCGGCGGCGGCGCGGCTGTAGCCCGCGTTCCGCAGGCGGGTGATTTTGTTGTTGTAGAGATAGGTCTGCTTGGACTGGGTGCGGTAGGAGGAGCAGATCTTGGGCCGCAGCCCCGCCTCCCGGCAGGCCTCCAGCATGGCGCTGAGGTCGTCAAACGCCTTCTCGTCCACCTTGTTCCCGTCGGGCAGGGTCTTCAGGGTCACCTCATAGTCCTCCGGAATCTCGTTCCAGGGGTTTACCAGGAGGAGCTGCCAGTCCTCCGCCTCCGGGAAGGCGGGGCTCTTCTTCTCTTCCTCCCCGGCGGTTCCATCCGCCGGCCGCGGGACTTCCGCCTCGGGCTTCGCCGGCTCCGGCGTCACCACCGTCAGCTCCGGAATCTTCGCGGCTTTCTCCGCCTCTCCGGGAAGGGCCAGCCGGGTCTCCGGCGCCGTCCGCGTTTCCCTGGGCGGCGCCTTGTCGGCGCCTCCCGCCTGAACCACTGTTGACAGCAGCAGCAGTGACGCCAGAGCCGCCGCCGCCCGTTTGCTCCATTTCATTTGTTGCTGTTCCTTTCCAATCCCACTATATCTTGTGGCTTGTTTTTTTCATCATACGCCTTTCCGTCCCCAAAAACAAGAGGTTTTTCATGAACGGGCCAAACTTTTTTCCGCGCCGCCGGCCGGGGGACATTTTCTCTTTTCATTTTTGCTCCGGCGTGGTATAATCCCTATCAGGAACGGCAATATCAGGAAATACCAGGGCCTTCCGGGGCCCTTTTGGAAAGGACGCGGAGACATGAGCGAGCAAATGGACCTGACCGAGCGGAAGCTCAGCCGGGAGGACAAATTCGCCGGACGGATCGTCACCGTCCATGTGGACACGGTGGAGCTGCCCAATGGCGGGACCGCCACCCGGGAGGTGGTGGACCACCCGGGCGGCGTGGCCGTCCTGGCCCTGGACGGGGAGAACAACGTGCTGACGGTGACCCAGTACCGCTACCCCTTCGGCAAACAGCTGCTGGAGATTCCCGCCGGGAAGCTGGACCACCCCGGAGAGGACCCCTATGCGGCGGGCCTCCGGGAATTAAAAGAGGAGACCGGCGCGGTGCCCGGGGTTTATCAGTCCCTGGGCCGCATCCTGCCCTCCCCGGGCTGCTACGCCGAGACCCTCCACCTGTACCTGGCCCGGGACCTCAAAATGGAGGACCAGCACCTGGACGAGGACGAGTTTTTGAATGTGGAGCGGGTCCCCTTCGCCGAGATGGTCCGCCGCTGCCTGGAGGGGGAAATCGAAGACGCCAAGACCGTGGCCGCGGTGCTGAAAGCAAAGCTACTGCTGAACCTTTGACGCCGTAAACGGGCCGCCCTCCGGGGCGGCGGGGAATTTGGAGGTCGAGTATGCCTGAGGAAAAGACCGTCCTGATTGTAGAGGACGAGAAGAACATCGTGGACATTCTCCGCTTCAACCTGGAGCGGAAGGGCTACCGCGTTTTGGAGGCCTATGACGGCGAGGAGGGCCTGCGGAAGGCCCGGACGGAGAAGCCGGACCTGATCCTGCTGGACATCATGCTGCCCAAAATGATCGGCTTCGACGTGTGCGAGGCCCTGCGCAAGGACGGGGACAATGTGCCCATCCTGCTGCTCACCGCCCGGGAGGAGGAGGACGACAAGGTCCGCGGGCTCGAGACCGGGGCGGACGACTATATCACCAAGCCCTTCTCCATGCGGGAGGTCATCGCCCGGGTGGAGGCCAACATCCGCCGCACCTCCATGGCGGCCCCCGCGGGAACCGCGGCGGCGGACAGCGCCATGCCCGTGGCGGGGGACCTGGCCATCAACACGGACAGCCACCAGGTCTTCCGGGCCGGGAAGGCCATCGACCTGACCCAGCGGGAATACGAGCTTCTGACCTTCCTGGCCAGCCATCCCAACAAGGTCTACTCACGGGTGGACCTGATGGAGCAGGTCTGGAACTACGGCTACGTGGGGGACGACGTGCGGACCGTGGACGTGACGGTCCGGCGGCTCCGGGAGAAGATCGAGGAAAACCCCGCCAGCCCCCAGTTCATCCTCACGCGGCGGGGGGCCGGGTATTACTTCGCCGTGAACTAGGCCTTGTTTGAAACATGGCAAAACAAGGCCTAGTAGTTCACCAAGATAGGAAATAGAAATAGCGAAGAAGCGAGA
>CAJTVF010000087.1 GCA_910579435.1 uncultured Oscillibacter sp.
CCTATTATCTCCCACTCCGCCATTTTTGTCAAAAGTTTTTAAACAGGCTCTAAGACCCTGGTGACCTGGTACTTCAACGCCATCTTCCCATAGTTCTTCCCGCTGGCGATACATTCTTTGGCTATTTGGATGCGTTCCTCCTGCGTCGTTTCCCGTCCTTGCTTCATGTAGCTTCCTCCCCCTGAAAATTTTACAGAATTGAAATCTCCATGAGCATTATACACCTTTATCCAATCGCGCAGCTGGCATGTACTGTGTAGACCGTATTTTTTACTTACGGCCAGTAGGCTGCTTCCACCGGATAAATACTCTCGAACTGCTTCTTCTTTTAACTCCGCATCATAGTTTCGCTTCCTTCTTTTGGGTAGAAATGCTTCTACGCCTTCCGCTTCATAGTTTGCTATCCATTGCCGGATAGTTTCTTTGTTCACGCCCATTTGTCGGCTTGCCTCGTTGATCCCTATTTCCCCTTTCAGATATCGCCTTACAATTTCTACTTTTTCCTCTGGTTTCAATTTTTGCTCCTGTGGCATAAAATACTCCCTTCATGATTGACAGTTTCTTTTTTCGCTGTCTCTCATGAAGGGAGCATATCAAATCCCGTCGGGCTGGTTTTCTTTGTCTGTGGGCAAATATGTGGTCAAAGAGCGTTCGGCCACGGCAAGCAAGCGGAAATAGTCACAGAAGTAATGAGCTTTGAAAGATAATCGGGAATTTTTAGGGCCGTAAATCGACTAACTTTCATTGGACTGCGTGTGCGCTGGCAGAAACAAAGAAAAAGCCAGTGAAAAAGAGAGAAGCCCAGAAAGTTTGATTTGCGCCAATGATCTTCTGGACTTATGTCCTTCCTGCCGGTATGGTGTATTGCTGAGAAGGAGGCGAAGGCATGACGTGCCAGAGGAAACCAAATAGAATATATTCAAAGCGGCTGCTTTTCCATCACAGGAGCAGCCGCTTTTGTTTCCTCTGAAATAGTTTCAAATTGCGGGAACCCATGCCTGCGGGCTTCAGCAGCCTTGCGGAAAAATGGGGAGGGGGGACAGGTTTCCGCGCGCCAGGCGGCGTCGAGGCTCGAAATATCCCACCATACATTTTTAAAATACGCCCGGATGCATGCCGGCGGGTGAAAGGGCGGGAAGAGAAAACGAAAAAAGCGGGCACAAAGGTTATAGATTTCTACCCAAAATCAGCGGGTTAAAAAATTTTGAAAAAAGGGCTTAATTATTTTTCCTGGCATCCGATAAAATTTATGAGCATGCTTCAAAGCGGCTCAAAGAAGCAGGTACGAAGGTATACCTTTGTTCCCGCAGCTTGCTGAAAAGGGGAACGGGAGCCTGTGCCTGGAAAGTTGAAAGCCGGTCAGGCTGACAGCGGGAAGGCAGTGCGCTTTACCACAATTAAAGTCCGGCTCGATCCCACCCCGGAGCAGGCGGAGCTTTTTGAAAAAACCTTCGGCTGCTGCCGCTTTATCTGGAATCAGATGCTCTCCGACCAGCAGCGGTTTTACGCGGAAACCGATGCCCATTTTATTCCGAGCCCCGCCAAATACAAGCGGGAAGCTCCCTTTTTAAAGGAAGCCGGCAATCAGGCCCGCATCCAGGAGTACAACAAGCTGTCCCAGGCGTTCCGCGTTTTCTTCAAGAACCCGGCGTCCTTCGGCTGTCCCAATTTAAGAGGAAGAAGGACGACAGGGATTCGTTTACGGCCTGCAATCATGCGCTCGAATCGGGACCGGCCATCTACACTACCCGGGACGGCATCCGCATGACCAAAGCCGGAATCGCCCGGGCAAGGTTTCACCGCCGCCCCCAGGCCTGGTGGAAGCTCCGGCGCATTACCGTTGAAAAGACGCGCACAGGGAAGTGTTTCTGCTCGATCCTCTGCATGGTTGGGGAGAAGAGCCCGGAGCCCGCTGTTCCGAAAGCGGAGACGGCGGTGGGCTTGAAATACTCCGCCTCCCATTTCTATGTGGCGGACAACGGCAGTATAGCGGACCTGCCTGGCTTGCGGCGCGGTGCGGGACGCCGGAGAAGGCCCATGGCCTGGCTGAGGAACGTTGATTGAAGCAAAATCGAATGACGCTTTCGCTTCAATCAGCGTTTTTCAAACAGGCAGGTTGGGAAACGAGAGGGCGTGTGCGCACGCCTGAAGCCCGAAAGGGCGTCCACAATATTATGACGGTGAACACGGCGGGCGGAGGAAGGCCAGACCGCCAAACCCAAAAGGAGGAACCGCGCGGTTCCCCCTGAGCAGGAGGCCGAAACGGCAGAATCACTGGTTTCACCCGGCTGACGGGCCGGTTGGAATAAAATGAGCGCCTGGAACCCGGGCAGTCCGGCCGGATGCCCGAAGGAAAGAGGCTCAGCCCCAAGCGGTGTGGAGGCAATGGATTGCCAAAACACAAAAAATAATTTTCTAAAGGAGAATAGAATTATGCGTATCCAACACAACATCATGGCGATGAACGCCTACCGCAATTACAACACCAACACCTCCGCCCTGTCGAAGAACCTGGAGAAGCTCTCCTCCGGCTATAAGATCAACCGCGCCGGCGACGACGCCGCGGGTCTGGCTATTTCCGAGAAGATGCGCGCCCAGATCACCGGCCTGAACGCCGCCCAGAAGAACGTCAAGGACGGCATCTCCCTGGTGAAGACCGCTGAGGGCGCCATGCAGGAGATCCAGGACATGCTCAACCGCATGGACTACCTGGCCACCCAGTCCGCCAACGGCACCTATGACGATCCCGTCGACCGTGCCAACCTCCAGAAGGAAGTCGACGCCCTCAAGACGGAAATCAACCGTATCGCCGACTCCGCCAACTTCAACGGAATCAAGCTCCTGGACGGCTCCCTGGCCGGCAAGAGCCAGGTTTCCAACCTGGCCATGGACAAGAGCGCCGCCGTCAAGGGCGTCTACAGCACCGGTACCTCTACGGTGACGGCTGCGGATCTCAGCGCCCTGAAGGCCTCTGATATCGGCAAAAACCTGGAGTACAAGTTCAACTGGAAGGATGAGCAGGGCAACGACCAGACCACCACGGTAAAGCTGACCTTCAAGGGAGCTGGCGACGGAACGGTCTCCACTGCCAAGTCCAAGAACTATCTCGAGGACGTCAACGGCAACAAGTACTACCTGCAGGCGAGCGGTAAGCTGGCGGCGACCAGCGTGGGAGCGGCCATCGAAGCGTCCCTGAAGGCCGACGAGAAATTCTCCAACGCTTTCGACATCAAGCAGACCGCCACCGGCTTCGAGTTCACCGCCCGGACAGAGGGCAGCAAGGGCGCGGTCCTCACCGGCGTCGGCGCGGCTGCGGACGGCATGAGCATGGACAGGACTCAGATTTTTGGTGCTTTGGGCGTCAATACGCTGGGCGATGATATCAAGGTTGATAAGAAACCCCTGGACTCCATGCAGAAGTTTGACGCTTCCAAGCTGCAGGTGGGTGTTGCCACTGACAGCGCCGAGGATCTGGCCAAAAAGATCTTCGAGATCGACGGCCACAAGTTCCTGCTGTCCCATGATATGAAGCCCGATCAGCTCCAGGGCGTCGGCAGCGATGTGACCATCATCGAAGAAATCAAGGGCACCTCTGTGGTCGCTGCTGATGTGGCCCACATTGCGGCGGAAATCAGCCGTGTCACCGGCCTGAAGGCGGAGAGCTTCGCCGCTGCGAATACCAGCGCCAACATCACCACCACGGACATTGTCTTCACGCAGGACAAACTGAACATCAGCGGCAAGGCCCTGACCCTGCAGATCGGCGACACCGCCGACACTTTCAACCAGATGGACGTCAAGGTGGGCGACATGCACACCGACGCCCTGGGAATCACGGACGTCGACATCAGCAACCAGGAAGGAGCCGCTGCGGCCATCCAGGTAATCAAGGACGCCATCAACCAGGTGTCCTCCGTCCGCGGCGACCTGGGCGCTGTCCAGAACCGTCTGGAGCACACCCAGAAGAACCTCTCCGTCATGGCGGAGAACATCCAGGACGCCGAGTCCACCATCCGCGACACGGACGTGGCCGAGGAAATGATGTCCTACACCAAGAACAACATCCTGATTCAGTCTGCCCAGGCCATGCTGGCCCAGGCCAACGCCGTTCCTCAGGGCGTGCTGCAGCTGCTGGGCTAATCGTCCGCAGTTTCAGGAAGAAGTTCACAAAAGCCAGCGTTTACGGGGCGGGCGTAAGCCCGCCCCGTTTCCTGCATTCCGGTACAGCGCCCTGTCTTTGGAAAAGCCGCCCGCCGGGCGTCTTTTCCAAGAACAGGGAGAAAAGAGGAGGAATCTCTCATGAGCCAGCCCATATTGACCATCGGCATGATTTTCAAAGACGATATCCGCAGCCTGGGGCGGTGCCTTGCCGCGCTGGAGCCCCTGCGCCGGGCGGTGCCCTGTGAGCTGGTGATGGCGGACACCGGCTCTTCGGACGGCAGCCGGGAGCTGGCAAGCCGCCGGGCGGATATTCTGTTTGACTTTCCCTGGGTGGACGATTTTGCCGCCGCCCGGAACGCAGTGATGGACCGGGCCTCCGGGACGTGGTTTTTGAGCCTGGACGCGGACGAGTACCTGGACGGGGACATCCGGGAGCTGGTGCGCCTTGTCGGCGGAAAGGACGAGCTCTCCCGCCGGGCCACCTTTGGAAAGCTGATTATCCGCAATTATAACAGCTATGAGATGGACGGCAGCTATACCGATTTCACCACCCAGCGCCTGGTGCGGATGTCTTCCGGCCAGCGGTTTGAGGGGCGGATTCATGAGACGTGGCGTCCCGCGCCGGAGGATACCACGGTTCTCCTGCGCTGCGTTCTGCACCACGACGGCTACGTAGGGCTGGATGATGAACGGGGCCGGGCGAAGCGGGAGCGGAACCTCCGGCTGCTCCGCCGGGAGCTGGAGCGGGACCCGGACGACCTCACCCGCCTTGTGCAGTTTATTGAGAGCGGGCGGAAGGAGCCGGACGTCCTGTTCCATTTGGAGCGGGCGGTGGAGCTGGTAAAGAAGAAGCCCCAGGGCTGGAATGTGGCCGGCCCGGGCATTTTCCGCTATGCGGTGAGCATTGCCGAGGAGCGGAATCTCCCGGATCTGGAGGACCGGGTCCGGCAGGCCATGGAGTGGTTTCCGGACGCCTACTGCGTCCGAATGGATGTAAATTACCTGATGTTCTCCCACCATTGGGAGGCGGGGAACTTCCGGGACGGCATCCCCTATGGCCGGGCATATCTCTCCGCCTACCGGGACAGCTTCTCCAGCGAGGGGGAGCGGGACCGGGCGCAGCGGGAGACCCTTTTGTGCGGCGCGCCGAATCACCAGAGAAATATGAAGGTCTTTCTGTCCGCCGCAATTTTGTGGGCGGGAGAGCCGGGGGAGCTGGAGGAGCTTCCGGAGCTCCTGGGGGATCTGGACTGCGCCGGGCTGAATGTGCAGCAGACCGCCCTTTTGGCGGAGGTCCTCTCCGGCCTCCACGCCAAGAGCCGCCTGGACGCCGAGCCGCTGCTCCGGGCCGCCTGGGAGGGAATTTTGTCCTCCGAGGGCGGAGAGGACCGGATAAAAGCGCGGAAGGGGGCGTTTCTCCAGGCCGGCGCCAAGGCGTTTTCCAAGAAACCGGAGCTTCTCCGTCCGGCCTGGGAGGTGTTTCTGCCCCTGGCGGGGGAGTGCGTCTTGGGTGACGCCGCCGCCCTGATGGCCTGTGAGGAGCCGGAAGAGGCCGCCGGGCTGCTGAGCCGTGTGGAGCGCTGGGAGGAGCTGCCCGCCGCCGCACTGGGGCACGCCCTGGAGCTGGGGGCCGCCTTCCCTCCGCCGGACCATCCTCTGAATATCGAGGAGATGGACGGCCTTGCGGCCCGTCTGGCCGATGATTCGGAGGGCCTGCGCCGCGTTCTGGACCGGGCCGCGGCGGCGAACGCGGATGGAAGCCGGCAGTCCCTGGCCTGGGCCCGGTCTCTGGCCCTGGCGGCAGTGCAGAGCTTTGACTGGGCAGATGCGGCCCCCGGGGGCGTGGAACTGGCCCGGACCTTTGCCCGGGTGGAGTCGGCCTTCCTCGCCGCCTGTTATGCGCCGGAGGTTTTCCAGGGGGAGGCCCTTCGGGTGCTGCCGCCCATGCACCGCTTCGGCTGGCACTGCGCCCGGGCATTCGATGCCTTGGAAGCGGGAGACCCGCTGGGGTATGTCCGGTTGCTGCGGGCGGGGCTGGAGACGGCCCCGGAGATGAAGCTCATGGTGGAGTTTCTGACGAAGCATACGCCGGAACTCCAGGCTCCGCCGCCTTCTCCGGAGCTGCGGGCCCTGGCGGAGCAGGTGCGGACCATGCTGGCGGCTTATGACCCCGAAGACCCGGCGGTGCAGGCCATCAAGGCCAATCCGGTCTATCAGCGGGTGGCGTATCTCATTGAGGGTGATAACACATGAAGGTTGTGATCCTGGCCGGCGGCCTGGGCACCCGCATCAGCGAGGAGAGCCATTTAAAGCCCAAACCCATGATTGAGATTGGCGGGCAGCCGATTTTATGGCACATCATGAAGTATTATTCCAGCTTTGGGTTCCACGATTTTGTGATTTGCTGCGGCTATAAGGGACACATCATCAAGGAGTACTTTGCGGACTATTACCTCCACCGCTCCGACGTGACCTTCGACTTCTCGGCGGAAAACCGAATGACAGTTCATGCCAACGTGGCCGAGCCCTGGCGGGTGACGCTGGTAGACACAGGACTGAACACCCAGACCGGCGGGCGGGTCAAGCGCGTGCAGAAGTATATTGGAAATGAATCCTTTATGCTGACCTACGGCGACGGGGTAAGCAATGTGAACCTCAAAGCGCTGCTGGCACAGCACCGGTCCAGCGGGAAGGTTGTGACATTGACGGGCATCCAGCCCGGCGGCCGCTTCGGCGTGCTGGACCTGGACGAAAGCGGAAAAACGGTGTCTGGGTTTCGCGAAAAAGCCAAGGAAGATGGCGGCTGGATTAACGGCGGGTTCATGGCCATGACGCCTGAGGTGTTTGAGTACCTCAAGGAAGAAGAGGGGTGTATTCTGGAGCGTGAACCGTTGGAGCGGCTGGCGCAGGAGGGGAACCTGGGAA
>CAJTVF010000088.1 GCA_910579435.1 uncultured Oscillibacter sp.
GCAGCGAATTACACAAGTTTGTCGTTCTGCCACGCCGCTGGGTGGTAGAGCGTCTATTTGGCTGGCTCGACAAATTCCGCAGACTTTGGAAAAATTGTGAACGCAAACTTTTTATTTCTGCTCAGATTCTCACGTTTGCCCTCATTGCCATCCTCATTAGAAGATTTTAAACAGGCTCTAAGGTAAAGCTATGGCAGCCCCGGCGGCGGTTTGGTATACTGACATCAGTTCCAAGAGAACAAAAACAGAAACGGAGGAAGAGACAATGAAGGCTATGAAATATGTGTTGACGGTGGTTCTGGTGCTGGCGGCGATTATCGCGGCGCAAATGGGGCTGACCGGTTTGATTGGTTTCCGCACCGCCGAGCTGATGGGCAAAACCGCCGTGACGGCCCTGTGCCTGTATGCCGTTATCCGGGTGTGCCAGGCGTTCCGGGTGAAGCGGAAAGCGGGCAAAGCGCAAGGATAATCGAACGGAAAACCGGCGGGGCAGGCCCCGCCGGTTTCTTTCTCTTCCGCCTAAAAAAACGGAAAACCCCATTGACAAGCCCAAATTCTGCTGATATACTAGGGAAGCCGCTTTGAATGGGCTTAGAACCTGTATTGATAACCGTTGGACGCCGTCTGGCGAAAAATCCTCGTCCATCCGGCATCCCCCGGCTATCAATGCAGGTTCTGAAAGTGCGCCTCGCGCCGCCCCCGACAGCGAGCCCGTAAATGAAGGAGTTGAAACAAGCATGAACGCGATTATCGTGACCGGCGGCAAGCAGTACAAGGTGGCCGAGGGCGATGTGGTCTACATCGAGAAGCTGCCCCAGGAGGCCGGAGACGCCGTGAAGTTCGACCAGGTCCTGGCCGTCATCGACGGGGACAAGGCCACCTTCGGCGCCCCCACCGTGGCCGGCGCCTCCGTGGAGGCCAAGGTCGTCAAAAACGGCAAGGGCAAAAAGATCCGCATCTTCAAGTACAATCCCAAGAAGGGCTACCGCAAGCGTCAGGGCCATCGTCAGCCCTACACCAAGGTCGAGATCGGCAAGATTTCCGTCTGAGCATGACCAGCGTCACGTTCTATACGGAGCAGGGCCGGATCACCGGGTTTGAGGCCAAGGGCCACAGCGGCTGGGCCGAGGCGGGGGAGGACCTCCTCTGCGCGTCCGTCACCGCCGCCGTCACCCTGGTGGAGGCCACCGTCAACGACGTGCTGGGCCTCGCCGCCGCGGTGCGGGTGGATGAACCGAGGGCGCTGGTTTCCCTGCGCCTTCCCGGGGGCCTGGGTCCCACGGCGGAGAGCACCTGCCAGACCCTTTTGACGGGGCTGATGCTCTATTTCACCATGCTTCACGACGAGTACCCGGACAATATTGAGGTTTTGGAAGCGGACTGAGGTCCCCTTCCCCATCTAACAATCTTTCAGAAAGGATGGTCCCTGACATGATTCGCATTGGTTTACAGTTCTTCGCCCACAAGAAGGGCGGCGGCTCCACCAAGAACGGCCGCGACTCCAAGGCCAAGCGCCTGGGCCCCAAGCGGGCGGACGGCCAGTTCGTCCTGGCGGGCAACATTCTGGTCCGCCAGCGCGGCACCCACATTCACCCCGGCGTGAACGTGGGCCGCGGCAGCGACGACACCCTCTTTGCCACTGCCAGCGGCACGGTCCGCTTCGAGCGGCTGGGCAAGGATCGCAAGCAGGTCTCTGTCTACGAGGCTGAGTGAGCGTTGAAAGGGCCTGGACTTCCGTCCGGGTCCTTTTTTCTCCCCCTTCCGGGGGAGGGGGATTTTTCCGGCCCTGACGGGCGGGGGGGATTTTACTCGCCCTGACGGGCGGGGCGGATTGGTGGCCAGCGATGGCTGGTGCATTGCACCCCCCATTTTCTCTTTTTCTTCCAGAAGAAAAAGAGAAAACGGGCCGTGCACGGTCCAAAAGAGAAAAAGAAGTAATTTGGCCTTCTGTCGGCAGAACGCCCTCAAAGTGAGACTGGGTTTTTTAGGGTGGATACTTGTGGGAGCTGACCTCCTGGTCAGGCCCTTCCTTAGGGGCGAATTCAGGTGGTTTACGAACGACTTCCTTCTCTTTTTGCTGCCGCACCCCGGCGCTTCCGTGAGTGCTGCGGTGGTTAATGGGTCATCAGCTCCGCCATTAGCTGTGCGCCAAAACGCACCCCCTTGTAAAAAGATTGCTCCGCTTGTTTGTCCGCTAGGGCCTCGATGCTGGGTGCCAGCGCTTCTGCGATTTTTTCATCTACGGCGCGGAGCTGGGTTACAATCTTCTGCTCCTCCACGCTTTGCGGATTCTCCAGCGAGGAAAGCGTTTTGAGCATAGGGGGATCGTCATGATACACGGCACTTAAAATAGTGGACATACGTGAGCCTCCTTCAAAAGTCACAGATAGTGGGTTAAGTCGAGTATATCCCACCATTCGTGTATTGTCAAGAGATTTTATGAAAACTAAAATTATTTTTAAGGACCGCCTGAAACAACTTCGCAAACAGGCCAAACTACAACAGAAGGAATTAGGGGAGCGGATTGGATTAGGTGCAAACGCGATTAGCATGATGGAAACCGGCAATCGGGAGACGTCCTTTGAAAAACTGGTTCTCTTGGCAGAATTTTTCCAAGTCTCCACAGACTATCTGCTAGGCATAACCGACGATCCCACCTGGCGGGGCGATTCCGGGTGAATGGCCTGACCAAGGGGACAGGCCCCTCAGTCCGGCGTCAGGCCAGCGGCAGCGGAAAGAGGAGAAAGTCCATTCGACAAGCACCAAAACCCCCGCCCGCACCACGCCGCGGACGGAAAACTTTCGTAAACGGCGGAAGCACGACTTGCGCGTCCCCCGTCTCCCGTCCCCCCGCAGGGACGTTACTTCTTTTTCTCTTTTGGACCGTGCACGGCCCGTTTTCTCTTTTTCTTCTGGAAGAAAAAGAGAAAATGGGGGGTGCAATGGACCAGCCATCGCTGGTATCCAATCCGCCCCGCCCGAAGGGCCGGAAAAATCTCCCCTTTTCAGGGGGAAAACGCAAGGAGGCCCCCATGGCATCAGGATTTATTGATAAAGCAAAAATCACGGTCAAAGCCGGCTCCGGCGGCAACGGCGCCATCGCCTTCCACCGGGAGAAATACGTCGCCGCAGGCGGCCCCGACGGCGGCGACGGCGGCCGGGGCGGCTCCATCATCCTCCAGGTGGACGACCATATGTCCACCCTGATGGACTTCCGCTATAAGCGCAAATACGCCGCCGCCAACGGCGCCGACGGCCAGGGGGGCCGCAAGTCCGGCCGGGACGGCGAATCCCTCACCATCCGGGTCCCCCGGGGCACCCTGGTCCGGGAGGCCGAGACCGGCGAGATCATGGCCGACATGAGCTCCGGCGAGCCCTTCGTCCTCTGCCGGGGCGGCCGGGGCGGCTGGGGCAACAGCCACTTCGCCACCCCCACCCGCCAGGTCCCCCGCTTCGCCAAGGCGGGCCTCCCCGGGGAGAGCCACGACGTTATCCTGGAGCTGAAGCTCCTGGCGGACGTGGGCCTCGTGGGCTTCCCCAACGTGGGAAAATCCACGCTGCTCTCCGTGGTCTCCAAGGCCCAGCCCAAGATCGCCAACTACCACTTCACCACCCTCTTCCCCAACCTGGGCGTGGTGTGGGTGGACGAGGGGGTCAGCTTCGTCATGGCGGACATCCCCGGCATCATCGAGGGGGCCAGCGAGGGAGCGGGCCTGGGCCACGACTTCCTCCGGCACGTCGACCGCTGCCGCCTGCTGGTCCACGTGGTGGACGTGTCGGGCAGCGAGGGCCGGGACCCGGCGGCGGACTTCGACGCCATCAACGAGGAGCTGCGCCAGTACAGCCCGGACCTGGCGGAGCGCCCCCAGATCGTGGCCGCCAACAAGACGGACATCCTGGAGGACCCGTCCCTGCTGGAAGCCCTCCGGGCCCATGTGGAGGGCCTGGGCTATCCCCTGGTGGAGCTCTCCGCCGCCGCCCACAAGGGCACCCGGGAGCTGGTGAAGCTGGTGGCGGAGCGGCTGTCCGCCCTGCCTCCCATCGCCGTGTACGAGCCGGACTATGTGCCCAAGGCCCCCGGGGCGGACGCTTCCGCTCCCCTGGACATCCAGCACGAGGACGGCGTGTGGATCGTGGAGGGCCCCTGGCTCCAGCGGCTTATGGCCAACGTCAACTTCGCCGACTATGAGAGCCGCATGTGGTTCGACAAGGCCCTCCGGGATGCGGGGGTGTTCCAGCGCCTGGAGGACCTGGGCATCCAGGACGGAGACACCGTGTCCATGGACGGATTTGAGTTTGAGTACCAGAAATGAACAAGAGAGGGACGTTTGTCCCTCTCTTTCGCTTTGTCCTCACGCCCCGGCGAAGCCGAAGACAATGCCCACTACAGCCGACAGGCCGATGAATACAATGGGGTGGAGGCCCTTAACCTTGGGCACATAATTGGTCAGCACAATGAGCGCCGCCGCCAGCAGCAGCCCCGGCACGTTGAAAAGGCTCCCCCCGCCCAGGACGGGGCTCTTGACGATGCCGCCCCCCTGAACGACGAGCTGCACGCTGGTCAGCACCTCCAGAATGACGGACACGCAGGCCGCGCCGATGAGGCCCGTGGAGGCGGGACGGAGGCCGTAAAAGGCCCGGTCCACATAGGGGTTGTTGCGGAAGCTGTGGAGCACCGCCGCCACAATCAGAATCACGATGATGGAGGGCGTAATCTCCCCGACGGTGGCGGCCGCCGCCCCCGGGACCCCCGCCGCCGTGAAGCCCACGTAAGTCGCCATATTGATGCCGATGGGGCCCGGGGTGGACTCCGACACCGCCAGCATGTTCATCAGGTCGGTGTAGGTATACCAGCCGGTGGACTCGCCGATGGCCTGGAGGAAGGGCAGGGTCGCCATGCCGCCGCCCACGGCGAAGAGGCCGGTTTTGAAAAACTCCCAGAAGAGCTGTAAATAAATCATGCCTTCTTCACCTCCAGATTTTTCAAAATCACGCCCGCCAGAGCCGAGCCGGCGACGAACCACACCGGGGAGAGCTTCAAAAACAGCCCGCCCAGGAGGACCACGGTGAAGATCGCCGCCGTCCGCTTATCCACCACGGACTTTTTCAGCAGCTTCATCACGGCGTTGAAGATCAGCACGCAGACGCAGACCTGGATGCCCGCGAAGGCGTTCTTCACCCAGGCCAGGTCCGCGAAGTTGGAGATCAGCCCCGCCAGGATGGAAATGATCACCACGGAGGGAAACACCACCCCCAGCGTCGCCACGACGCCGCCCGCCGCGCCGCCGTACTTCTGGCCGATAAAGGTCGCCGTGTTGACGGCGATGATGCCCGGGGTACATTGGCCGATGGCGTAATAATCCGTCAGCTCCTCCTCGGTGGCCCAGCCCTTGCTGTCCACCACCTCCCGCTGGAGGATGGGCAGCATCGCCATGCCGCCGCCGAAGGTCATGACCCCCATTTTCGCGAAGGTCCAGAAGAGCTCCCAGAGCTCCTGAAATTTGTTCTTGCCGTTCATGAATGCCTCTCTCCTTATTCCGTATAGCCCCACAGTCCCCGGACGGAGACCTCGCCGGAGCGGACCGTCCGCTCCTTGCCGTCCGCCCCCCGGACCACCAGGCTGAATTCCTCGTCCACGTCCACCGCCTGTGCCGTCTCCCGCTCTCCGCCGCCGAAGGGAATCAGCTGGACGGTTTTCCCCAGGTTCACGCAGTCCCGGCGGTAAGCCGCCAAGTATTCCGACAGGTCCCCCGCCAGCAAAGCGGCATAGGCCCGGTCCAGCTCCTCCAGCAAAGCCGCCGCCAGCTTGGGACGGGACACGGGCCTCCCCAGGGCCTGGAGCAGGGAGGCGGCTACCTCCCGGACCTCCGGGGAGAAGTCCTCCGGCCCCTGGCCCACGTTGACCCCGATGCCCAGCACCAGGGACTGGACCCGCCCCGTCTCCGCCTCCAGGGACATTTCCGTCAAAATGCCGCAGAGCTTCTTCCCGTTCAGCACCGGGTCGTTGGGCCATTTCAGCCCCGGGCGGACGCCGCAGACCCGCTCCACGGCGGCGCACACCGACACGCCCGCCAGGGCCGTCACCGGCGGCAGGCGGTCCGGCGGCAGGTGGGGCCGCAGGAGAACGGACAGATAAATCCCCTGGCCCTTGGGGGACTGGAAGGAGCGGTCCATCCGCCCCCGGCCCGCCGTCTGGCTGTCGGCGATGGCCACCGTGCCGTCGGGAGCGGCGGACTGGGTTTTCAGATAGTTGTTGGTGGAGTCCAGCTCGTCAAAGCACCGCAGCTCCCGGCCGACGACGGCGGTCTTTCCCAAAAAGCTCCGGATTTCCGCCTCCGTCAAAGCGTCCGGCGCGGAAGCCAGGCGGTAGCCCAGCCCGGTCCGGGCCTCGATTTCATACCCCTCCCGCCGCAGGGCGTCCACCGCCTTCCAGACGGCGGCCCGGCTGAGGCCAAGACAGCGGCTCAGCTCCTGGCCGGAGAGAAAGCCCTCTTCCTTTCGCAGCAGCGTCAAAACGTCTTCCCGGCTGCTCATGTCATCCCTCCTCGTCAAACGGAATTAGGCCTTGTTTGAAAATTGGCGGAATGCCGGATTTGGGCAGATTTTATTGCCAGGCAAGGCGATTTGACGCGGGAATCCTGACGGATTTCAAGTCAAATCAACGCAGTCCTGGCGGAAAAAGATGCCCAAAGACGGCGTTTTGCCATTTTTCAAACAAGGCCTAGTAGTTCACCAAGATAGGAAATAGAAATAGCGAAGA
>CAJTVF010000089.1 GCA_910579435.1 uncultured Oscillibacter sp.
ACATAGATATGGCACTGCGCTTCCGGTGAGCGTTGGGAGAGCAGGCACAGGCTCAAGCTGAACTGATCGTCGTCGGCCACCAGCCGGCCCTTGATGGCGTTGGATACCGCTTTCCACCCCTTGTTATCCGCGTCGTACACTTGCCGGGAATCCACATCGCAGTATTCGTCTATCACCAGCAGCGCTTGTTCCAACAGCGGGAGTTTTCCATGCCGGCGCTCATGTTGGTCCAGCAGGCGGGAGATGGTGTCGGTCAACCACAGGGGCGGGGCGAACCGGCAGTGGGGCAGCAGGGTGTTCAACTGGATATGGAGCCAGCCGAACTCGTTCACTTCCGTTTTCCCGGCAACGTCCAGCGGGGACAGTGCCGGCTTTTGGCCGACAGCGGGGGCCGGCGGCAGGCAGCGCTCGCACAGCGCGCGCAGCTGTACTGTGCCCTGTTCCATACGGGCGGCGGTCTGTTCCAGCGCCTCCGCCATGTTTTGGGGACGGGAAGCTCCAATCAGCGCGGCCGCCTGGCCGCTGGCTTGATAGGCCCCGTAGGTCAGGGCCTGGATCTGCTTGATTGTTTCTTTTGGACTTTGCATTATTTTCGCTCCTTCGCTTGTGTTTTTCGGGAAAATCGTTTACAATAGAGTCAACGATACAGTACAGAATGGAGGGGGCCAAAATGTCGGAACATATCTACACCAGAGACGAGATCATCAGCGCGATCCTCCCCCTTTTGAAAAAATATCAAGCGGAGAGCGCAATACTGTTTGGTTCCTATGCCCGGCAGGAGGCCAACGCCCAATCTGATATTGATTTAGTTGTGATTGGCGGCCCTCGGTTTGATCCTACAGATGTTTTCTGCATAGCGGATGATCTGCACCGCCTGACAGGGAAGCAGGTGGATGTATACGAACGACGGGAGATCAATGCCGGAACGGAGTTTTACAACACCGTATTTTCAGAGGGGGTGCAGATCGCGTGAAGTACAGCGATGCACAGCGCCCCCAATGCTCATATGGCCTATAAACGGCTGGCAACGAGAGGAGTGATTTTATGCCGTTACCGAAAGAAAAATTCTATACTCTGGCCGATGCGCTGACGTGGGATGAGCAGGATCGGATCGAATTGATCCAGGGGTCTCCGGTCATGATGGCCCCTCCCTCCAGAGTGCACCAGAAAATTGTTTCCGAGCTCAACCGTCAGATTGGAAATTATCTTCAAGGGAAAAAATGCGAGGTTTATCCGGCGCCTTTTGCCGTCCGGCTGTTCGAGGAAAAGGACGACCGCCCGGAGAATGTGGATACGCTGGTGGAACCGGATATTTCGGTTATCTGCGATCCCTCCAAGCTGGACGACATTGGCTGCAAGGGCGCTCCCGATTTTATCATAGAGATCCTTTCCCCCTCTACGAACCGGCACGATAAGCTGACGAAGTTCAACCTTTACCAGCGGGCCGGGGTGCGGGAATACTGGATCGTGGACCCGGTGAGCAAATCGGTGCAGGTTTTTGTGTTGGAGGATGGCCGCTACTCGGCAAAAGACTTTGGCTCGGCGGAGGAAAAGGTGCGGGTAAACGTATTGGAGGATTGCGAGATCGACCTGTCACAGGTGTTCTCCTGAATCGTCAGAGGGCGGGGATGCTCCCCGCCCTCTTCTTTTACCCATCCTGTTTCAATCTTGCCCGCAGATCGGTGGGAGAAGTGGTAATGGCCTCGTACTCCCTGGGGGAGACATGGATCGCAATGGGCACATGGTTGTGCCCGATGCACAGCAGCCCCTCGCCCCGGCGGAATCGGGTAATCATCCGGGTCTCCTCCTCTGTGAGATTCAGCTTTTCCTGGACCAGGCGGGCCTCCTGTTCCTCCATCTGCATGATGAACTTGACCCGGCAGCTATCTAAAATGCCTTTGCCATACTTGCCGCCGTCCAGCGCCATCATATCGGCCATGCCCTGAGAGGTGACGCCGGCGATGCCGCCCTGGGAGCGGATCAGCTTGACCATCTGCATGGTGTAGTCGGCCGCCAGGGGATTGGAGTTGGCCCCCAGCAGCTTCCACAGCTCATCGGAGAGCAGCGCCGTACCCACATCGCCGTTCTGCACGATGACGTCGGTTGCAAAGCCGGTGGCGGCGTAGACGGCGGCCAGCTGTAGATCGTCGGAAAGGCCGGTCAGGTCAATGACGATATAGGGATTGTCGGTATCCACGTTGGTCCGCCCGCCCATGGATGTGGCGGAGCCGGACACATAGCGGGTGAGCACCACCGCCAAGTGCTTTGTCTCCGGCTTTTCCATCAGCACGTCATACCAGTCCTTGATAACCGGGGTCTCCTTCAGCGTAACGCCGTCCTCCAAAAACAGGCTGGCATTGTCAAAGGTGATCCCGAAGCGCCCGTAGCACTCGATCAGGGAGGCGTCAATATAGCTCCGGTCCTCCTCGGTAAGGCCCCGCTTTTGCAGGGAGTACCAGACCGAGAGCCAGGACACCTTTTCCGCCAGCAGGGATTCCCGGCGTATTACTCCGGTGCGTGCGCTGTAGGCGTTGGCGCCCAGCCGCCGGATCTCCATCAGGCCGATGCAGTCCGGGGAGGACGGCCCCAGCTTGATAAACTGGCCGCCTACCGCCTCGCAGAGCGGGCGGTACTCGTGGCCTTTTTCCGGCACGACGCAGATAATCTTCCGGCCCTGTTCCCGCAGGCGCTTGGCGATGCACTGGAGCATGGTGGATTTGCCCGCGCCGCTGGAGCCGAAGGCGGCGAAGTTGCCGTTGGTGTACTTGTAGTCGTCAAAGAAGTCCATAAATGCCGGGGAGCGGTTGTAGAGATTCAGCCCCAGGAAGATGCCGCCCGCATCGCTCAACTCGTAGGACGCGAAGGGAAACGCCCCGGCAACCCCCTGTGTCAGGGCGTTGCGGCGGCTTTTCCGCTCAATATCCGGGTCGGTCATCAGCAGGGGCAGAAAGGATAAAAACGCCTGCTCATGCTTAAACTCGCACCGCTTTGCCAGCATATCCGACGCCACGCACAGCGTTTCCACTGAGGCGAGGCGCTGCTCCAGCGTGTCGGGATTGTCCGCCACCACCTCGATCAGGGTGTGCATATAGTAGAAGTCCTCGCCCTCCCGGTTCATCCCCTCCTTCAGGTAGGTTCCGGCATAGATGGCGTCCCCCAGTTCCTCAAAGTCCTGTCGGGTATCTCCCACATCCCGCATCCGGGAGCGGTTGACCATAGTGGTCTGGGAAATGGAACTGACCGTCTTTTCCCTGGGCTGCCGGCGCAGCTGGAAGCTGAGGCTGACGCCCTCGCCGGCCTCGATCAGCGGCGTCAGCCAGCCCTTGCCCACCACTGTGGCATAGCCGTAGCCGGCGATGTAGAGGTAGGCGTGGTAGACCCCATCCAGCAGCAGATAGTCGGGGGAGTGGCTGTCAATGGAGGAGGGGGAGATCAGGTCGGGAATGGTTGTGGCTCCGGCCTCCAGAAGATTGACGCCGGGCGCCTGCTTTTTCCCGAACCGTTTTTTTCGCTGCTTTCCCGGCGCGGCGGCGGGGGCGCTCATTTTCCGCAACGCGGTTTCGTCATAGACGCCATGCACCATGCCCAGCATATCGAAAGCGCCCTCCGGCAGCCGGATATGCTGGGAGGTATGCTTGTTGACAAGCTGGTACAGCAGTTCCAGGATGGCGTTGTCTGCGTATTCCGGCTCCAGCACCGTCACGCCGCAGCGGTCCAGATACCGCCGGGCCACCTCCGCCTTTTCATTGAGCAGAGCTGCAATGGCTCCGGGCGTATTGTCCGCCGCCTTCATGCTGGGGTCATAGGAGAAGGAGAGGAAAAAGCGGTGGGTAATGGCCTCCCGCTCCACCAGCTGGGGCACATAGGACATACTCTCCTCGATCATCTCCCGGCACCGCTCATTCCCCTCCCGCTCCAGCGCGGCGCGCAGCATCTTCATGTAGCTGTTCAGATCAAACTTCTGGGTGAGCACGTTGATCTGCAAGTTGGCAGGCGCGATTTTCAGGTAGGCGGCCAGATCCGCGATGGCGGAGCCTTTTTCCATTTCGGACATTGTGTAAAAGTTCACCGGCAGCAGTTCCATGATTTTAATAAACCGCTTGTCCCGGGTAAGGACCACGCCTTGCAGAATATCCTTGACAGGCAGCCACGCCTGGATACTCCCGGCATAGGCCCCGCCCCGGTCACTGACGCCGGTTACGCCGCCGCCGAAGATAAGTTCTTTCAAATTCATGTTCGTTTACCTCTCCTCGATAAGTCATCACGCGCCTGTGCCGGCGCCAGGTCCACCAGGTCCGTAAATAGCGTGTCAGGCTGTCGTCCTTCAGGCCGATCAGGGCAAAGCCCACAGCAGGCACCAGCAAAAACAGCGACACAATGATCTTCCAAGTAAGCTCCAGCGGCAGAAAGGCCGCGCAGAAGCATAGGATCGGAAGTCCCACCAGTACCGCTTCAATGGTGTTGCGGATTTCAAACAGGCCGAACAGCTTTCCCGCATCAGTATAGTTGGCGGGAATGTAATAGGTTTCAGAGTCCATAGTCATCTCCCTCTACGGTTTGAAACAGGCCGCCGCACTGTGCCAGTTCCCGTTCCAAGGCATCCAACTGTGTGCGGCGGCATTCAATGATAAGGGTAAAAGCGTTGCGAAGCAGTTTTTCATGGGCGGGGGTCTGGCGTTCCCGTTCCAGCTCTATTTTGTTAATGAGCTGTATGGAGACGCCCGCCGCTTGCGCCAGTTCGGAGAGCGGTATCCTATACCGCAGGCGCAGCCTCCTCGCCCGGCAGGGGGTGTAGTTCAGCATAGCGGCCACCTTCTAAGCGGAAAAGACCCAGAAGGGACCGCCGGAGCCGGCCTTCCGGCTGGCCTCATTGGTGATGATGCCCAAGGCCCACTCCTGATTGCTTCGCTTCACGCTGGCTGGATCGGCCACCAGAATATTGCCATCCTCGGTGACGCCCCGCAGAACGATAAAATGGCCGCCGCTGGTAAAGTGGCCCTTTGCCATGATCGCGATGACCAGCTTTCCCTCTTGCAGCGCCTCTACCAGCTTTTTGCTGTCGTTCCCAATGCCTGTAACGGTCAGGCCATAATGCTCGCCGCCGTTCGGCATCAGGCTGTGATAGCTTCCATTCCCCTCGCAGCGGTAGCCGTTCTCCACCGACCACTGGGCCACGTCATAGGGCGTGACCTGGTGATCGGTGAGGGACGCCACGACAATAGCCAGGGCGGTGGGGCCGCAGCCGGCCGCGCCGATGGTGCCGCTTTTCCCATACATCTTATTTCCCCAGCGGGAATCGGTCTGATTGTAGTAGACGACAGGGGTTTCCGCATTGGAAAATACAATGTCCCCGTAGTCTGTATTGTAGTAGCCATCCCCGTCGCTGTCGCCCAGCGTGACATTCTGATCCTCCGCCAATGTGGAGTACAGCAGAGCCGCCCAGTCCTTTTCCTCCTGGGAAAAGCCCAGCCGGTCCATATACGCCTCCGGGGTCAGATCCCAGACGGAGATGTTCAGGATGCGGTCTGTGATGGAAGCGGAGTAGTCCAGCTTGTCATAGAGCAGGGCCTCCACCGCCGGTTCGTCCATGGTGTAGAGGTCCTGTTTATACCGGACGGAGCCGATGGCCACCAGCCAATACTGGTTGACGTTGCCCAATGCGTTTTCTACAGTGTAATCATCGTAGTCCGCCGCGCCGTCCGTCCAGAAGTTCGGGAGGATGCTGTCGATCAGACGGTCAATGAGGGATTGGTTTTTGCTGTTGATATTTTGGTAGATCGCGTCCAGCTCATAGGCCGACGCGGTGAAGTCCACAATATCCGGCGCACTGGCGCTGTCATAGCCGAATACGATATTCGGCAGCGCGGTGAAAATCAGCAGCGGAGCCAGAATGATAACAAATAGGAGAATCACCGCCGCCTTCACGATTTCGGGGAAAAAAGACTTTACCGCTTCGGCGGCAGCGCCGTAAATGCCGCCATATGACGCCCCGCGCGCAATATTGGCGGCAGCAGCCGCGGCCCGGGCCGCTTTTTGCCCTGTGTTGGATTGGCTATCCAATATTCGGCCCTCCTTTCCTCCGTCTGTCGGTCTTTTTCTGCCTGGCGCCGCCTGTCATTTGCGCCTGACTTGTTTTTTGTGTGATCCGCTTGGTCCCGCAGTTTTTCTTTGCATCCGGCGCCGCTGTTCCTGCCGTACCGGACGGAGGCGCACTGCCGCCAACGGGCGGCTGTGCGGGTCCGGGGGCCTTGCGCGTTCCTGCCATACCGGACGGGGGCACGCTGCCGCCGGCGGGCGGCTGTACAGGTCCGGGGGCTTTGCGCGTCCCTGCTGTACCGGACGGGGGCACGCTGCCGCCGGCGGGCGGCTGTACAGGTCCGGGGGCCTTGCGCGTTCCTGCCATACCGGACGGGGGTACGCTGCCGCCAA
>CAJTVF010000090.1 GCA_910579435.1 uncultured Oscillibacter sp.
CAAGGCCGACCTGACCAGGACGCTGGCGGGCTTCTTTGAAGTCTCCACCGATGCCCTGACCGTCCCTGACATAGATAGCGATATTGGCCTCATGCACACCCTCTTTGCCCTGGAGGATATACGGGGGCTGACCATCGGGGAGATTGACGGCGAAATCTGTCTGCGGCTGGACAAATCCAAGGGTAGGACTTATCTCTCCATGCTTGAAATGTTCTCCAGGTGGGCCAATGAAGCCAAGAAGCTGGAAGCTGGGGAAATCACCAGGGAGGAGTACGACCATTGGCGTTACACATATCCCGCAGTTGAGGCCCAGCGCACAAGGGATGAGCTTGACGCACTCCGGGCAAAGCGCAAGGCGGCGGAGACAGAGGAATAGACAGCAAAAAGCCCTTACCGACGTTGCCATCGGTAAGGGCTTTCTAATATGGATTTTGTCACCCACAAGCCGCAAAGGAACACTTTTCACCTGCAATCCACCGGGGATACAGAATGATACGGCCTATGGGGAGCGTTATCAAATCGTTATCAAAAGAGGAGCGCAAAACCGTCTATTCGTTGTGCCGCAACGGGTTCAGGACTTCAAAAACTCATTCCCACTCGATGGTACCCACCGGCTTCGGCGTCAGGTCGTACAGCACCCGGCACACACCCGGCACCTCCGCCAGCACCCGGCCGGTGATAGCTTGCAGCACCGGCCAGGGGATCTCCGGCACGGTGGCCGTCATGGCGTCCACGGTGTTGACCGCCCGGATGATCACCGGCCAGTCGAAGGCCCGCTTGCCGTCCCGCACGCCCGTGGAGCGGAAGTCCGGCACCACGGTGAAGAACTGCCAGACCTTCTCCGCCAGGCCCGCCTTGGAAAACTCCTCCCGCAGGATCGCGTCGGACTCCCGCAGGGCCGCCAGGCGGTCCCGGGTGATGGCCCCCAGGCACCGCACGCCCAGGCCCGGCCCCGGGAAGGGCTGGCGCTCCACCATGGAGACCGGCAGGCCCAGGGCCCGGCCCACAACCCGGACCTCGTCCTTGAACAGCAGCTTTACCGGTTCCACCAGCTCAAAATCCATGTCCTCCGGCAGGCCGCCCACGTTGTGGTGGGCTTTCACGCCGTCGCTCTCCAGGATGTCCGGATAAATGGTCCCCTGGGCCAGGAAGGAGATGCCCTCCAGCTTCCGGGCCTCCTCGTCAAAGACCTTGATGAATTCGCCGCCGATAATCTTCCGCTTCCGCTCCGGCTCGTCCACCCCCGCCAGCAGGTCCAGAAAGCGGTCCGTGGCATCCACATAGATGAGATTGGCATCCAGCTGGTTTTTGAAGACCTCGATGACCTGCTCGCTTTCGCCCTTGCGCATCAGGCCGTGGTTCACGTGGACGCAGACCAGCTGCTTGCCGATGGCCTTGATCAGCAGGGCGGCCACCACCGAGGAGTCCACGCCGCCGGAGAGGGCCAGCAGCACCTTCTTATCCCCCACCTGGGCCCGGACCTGGGCCACCTGCCCGGCGATGAACGCCTCCGCCAGCTCCGGGGTGTTGATGCGCTTCATGTCCGCGGGACGGATGTTGTTGTTCATAGACTGTCCTCCATTGTAAAAATATGTCCGTTTCTTCCATCTGCTGTTATATCATATTTTTGGCCGAAAGGCAACAGGATTCCGTATCCCGGGAGACAGAGAACAAACGGGAAGCCGGACCCTCCGGCCCGGCTCCCTATACATTATAATATATCCATTCAGACTGTGGCAAACTCGCCGTCCCACAGCACCTTGCGGAACTTCAGAGGGTCGGTGTTGCCCTCGGTGGAGAACATCAGCACCTGGCTGTAGCGGTCCAGGCCGATGGCCTCCCGCAGGTCCTTGTACTCGTCGGTCTCCATGAGGGCGGCAATCAGGCCCATGCCCACCGCGCCGCTCTCGCCGGAGATGACCACCGGGTCCCCCTTCACGGGCACGCCCAGCATCCGCATGCCCCGGGCGCTGACCCAGTCGGGGCAGGAGACGAAGACGGTGACGTGGTTGCGGAGAATGTCCCAGGAAATGGTGTTGGGCTCGCCGCAGGCCAGGCCCGCCATGATGGTTTTCAGGTCGCCGTCCACCACCCGGGGGCTGCCGTCCCCGGCCAGGGCGCCCTGGTACAGGCAGTCCGCCGCCTGGGCCTCCATGACGATGAACTTGGGAGGATCGTTGGGGAAGAGGTTGGTGAAATAGCCCACCACGGCCCCCGCCAGGCTGCCCACGCCCGCCTGGACAAAAACGTGGGTGGGGCGGTTCACGCCGATCTGGCGGAGCTGCTCGGCGGACTCCCCGGCCATGGTGCCGTAGCCCTGCATGATCCAGGAGGGAATTTCCTCATAGCCGTCCCAGGCGGTGTCCTGGACAATGACGCCGTGCTCCGTCTGGGCGGCCTCGGCGGCGGCCATGCGGACGCAGTCGTCGTAGTTGACCTCCTCAATGGTGACCTGGGCTCCCTCTTTGGCGATGTTGTCAAAGCGGGGCTGGCTGCTGCCCTTGGGCATGTGGACCACGGCCTTCTGGCCCAGCTTGTTGGCCGCCCAGGCCACGCCCCGGCCATGGTTGCCGTCGGTGGCGGTGAAGAAGGTGGCCTGGCCGAACTCCCGGCGGAACGCCTCGCTGGTCAGGTAGTCATAGGTCATCTCGGACACATCCCGGCCCATCTCCTTGGCGATGTACCGGCCCATGGCGAAGGAGCCGCCCAGCACCTTGAAGGCGTTGAGGCCGAAGCGGTGGGCCTCGTTCTTCACGTAGAGGCCCGCCAGGCCCAGATATTTGGCCATGCCGTCCAGCTCGGCCAGGGGGGTGATGGAGTACTGGGGGAAGCTGCTGTGGAAAAAGCGGGCTTTTGCCACGTTGGACAAGGACATGATGGGAAGCTGCTTGTCGTCGCTTTTGGGCATGCGGTTCAGGGTCCACTTGATCGCTTCTTTCATGGTGCGCCTCCAAAATAGATTGTTCGTTGGACAAACAAATTTTCAGGTGATGCTCCCATGATAGCATAGAAAACAGAAAAAGCAAGAGGGAATCTAAAAATTTTTTAGGGAAACTAAAAATTTGACAGAACCGTCAAAGGAGCACGGGAATTTTCGGCGGGCAGGGGCCCTTGCCTGGAGGGCGGCGTGGAATGGCAGGAAAAGGCGGAGATAAAAAATTGTATAAATTTTAACGAGTATTTTGTATGAATCGTAAAAAAGAAAAAAAGAGGCGGGCGGCGGTGAAATTGTACTTGATAATTCGGTGGAAGAATCCTATAATAAAGATTGTGAGCAAATTAGCAATGTCGGGATTTGCTCTCTTTGTCCGAATTTGAACGAGGTAACAGAATCCACAATTTTACAAAATAACAGGAGGAACGATCAATGAAGGTAGCTATTTTTGGCGCGGGCACGATGGGCAGCGGCATTGCTCAGGTCTTCGCGGCGAAGGGCCACACCGCTCTGATGTACGCCAGCAGCGTGGCGTCCGCCCAGAAGCACAAGGACAAGCTGGCCGCCTCTCTCCAGAAGCGGGTCGACAAGGGCCGGATGGAGCAGGCCGCCGCCGACGCCATCATGGCAAACGTGCTGGTGGAGGAGAAGTCCGCCTGCGCCGACGCCGATCTGGTCATCGAGTGCGTCAAGGAAGACATGGCCACCAAGAAGGCCCTGCTCAGCGAGCTGGACGCCATGTGCAAGCCCGAGGCCGTTTTCGCCTCCAACACCTCCTCCCTGTCCATCACCGAGATGGCCAACGGCCTGAACCATCCCGTGATCGGCATGCACTTCTTCAACCCCGTTCCCAGCATGAAGCTGGTGGAGATCATCCGGGGCGCCAACACCACCCAGGAGACCTTCGACTTTATCTATAAGCTGTCCCAGGAGATCGGCAAGGATCCCGTGGAAGTGGCCGAGGCTCCCGGCTTCGTGGTCAACAAGATCCTGATTCCCATGATCAACGAGGCGGCGGGCCTGGTGGAGACCGGCGTCGCCTCTGTGGAGGACATCGACAAGGCCATGCGCCTGGGCGCGAACCATCCCATGGGCCCCCTGGCTCTGGGCGATTTCATCGGCCTGGACGTGTGCCTGGCCATCATGGAGACCCTCTTCAACGAGAGCGGCGATCCCAAGTACCGTCCCGCCCTGCTGCTGAAGAAGATGGTCCGCGGCGGCCTGCTGGGCAAGAAGACCGGCAAGGGCTTCTACGATTATTCCAAGTAAAACCTGAGTAAAGGAGTATATAAGGTATGGATTTTCATCTTTCCAATGAGCAGCTGATGCTCCGTAAGATGTACCGCGAGTTCGCCGAGAACGAGGTCAAGCCCCTGGCCGAGGAGATCGACGAGGAGGAGCGCTTCCCCATGGAGACCGTGGAGAAGATGGCCAAGCTGGGCATGATGGGCATTTACTTCCCCAAGGAGTACGGCGGCGCCGGCGGCGACGTTCTCTCCTACGCCATGTGCGTGGAGGAGCTGGCCAAGGTCTGCGGCACCACCGCCGTCATCGTCTCCGCCCACACCTCCCTGTGCTGCGCCCCCATCTTTGAGCACGGCACCGAGGAGCAGAAGAAGAAGTATCTGCCCGACCTGCTGAGCGGCAAGAAAATCGGCGCCTTCGGCCTCACCGAGCCCAACGCCGGCACCGACGCTTCCGGCCAGCAGACCATTGCCGTCCTGGAGGGCGACCACTATGTCCTCAACGGCTCCAAGTGCTTCATCACCAACGGAAACGTGGCGGACACCTTTGTGGTTTTTGCCATGACCGACAAGTCCAAGGGCAACCACGGCATCTCCGCCTTCATTGTCGAGAAGAGCTTCCCTGGCTTCTCCACCGGCAAGCACGAGAAGAAAATGGGCATCCGCGGCTCCTCCACCTGCGATTTGATCTTTGAGGACTGCATCGTTCCCAAGGAGAACCTGCTGGGCAAAGAGGGCAAGGGCTTCAAGATCGCCATGCAGACCCTGGACGGCGGCCGTATCGGCATCGCGGCCCAGGCTCTGGGCCTGGGCGAGGGCGCAGTCAACGAGGCCGTGAAGTACACCCAGGAGCGCGTCCAGTTCGGCCGCCGCCTGAGCCAGTTCCAAAACACCCAGTTCCAGCTGGCCGACATGCACTGCCGCATGCAGGCCGCCCAGTACTTGGTCTACGCCGCCGCCTGCAAGAAGCAGCTCCATGAGGACTATTCCATGGACGCCTCCATGGCGAAGCTCTTCGCCGCCGAGGCTGCGTCCGACGTGACCCGCCGGGCCGTCCAGCTCTTCGGCGGTTACGGCTATACCCGCGAGTATCCCGTGGAGCGCATGATGCGCGACGCGAAGATCACCGAGATTTACGAGGGTACATCCGAAGTCCAGCGCATGGTCATTTCCAGCCGCCTGGGCGTGAAATAAGATAGGAGGTAAACGGTCATGAAAATCATTGTTTCCATCAAGCAGGTTCCCGATACCTCCGGTAAGGTCGCGGTGAATCCCGACGGTACGCTGAACCGCGCTTCCATGCAGACCATCACGAACCCCGACGACATGAACGCCCTGGAGGCCGCCCTGAAAATGAAGGACACCACCGGCTGCAAGGTCATCGTGGTCACCATGGGCCCCCCGCCGGCGGCGGGCATGCTCCGCGAGGCCCTGGCTATGGGCGCAGACGAGGCGATTCTGGTCTCCGCCCGGGAGTTCGGCGGCTCCGATACCTACGCCACCTCTCAGATCCTCGCCGCCGCGGTGAACCGCATCGGCGTGGAAGCCGACGACATTGTGATGTGCGGCCGGCAGGCCATCGACGGCGACACCGCCCAGGTGGGCCCCCAGATGGCGGAAAAGCTGCACCTGCCCCAGATTACCTATGCCGCCGATATCACCAAGGAAGGCAATACCGTCACCGTCAAGCGGATGCTGGAAGACGGCTATATGACCATCAAGACCCAGACCCCCTGCCTGATTACCTGCATCAAGGAGCTGAACGAGCCCCGCTATATGAGCGTCGGCGGCGTGTTCGAGGCGTATGGCAAGCCCCTGACCACCTTCGGCTATGACGATTTGAAGGACGATCCCCTGATCGACGCCACCACCATCGGCCTGAAAGGCTCCCCCACCAACATCTTCAAGAGCTTCACGCCTCCCCAGAAGGGCGCCGGCATGATGCTGGAGGGCGCGGACAAGGCCACCTGCGAGA
>CAJTVF010000091.1 GCA_910579435.1 uncultured Oscillibacter sp.
CAAGGAGAATGTGCGAAATCCACAAAAAAGTGCGCTTCAAATGGTCAAAATGTAGAACATTACGAAACCGCTTGAATCATATTGGTTTCCTGTGCTACAATGGAAACCGATATAAACAGTCTGGTTTCCGAAGGGAGGAGGGATTCGCTATGGAACTGCGCGAGCGCATGATCGGCGCGGCCACCGCACTGTTTCAGGCGAAGGGCCTGTGGTTTACCTTGCAGGAGGTGGCCGATGCTTTGCACATCAGCAAAAAAACCATTTACACGCTTTACCCATCCAAAGAGGCGCTTCTGCTGGACATGGTAGACGATCTGTTCGGCCGCATCCATCAGGAAAAGCGGTCGCTGATCGCGACCTCCGGCCCCATTGAGGAGCGGATCAGGTCGGTGATGATCGCTCTGCCGGAGCAGTACCAAGCCTTGGACCTTCGGCTTTTGGGGGAGCTGGACGAAAAATACCCCGCCGTGGCCCGCCGGGTGCGGGAGCACCTGGAAACCAACTGGGAGCCAACCATCGCCCTGCTGGAGGAAGGGGTGGGGAAGGGCTGCATCCGCCAAGTGTCTATCCCGGTACTGCGGCAGATGGTCACCGCGTCCATCGAAGGCTTTCTTGTAAACGGCGAAAACGGAGCCAGCTACGCGGACACCCTGGCCGCTATGATGGACATCATTATGAACGGGATCAGGAGGAGAAACGATGAGGTATAGTTTGTGCGACGGCTGGGAGTTTACGCCCCAGTGGAGCGACGAATTTCCGACCGGGGGCGGCGAAGCCCGAGCTGTCCGCCTGCCCCACACCTGTAAGGAGCTGCCCCTGCACTGCATCGATTCGGAGGACTATCAGATGTTGTGCGGTTACCGCCGGACGCTGGACGTCCCCGCCGGACTGGCGGGCAAGCGGCTGTTCCTTCAACTGGACGGCGCGGCCCACATTGCTACGGTGTACGTCAACGGCGTGGAAGCGGCCACTCACCGCTGTGGCTACACCGCCTTCCGGGTAGAAGTGACAAAGCTGGTGGAGCCGGGCCGGTCCAACCTGCTGGCTGTGAAGCTGGATACCAGCGAAAACCCATCCATCCCGCCTTTTGGTTTTGTGGTAGACTACCTCACCTATGGCGGGCTGTACCGGGAGGCATGGCTGGATGTGCGGGAAAACGGATACATCACTGACATTTATGTTACCACACCCACGTTGACCACGGCAAACGTCAAGGTGGCCACCGACGGCGCGCCCGATGGGGCAAAGCTGGAGGTTTCCATTTTGGACAGCGCGGGGAAAACCGTGTGGGCTGGCGCGGCGGGAAAGGCCAATGTTCCGGACGCCAGGCCCTGGGACACGGCGCGGCCCGATCTTTACCGCTGTGAGGCCCGCCTCCTGGCCCCGGACGGAATGGAGCTGGATCGGCAGGAGGCCGCTTTCGGCTTCCGCACCGCGCAGTTCAAAGCGGACGGCTTCTACCTCAACGGCAAAAAAACCTTCCTCCGAGGCCTGAACCGCCATCAGAGCTACCCCTACATCGGCTATGCCGCCCCGGAAGCCCTTCAGCGGGAGGATGCCCGCATTTTGAAGGAAGAGCTTGGCTGCAATGCCGTGCGCACCAGCCACTATCCCCAGAGCCAGTATTTTATCGACGAATGTGACCGGCTGGGGCTTCTGGTGTTCACCGAGATCCCCGGCTGGCAGCACATCGGAAACGGGGCATGGAAAGGTCAGGCCTGCCAGAACGTCCGGGAAATGGTTTTACAATACAGGAACCACCCGTCCATCATACTGTGGGGTGTGCGTATCAACGAGAGCCTGGACGATGACGAATTCTACGCCCGCACCAACGCCATCACCCATGAGCTGGATCCCAGCCGTCAAACTTCTGGTGTGCGCTACCTGGAAAAAAGCAGTCTGCTGGAAGATGTATACGCCTACAACGATTTCTCGCATAACGGCAGGACCCCCGGGGCCAAGCCCAAAAAAGAGGTTACATCGGATATGGGCAAGGCCCTCCTCATCTCGGAGTGCAACGGCCATATGTTCCCCACCAAGCCCTTCGACACCTGGGCACGGCGGCAGGAGCAGGCCCTGCGCCACCTCCGGGTGCAGGATGCGGCGTGGAAGGAACACGCAGGGTGCTTTGGCTGGTGTATGTTCGACTATCCTACCCACAAGGACTTTGGCTCCGGCGACCGGATCTGCTATCACGGGGTGATGGACGCCTTTCGGAACCCAAAGCTGGCCGCGGCGGCCTATGCCAGCCAGGGAGAGGGGGCCCCTGTGCTGACGGTAGGCTCCTCCATGGACATTGGCGATTACCCGGCGGGGCGGATGGGGCGTGTGTACGTGTTTTCCAACGCGGACGAGGTGGCGCTGTATAAAAACGGGGTCTTTGTCACCCGTCTGTGCCAAAACCGAACATCTTCTCTGCCCCACCCGCCCTTCGTGGTGGATGACACCATCGGTGAGCTGCTGGAGACTCAGGAGGGTTTTCCGCCGGAGAAGGCCAAGCTCCTGCGGGAGTGCCTGCTGGCGGCTGGGAAGTATGGGCTGGCCGGTCTGCCAGTGTCCTATAAAGCGAAAATGGCCTGGTGCATGGCCCGGTACGGCATGAAATTCCAGGACGGCGTGGATCTGTACGGCAAGTATGTAGCCAATTGGGGCGGCGAAGCCACCGTCTGGCGCTTCGACGGGATCAAGGATGGCAAAACCGTGGCCAGCGTCACCTGCCGCCCCTCGGCGAAGCTCCATTTGGAGGTAAAGCTCAGCCATACCTCCCTCACCGAGGGGGCCAGCTACGACATGGCCGCGATCCGGGTCCGTATTCTGGATGGGAACGGGAACCCGGCCCCCTATGCCCAGCTTCCCGTGTCCTTCGCCCTGTCCGGGAACGCAGAGCTGGCAGGCCCCGCCACCGTCACGGCCGAGGGCGGTATGTGCGGCGCCTATGTGCGCAGCCTGGGCACTGCGGGGACCGCCGTCCTCACCGTCCACACGGAACAGACCGAAGACGTGACGATCAACTTCACCATTAAGACCAAGGAGGAGGAAAAATGGAACTGACCTTGAAGCAAAAGGCCGCCTTCGGCATCGGCGCCGTGGGCAAGGACATGGTGTATGCCTTGTCCGCATCCTATGTGATGTACTTCTATCAGGACGTGCTGGGCCTCAGCGCCACCTTCGTGGGGCTGATTTTGATGGCAGCACGGGTGTTCGACGCCCTCAACGACCCCTTTATGGGGGTACTGGTGGCAAAAACGAAAAGCCGCTGGGGCCGGTTCCGCCCCTGGCTGCTCAGCGGGACCATACTTAACGCGGTGGTACTCTACGCGCTGTTCAACGCCCCCCACGCCGAAGGCGCGGGACTGATGGCCTATTTCGCCGTGGCATATATCCTCTGGGGCGTCACCTATACCATGATGGACATTCCCTACTGGTCCATGATCCCCGCTGTCACCAAGACCCCGGCGGACCGGGAAAACCTGTCCGTGGTGGGCCGCACCTGCGCGGGGGTGGGCAGCGCCCTTATCGCCATGTTCACTGTCGCGCTGGTGGGGGTACTGGGGGGCGACAGCGAGCGGGCAGGCTTTGGCCGGGTTGCCCTCATCGTGTCGGTGCTGTTCGTGGCGGCGGAGATTTTGTGCTGTGCCTTTTTTAAGGAGAACTCCCAGACCGAGATGGAGACAGCCGGGGTAAAGGAGATGTTCGCCGCCCTGCTGCGCAACGATCAGGCCATGGTGGTGGTGGCCAGCATTGTGCTCATCAATTCCGCACTGTACCTCACCTCCAACTTCATTATTTACTTCTTCAAATACGACTTCGGCGGGGCGGGCTGGAAAGGCAGCTACACCCTGTTCTCCACCGTGGGCGGGGCGGCCCAGATCCTTGGTATGATGGTGGTCTACCCACTGCTGCGCAGAAAACTGTCCAATACCCGGATCTTTGCCGTCAGCCTGATCTCCGCGTTTTGCGCCTATGTGGTCATGCTCGCTTTCCTCTTGGCAGGGTTGTCGGGATATCTTCCCCTCCTGCTGATCCCTGGGGTGGTGGTCTTCATCTGCAACGGGATGCTGTCCGTGCTCACCACCCTGTTCCTGTCCAACAGCGTGGACTACGGCCAGCTGAAAACCGGCCGGCGGGAGGAGAGCGTCATCTTCTCCATGCAGACCTTTGTGGTCAAAGCCGCCTCCGGCGTGGCGGTATTCCTCACCGGGATCGGGCTGGACCTCATCGGCCTGGCGGGCAACACCGACGAAATCGGACCGGTGGCCGTCCAGAGCGCCGGGACCCTGCTGGGTCTGCGTCTGATGATGACGGTACTGCCCATGATCGTGCTGGCCGCGGCGTTTGTGCTGTTCCGAAAAAAGTTCACTCTCACCGACCAACGGGTGGAGGAGATCGGCCACCAGCTCCGGGCCGGGGGTGGCGGCAATGGATAAGCTGCTGCGCTGGCGCGCCCTGGTGGGCGGACGTGCCCTCACCGGGGTGGTGGACGGGCCGGACGGCGCCGTCCGCATTCGCTGCGACGCCCCTGCCGGAACCATCCAGGCAATCACCGCCATCCTCCCTTGGGAGATGGGCAAGGACGGGCGGGCCTTCTTGAACGGCTATCAGACCTGGACCTATTGCCCGGAATGCGGCAAGCGGGACAAGATCCGGGGGCTGGCCCATGTGCCCAAGCCCCTGTTGGACAAATACGCCTTTGACCGTTATGGAGATTATCATTTCGTAGACTACCCCAACAAGCGGGGCCTATTTCACGGCTTTTCCTGGTGCTATTTCCGCCGGGGGGAGCGGTTCTGTCTTATCGCCTCCCTGGATGAGCGGCCCGGATACACCATCTTCCGATACGACGCAAACCGGGGCCTGCTCGCCATTGAGCGGGACTGCGCCGGGGTGGAGCATCCCGGTGGGACGCTCCACGCCTTTGACCTGTACGTTGCTGAGGGGACAGAGACGGAGGTGTTTGACGGCTGGTTTGCCGCTATGGGGGTCAAACCCCGGACGGGCAAAAAACTGGCAGGCTATTCCAGCTGGTATAACCGGTATCAGGACATCACCCAGGAGGCCATTTCCTCCGACCTGGCAGGGTGCAAGACCCTTTTATCCCCCGGTGACCTGTTCCAGGTAGATGACGGCTGGGAGCCCCAGGTCGGCGACTGGCTGGAGCCGGACAGTGCGAAATTCCCCCGCGGCATGAAGTCAGTGGCGGAGGAAATCCATGACGCAGGCTTTCTGGCGGGGTTGTGGCTGGCCCCCTTTGTGTGTGAGACAGATTCCAACCTGTATCGGGAACACCCGGACTGGCTGCTGAAGGTAAACGGCCAGCCCTGGAAATGCGGCGGAAACTGGAGCGGCTTTTACGCTCTGGATATCGACCTGCCAGCAGTGCGGGACTATCTACGCGGCGTCTTTGACCGGGTGCTGGATCAGTGGGGGTTCGACCTGGTGAAGCTGGATTTCCTCTATGGCGCGGCCCCCTTCGGCAAGAAAACCGAGAGCCGCGCCGGGCGGATGATCCGGGCCATGGAACTGCTGCGGGAGTGGTGCGGGGACAAGCTGATATTGGGCTGCGGCGTGCCGGTGATGCCGGCCTTCGGCCTGGTGGATTACTGCCGGGTGAGCTGCGACGTGGGGCTGGACTGGGACGATGTGTGGTATATGCGCCTGCTCCACCGGGAACGGGTGTCCACCAAACAGGCCATCGGCAACACGATCTTCCGCCGCCAGCTTAACGGCAGGGCCTGGCTCAGCGACCCGGACGTCTTTTTCCTCCGGGAAGAAAACCTGAGACTCACTGCGGAGCAGAAGCGGAAGTTGGCCCAGGTAAATGCACTACTGGGCGGGGTACTGCTCACTTCTGACGATCCGGCGGGCTACAGCCCCACCGCCCGGGAACAGTATCGCGCCCTGCAGGAGCTCAGCCGGGCGGAGAATATCCACGTAGACACAAACCGGGGTCTCTGCGTCACTTATACGATAGGGGGCAGGGAATTCCGGCTCAGTCTGGCATAACAGTCCCCGTACGGACGGTGCACCATATCACGCTGTCGTGCCTCAGATGATCATGGTTTGGAGCTGCACACAGTGGTGGGTATCTGGCATCGGGGAACCGTTGCACCGCAACGGTTCCCCGAAAATAGCGATTTCATAATGACAAGCCA
>CAJTVF010000092.1 GCA_910579435.1 uncultured Oscillibacter sp.
AAACGCCCAAAACGGCGGATCTTTTTCCGCCACTCTGCGTTAAATTTTCTTGCCGTGCGTCAGCCCGCCCGCGAAAATTTGCCTTGATTGGCGGAAAAATCTCTCACCGTTGGGCATTCCGCCAATTTTCAAACAAGGCCTAGGAGGACGAGGGCGAGTTTGTACAGCGTGTTATAGAGAACAAGACCGCCGTACAGCGGGCGGAGCGGGAACAGGCCAAGCGAACCCTGGAAAAGCAGGAACGGCGGATCAACGAACTGGACGCCATCATTCAGAGGCTCTACGAGGACCATGTTATGGGCAAGCTGAACGCCGAACGGTTTACGAAGCTGTCCGAGGGCTACAAGAAGGAGCAGGCGGACTTGAAGCAGTCTGCTGAAAACCTCCGGGCCATCGTGGACGCCGCCGAAACCCAGGCCGTCAATGTCCAGAGCTTTTTGAAAATTGTGAAGAAGTACACTGAGCCCACCGAACTGACCCCGGCAATCCTGCGGGAGTTTGTGGAGAAGGTGGTGGTTCACGCCCCGGACAAGTCCAGCGGGCACCGGGTACAGCGGATTGATGTGCATTACATGTTTATTGGGGAGATCGATTTGTCCCCGGAGCACAGCAAGTACGAGAAAGAACCAACCGCATGACGCTCTCGCATCATGCGGCTGTTTCTGCGTTTGAAAAACTTCTTTATCAGGGTTCCCTCGACGGGCGGTCCTTTCTCGTTCAATTCCGCAGGCTGTGCAATGGCGCGGGAATTCGCCCGCCCCGGGCGATGAACCCGGCGGAGGATTCCCGGTGAACCGGCATTACCGGGGCGCTGCCAAGAAGCCCCCCCATTTCGATGGTGCCGCCCACATCCTTCCCCGGCGCGGGGAGGATGCGCACGGCGGTGGTTTTGTTGTTCACCATTCCAATCGCCGCCTCGTCGGCAATGATGGCGGCGATGGTCTCCGCCGGGGTATCCCCGGGAATGGCAATCATGTCCAGGCCCACGGAGCACACGCAGGTCATGGCCTCCAGCTTGTCGATGCAGAGGGTCCCGGAGCGGGCGGCGGCAATCATGCCCTCGTCCTCGCTGACGGGGATGAAGGCCCCGGAGAGCCCCCCCACGCTGGAGGAGGCCATGACGCCCCCCTTCTTCACCGCGTCGTTCAGCATCGCCAGGGCCGCCGTGGTGCCGTGGGTCCCGCAGACCTCCAGCCCCAGCTCCTCCAGAATCCGGGCCACGCTGTCCCCGATGGCGGGAGTGGGGGCCAGGCTCAAATCCACGATGCCGAAGGGGACCCCCAGCCTCCGGCTGGCCTCCTGGGCCACCAGCTGGCCCATGCGGGTCACCCGGAAGGCGGTCTTTTTAATGGTCTCCGCCGCCACATCCAGCGGCTGGCCCTTCACGGCCTGGAGGGCGTGGTACACCACGCCGGGGCCGGAGACGCCCACGTTGATGACCGCCTCCGCCTCCCCCGCGCCGTGGAAGGCCCCGGCCATGAAGGGATTGTCCTCCACGGCGTTGCAGAACACCACCAGCTTGGCACAGCCCAGACCGTCCCGGTCCGCCGTGCGGTCTGCGGTCTCCCGGATGACGCGGCCCATGAGGGCCACCGCGTCCATGTTGATTCCCGCCCGGGTAGAGCCCACGTTGATGGAGGAGCACACCAGCTCCGTCTGGGCCAGGGCCTCGGGGATGGAGCGGATCAGGCGATGGTCGGCCCGGGTCAGCCCCTTCTGGACCAAGGCGGACCAGCCGCCGATGAAGTTCACGCCGCAGGTCCGGGCCGCCCGGTCCAGGGCCAGGGCGAAGGGCACATAGTCCTCCGTCTCGCTGGCCCCGGCCACCAGGGCCATGGGGGTGACGGAGATGCGCTTGTTGACGATAGGGATGCCGAACTCGTCCTCAATGTCCTGGCCGGTTTTCACCAGGTGTTCGGCACTGCGGCAGATTTTCTCATAGACCTTCTCGCAGGCCCGCCTGGGGTCCGGGTCACAGCAGGAGAGGAGGGAAATGCCCATGGTGATGGTGCGGATGTCCAGGTGCTGCTGGTCGATCATTTCAATGGTGGAGAGAATTTCCTTCTGATTCAGCATGAGGCCCCCTCCTTAAATGCTGTGCATGGCGTCGAAGATTTCCTCCCGCTGGATGCGGATGGAGAGGCCCATTTCCGCTCCCAGGTCGTTCAGGCCCTTCCCCAGCTCACCGAAGCTGGCTGTGGACTTGCTGACATCCACGGCCATGACCATAGTGAAGGCCCCCTGGAGAATGGTCTGGGAGATATCCAGAATGTTGACGTTGTAGTTTGCCAGGCGGTTGCAGACGGCGGCGATGATGCCCACCCGGTCCTGGCCCAGGACGGTGACGATGGCGTTCATAGCGGCTCCTCCTTTATTTCCCTTATTTTCAAAAACGGCCTCCGGCGAGGGGAAGCTCCCCCCGCCGGACGCGAAGCTCAAAGCTCGTCAAAGAACTTGTCGTGGATGGCCCGGACCGCCCGGTTCACGTCCATTTCGTCCAGCAGGACGGAGACGCGGATCTCCGAGGTGTTGATCATCTGGATGTTGATGCCCGCCTCATAGAGGGCCTCGAACATTTTGGCGGCCACGCCGCAGTTGCTCATCAGGCCCACGCCCACGATGGACACTTTTCCAATCTGGTTGTCGGCCTCGATGTGGTCGAAGCGCAGGGCCTCCTTGTGCTCATTGAGGATGGATTCCACCTCCTGCTGGTCCTTCCGGTGGATGGTGAAGGTGATGTCCTTGGTGTCCTCCCGGCCGATGGACTGGAGAATCACGTCTACGTTGATGTTGTGCTTGCTCAGCAGGTCGAAGACCTGGAAGGCGACGCCGGGGTTGTGCTGGAGACCCACCAGGGCCACCCGGGCGATGCTGGTGTCCTTGGCGACGCCGGCGATGTTGGTCTTTTCCACTTTCGTAACCTCCTTGACTTTCGTGCCGGGCTTCCGCTCCAGGCTGGAAAGCACTTCCAAATTTACTCTGAACTTCTTGGCCAGCTCCACGCTGCGGTTGTGGAGCACCTGGGCCCCCTGAGACGCCAGCTCCAGCATCTCGTCATAGGTAATTTCCTCCAGCTTCCGGGCCGTGGGAACCAGGCGGGGGTCCGTGGTGTACACGCCGTCCACGTCGGTGTAGATCTGGCAGAGGTCCGCCCGGAACGCCGCCGCCAGGGCCACGGCGCTGGTGTCGGACCCTCCCCGGCCCAGGGTGGTGACGTCGCCGCTGCGGTCCACACCCTGGAAGCCCGTGACGATGACGATGCGGTGCTGGTCCAGCTCCGCCTGGATACGCTCGGAGTCGATGCGCTTGATGCGGGCGTCGGTGTGGACGGCGGTGGACTGGATGCCCGCCTGCCAGGCCGTCAGGGACACGCAGGGCAGGCCCATGGCCTCCAGGGCCATGGCGCAGAGGGAAACGGAAATCTGCTCGCCGGTGGAAAGGAGCATATCCAGCTCCCGTTTGGAGGCGCCGGGGTTAATCTCCTTCGCCTTTTCGATCAGGTCGTCGGTGGTATCCCCCTGGGCGGACAGGACCACGATCACGTCGTTTCCCTTGACGTAGGTCTCCGCGATGATCCGGGCGACATTCTGGATGCGCTCCGCGTCCCGCACGGAGCTGCCGCCGAATTTCTGTACAATCAAACTCATATGTCGGTCTTCCTTTTCCGCTTGAAATCAGGTTGTCGGGTTGGAAGGGGGAGGACGCTCTCCCCCGCTCTATCCTATGCGGGAACGGCGCTCCGCGTCAGACCTCCAGCACCCGCATGCAGGCCAGCACGTTCAGGGAACGGGACTGCTGGGCCGCGTCGGCCCCGCTGAGGGGCTCCGTCAAAAAGGCGGTCTCGCCGTCCTCGCTGAGGACCTCCACCTGCCCGAAGGCCAGGGCCGCGTCGGTGAGGCTGCCCTCGATGCGGAAATAGTGCCGCATCTTCAAAACCGACGGGTCCTGGAAGCCCGCCGTGTCCGCCGACCAGCCAATCTCCTCCCGCCTGGGGCTCTGCTGGAGGCACTCCATCACGTCCGCCACGCAGGCGGAGGCGGTGGGCAGCTCCCCGGCGCCCTTGCCGTAGAACATCACCTCGCCGGTGGCGTTGCCCCGGACCATCACGGCGTTGAACACGTCCTCCACGTTGGCCATGGGGTTATCCTCGGGAATCAGGTGGGGGGCCACATAGGCCGTCCGCCCGCCGCCGGGGAGGCGCACCGCCCGGCCCAGCAGCTTAATCCGGTAGCCCGCCCGCTGGGCAATCTTCACATCCCGGAGACTCAGCTTGCCGATGCCCTCCATGGGCACCCGCTCCGGGTCGATCTGGCTGCCGAAGGCCAAGTCCCCCAGAATGCAGATCTTCCGCCCCGCGTCAATACCCTCCACGTCGGCGGTGGGGTCCGCCTCGGCATAGCCCTTGGCCTGGGCCTCCCGGAGGGCGTCGGAGAAAAAGGCCCCGGTGCGGACCATCCGGGTGAGGATATAGTTGGTGGTCCCGTTCAAAATGCCGTACACCTCGTCGATGCGGTTGGCCGCCATGCACTGGGTCAGGGGGTGCAGCACCGGGATGCCGCCGCCCACGCTGGCCTCGAAGAGGTAGCTGACATTCTTCCGCTTCGCCAGGGCCAGCAGCTCGCAGCCCTTTTCCGCCACTAATTGTTTGTTGGCGGTGACCACGTGCTTCCCGGCGGACAGGGCCCGCTTGGTGTACTCGTAGGCCGCCTCCACCCCGCCGATGGTCTCCACCACCACCCGGATCGAATCGTCCTCTTCGACTTTCTTGAAATCGTCCGTCATCAGCTGGCGGCAGGGCCCGTCCTTGAAATGCCGGACCAGCACGGTTTTCACCTGCAAGGGCTCCCCCAGCTTCCGCTCGATCTGCCGGGCGTTCTCCGCCACCACCTTGGCAACGCCGGCGCCCACGGTGCCCAGGCCCAGAATCGCAATCTGTATCATCTCACAAACCTCTCTCTGTCATCCTGCCAGAATCTCAAATTTCAGCACGCCCTCCAGGGCGGTCACGTCCCCCATCAGCTGTTCCAGGGACTCCGCAAGGCCGCTGGTCTCGGCGGAAATGGTCACCGCCGCGCAGCCGTTGGTGGGGATGCTCTGGTTGATGGTCAGAATGTTGGCCCCGGAGGCGGCGAACACCGCCAGCACGCCGGAGAGCACCCCCGCCGTGTCCTTGAGCATGGCGTAAAAGGTGATGATATGCTCCGCCTTCATGTCGTTGAAGGGCTGGACCGAGTCCTTATATTTATAGAAGGCGCTGCGGCTGATGCCCACCAGCTTCGTAGCCGCCCCCACCGTGTCCGCCTCTCCGGTCTGCATCATCCGCTTGGCCTCCGCCACCTTGACGAAGACCTCCGGCAGCGCCTCCGCCGCCACGATATAGTATTTGATCGTCTTTGCCATCGCGCCCTCCATCGCAAGCCGCCCCTCCGGCGGCGTTCAGTCCGTCTATTGCGGTCATTTGTCTTCCCTGCATGGTAACATATTTTCCGCCGTTCCGCAACTGTCGGAATCGGGGAAACTGACCGGAAAATCCCCCTTCCCGGTGGGCAAAATGCCAGTAAGCGGACGATGGGCCGCCTGTCAAAAAATGAATATTCATCCAGGTATTTATTTGCCCTCGAACATTGTGCTTGAAAAATGCACAAAGACTTCTTGGCCCTCCGGTATTTTTCGGCAATTTTAGAGAAATACACCAAATAAATATACACAGTTTCTGAAAAAGTATTGACAGGCGGGCGCGTCCGTGCTAAGGTAGCCACAGTCCCGTGGAGGGAACGTCCCTCCCGGAGTTTGGAACCCAGCGCCCGGTTCGCCGGACAAAGACTTTTGTATGAAAAGGATGATGGTATCATGAAGAAGATGCTGACTTTGCTCTTGACCCTGGCCATGGCTCTCAGCCTGGCCGCCTGCGGCGGCGACAAGCCCGCCGGCAGCGCCGGGGATTCCGCCCCCGCCGATACTTCCGCTCCTGCCGACACCTCCGCCCCCGCCGATTCCGGTTCCGACGCGCCCGCCTTCACCACCGTGGAAGAGGGCAAGCTCCACATGTCCACCAATGCCGCCTTCCCTCCCTATGAGATGACCACCGACGCCGGCGGCTTCGAGGGCATCG
>CAJTVF010000093.1 GCA_910579435.1 uncultured Oscillibacter sp.
TTTCTTTTGCCCCTTGGTATGCGCAATAGCGCTACGAATTGTCTGGGCGATAATTTGCTTTCATTTTAGTAATGCGATACTGCGGCTGTCAAGTGGTCTGCGGCATTGTTTACGATTTTTTCACAATCATCTAAACGGCGCGACCAGATTTGTCGGATTGCGTTAAGGGCCAGATACACTGTATCTGACCCTTAAATCGCTTAATTTAATGACATTGGCCGGACGGCGGGGCGTTTTCTTCTCTTCTCAGGCCAAAAATCCCTTGAGGATGCAGTCCTCGGCCTCCTCCTCGGTGAGGCCCAGGGTTTCCAGCTTCAACAGCTGGTCCCCGGCAATTTTGCCGATGGCCGCCTCGTGGACCAGCTGGGCCTCCGTGCAGTTGGCGGTGATAGCGGGGATAGACTTGATTTTCGCCTCCCCCATGATGATAGAGTCGCACTGGACATGGCCGAAGCACGGGGCGCTGCCCACCATTCGGGGGTAAAACACCTGCTCGGACCGGTCCTGGGCCACCGACCGGGAAATCACCCGGCCCTTAGAGTCCTCGCCGTTCAGGACAATCTCCATGTCGCTCTCCGCCGTCTGCGTCCCGTGGGTCAGCAGCCGCTCCGTCACCACCGCCTCGGCCCCCTTCCCGCAGACGATTTTCGTCGTCCGCTTCGTAGAGTCGATGCCCCGAATCTGGACGGTCTCCATCTGGATGGAGGCCCCCTCCTCCAGGTAGACCACCGTCTCCGGATTCATGACCCGGCTGCCGGTACCGTCCCCCTCGCCGTAGTGCTTCTCCGTATAGCGGACCCTGGAGCCCCTGCCTACGTAAAAGGTATGCACCCCGTCGTGGCGGGACTCCTCCCCGCCGCAGTTGTGGATGCCGCAGCCCGCCACAATGTTTACATCACAGCCCTCGCCAATGAAGAAGTCGTTGTAGACCATCTCCTGAAGGCCGGACTTGGTAATGATGACGGGGATATAACAGGTCTCCCCCACGGTGCCGGGCTTGACCCGGATGTCGATGCCGGGCTTGTCCTCCTTGGAGGTGATTTCAATGTGCTCCGTGGACTGGCGGCCATCGCAGCCGGAGTCCTTGCGGATGTTAAAGGCCCCCACGGGCTTGCCGATGAGGTCCGCAATTTTTTCCAGCAAGCTGCGGTCAATCTCGGTATCCATCATTGCGCCATCGCCTCCTTCCTCATAACCGGGCAGGCGCCCAGAGTATCCGCCAGAATCTGGGGCAGGATCTCCGCCGGGGACCCCCGGTGGCGCAGCCGCCCGTCTCCCACCACGATGACCTCGTCCGCCAGGGAGATAATGCGCTCCTGGTGGGAAATGATGATCATGGTGGCCCCTCCGGCGGCGTGGAGCTGCTCGAAGGTCTCCGTCAGCCGGGCGAAGGACCACAGGTCGATGCCCGCCTCCGGCTCGTCGAAAATCATCAGCTTCCCCGGCCCGGGGGAGCCGCCTCCGGAAGAGCCCGGGGCCTGCCGGGCCAGAATGGAGGCAATCTCAATCCGCTTCACCTCACCGCCGGAGAGGGAGGCGTCCACCTCCCGGTCCAGGTAGTCGTTGGCGCAGAGGCCCACCCGGGTGAGGTACTGGCAGCAGCGGTCCTTGGAAAGCGCCTCGTCCCCGCTGGCCAGGGTCAGCAGGTCCCGGACCGTCAGCCCCTTGAACCGGGGGGGCTGCTGGAAGCCGTAGCTGATGCCCAGGCGGGCCCGCTCCGTGATGCCCATGTCCGTGACGTCCTGCCCGTTCCAGAGAATCTGCCCGGCGGTGGGCTTCACCAGGCCCATGATGCTCTTCGCCAGCGTGGTCTTTCCGCCGCCGTTCGGCCCGGTGAAGACCACCAGCTGCCCGTCGCCCACGGTGAGGGAGATATCGTTCAAAATGCCCAGCTCCCCGCCGTCCTCGTGAACGGCGTAGCTGAGGTGTCTCAGTTCCAGCATGGGGGAATCCTCCTTTGCTTGCTGTGTCAGACAGCATTCTACCAGATATAACGGGAGAATGCAACGAATGCCTTGGGATTTCCCCTACATTTTACCCAAATTCGCCGCCCTTATATGTTGCAGACGCAACAGGAACGGATTTTTTGCCCTTTGCATAGACTGGGAGGAAAAGGAGGGACCCCTCATGGAACATACGACCCAAACACCGGAAGTTTACGATTTTCGCCAATATGACCGCATCTGGCAGCGGGTAGCTCCGAACCTGGAGCCCTACCCCGGCATGACGGCCTCCGTCCAGCAGACGGCTTCCGTCCGTTCCGAGGCCGTCAGCCTGCCCACAGCACCGGTTCCCGCAGCCCCGGCTGCTCCCACTCCGGCCGTACCCTCTGTTCCGGCCGCGCCGGAAACCCCCGCCGTGCCCGTCCCGGCCATTTCCGCGCTCCCCGGCGCGGAGCGGAACCCCTGCTGCATGGGCACCGAGGCGGCGGAGATGCTGGGGGTCATCACCGGCTATATGGAGGCGGCGCTGTCGGACCGGCGTTATCTCCTGGCCCTGGCCCGCCAGGCCCCCTCCTGGGCCAGGCGGGACCTGCGGGACATGGCGGAGGACCTCCAGGACCAGGCCCGTCGGCTGATGGCGGCTCACTACCTGATCACCGGCCAGCGCTGCCGCCCCAGCGTCAGCACGGAGCGCATCTACGTCGGCCGCTGGTGCCCCGCCCTCCGGGAACGCTATCACGCAGCGGCGTGCAGCGGCTTCAACTACGCCCGTTCCGCCGAGGACAGCCTGGACCCCTGCCTCACGAAGCTCTTTGAGGAGCTGAGCAAGCAGTCCTACGCCCACGCGGAGACGCTGATGGGCCTTCTGCAAAGGAGCCTGCAGCGCACATAAGGGAACCGCCCCTCCGCCGTATGGCGGAGGGGCGGTTCGCAATCATCCCCAGGCCCGCTTGATCTCGTCCCGTTCGTGCTGGTTCTCCACCCAGTTTTCCAGGTATCCGCAGTCATGGCAGACATAGCGGGCCACGGGAATCCGCTTCACCATCAGCGCCCGGGTGAGGAAGATGCCGTTGGAGAGGTAGCGGTGGGCGTCGTCCGGGACCCGAATGACGTCCGTGGAGCCGCAGACGGGGCAGCGCTTGGTATTTTTCATGTCATCTCTCCTTAATGGTGGTCCTTCCACATCTTCCACAGCCGGTCCGCAAGCGGCAAAAGCAGCAGAAGCAGCAGCAGATTATTTGGTACATGGGGCATTGCGTACCTATCCTTTCAATTCTCCTTGTAGAGCTTCATGGACAGCGGGATGGAAAGCGCCGTTCCCGCCGCCGCCCCTAGGGGAAGCAGCACCGCCAGGGGAACGGGCAGGCTGGGGAGTTCATCCACCATGTCCACAAGAACCCCTATGAAGATCACCACGCCGAAGATCAGCACCATGAAAATCATCCTTCCCCTCTCCACGCCGAAGCGCATCACTGCCGGTAATGTGATATCCAGGGTGATGATTCCCAAGCAAAGGCTCGCCAGCAGGGTGGGAACACTGGGCGCGCTTCCCGAAACAATTCCCGCCGCCGCCTGCACCGCCAGGCAGAACACCCCCGACGCCGCCATGCAAATCCAGCCCAGCACGTACTTGCTCAGCACGATATCCCGCTTGGAATAGGGCATCATGGCCGCCAGCTGATTCCAATGGCTCCGCTCGTCATAGGCCATGGCCGTATAGGGCAGCATGGAGCACCAGACCACCAGGAACATCGTATTGAACGCACTGTTCACCATGGACAGCAGCACCAACACCAGGACAAAAATTCTCATCTGCTTCCAGATCACATAGAAATCCTTCTGTACCAGCGCTTTCATCATTTTGCTCCTTTCACCATAAAGAGGATGATATCCTCCACCGTCGCCCGCTCCAGCTCCAGGCCCGCCGGGACCTCCTCCCGCCGGACCAGGGCCCGGACCCCGCCGTAGCCGCTGGCCTCCCGGCCCAGGACGGCCTCCTCCCGGAGGCTCTCCAGCTGCTCCGCCGTCCCGGCGAAGACGCCGTAGGTCTCCAGAAGCTGGTCCTTCTCGTCGCAAAAGAGGAGCCGCCCCCTGTGCAGGAAGGCAATGTAATCACAGAGCTTCTCCAAATCGCTGAGGATATGGGAGGAGATCAAAATGGAGTGGTCCTCCTCCCGGGTGAACTCGTTGAAAATCTCCAGCACCTCGTCCCGGACGATGGGGTCCAGGCCGGAGGTCGCCTCGTCCAGGATCAGCAGCTTTGGCTGGTGGCTCAGGGCCACGGCGATGGCCAGCTTCATCTTCATGCCCCGGGAAAAGTCCTTGAAGGGCTTCTTCCCCGGCAGGTCGAAGCGGCGGAGGTAGCCGTCGTAGGTCCCCTGGTCCCAGTGCTTGTAGGTCCCCGCCATCACCTTCCCCACCTGGACGGCGGTGAGGGTTTCCGGGTAATACGCCTCGTCCAAAACGACGCCCACGTCCTCCTTCACGGCCCGGAACTCCGGGGAGGACACATCCACCCCCAAAACCCTGGCGGTCCCGCCGTCGGGGCGGAGGGCGTTCATCAGCAGGCGGATGGTGGTGGATTTCCCCGCGCCGTTCTCCCCCACCAGGCCGCAGATGGTGCCGCTGGGTACCGTAAGGCTCAAATCCCGGATGGCAAATTCTCCAAAGGACTTGCAGATATGGTTCAGTTCAATGGCGTTCATATGTTTTCCTCCTCTAACAGGACGCGCAGCATGCCGATCAGCTCCTTCACCGTCACGGAGCAGCTTTTGGCCAATCCGGCAGCGGCGGTCAGGTGGTTTTCCAGCTCCTTGAGCTGCTGTTCCCGGATCAGGTCCAGGTTCTTCTCCGCCACAAAGCAGCCCTTCCCGGCCACGGTATACAAAAAGCCCTCGGCCTCCAGCTCGTCATAGGCCCGCTTGGTGGTAATGACGGAGATTTTCAAATCCTTGGCCAGGGCCCGGATGGACGGCAGGGCCTCCCCCGGCGACAGGGTCCCGGCGATGATCTGGGCCTTGAGCTGGGAGTAGATCTGCTCGTAGATGGGCTGGCCCCCGGTGTTGCGGATGATGATTTCCATGGAAGCTCCTCCGTTTCACTGTTCATATACAGTATACACAGAATAAACAGTTTGTCAAGGGGGGCGATGAAAAAAATTTTTGGCTAGGCCTTGTTTGAAAATTGGCGGAATGCCGGATTTGTGCAGATTTTATTGCCAGGCAAGGCGATTTGACGCGGGAATCCTGACGGATTTCAAGTCAAATCAACGCAGTCCTGGCGGAAAAGGATGCCCAGAGACGGCGTTTTGCCAATTTTCAAACAAGGCCTAGAGTCTGTTTTAAAACCATCAAAGCAGCCAAACAAAGATACAAGCAATACAGGCAAGGCTGATGACCTGATCCACGGTATGAACGCCTAAGGAAGCACTGATTTAATCAACGTGCGCAGATTTGCGCCAGAAATTTTCGCTGGCAAGGAAGAAAATCGCAGAAATCCTGGCGGATTTCAAGATTTTCTGACGCAGATCAGCGGAAATTTATGGCGTAAAGATGTGTGCGGGGATTAAATCAGTGCTTCCCTAAATTATACAACGTGCCGAGATGGTCATACCAGCCGTTTGATTTGTAGTAATCATAATGGCTTTCCAGCCGAACCAGCTCCCCCAGCTTACCACTCTCCACAACCTCTTTGACCGCCAGGAAATCTGCGTCAAAGCGCCGGTTTTGATTTGCCATACAGATCAGCCCCTTGGACTTTGCCAACTCAAAACACGCACGGGCCTCAGCCGCTGTTGGAGCGAAGGGCTTCTCAACGCCATCTTGTGGAAAACCTATTCCTCAAACTCAAAAACAACCGCCGTTTTGTCACCAGATACGAGAAGAAAGCCTCCTATTTTCATGCCGTTCTTGGTATAACCGTTTTGACCCGAAAACCAATATCAAACGAGGGGAAGTAGCCTCTATGCTATATCACTATTTGAGCAATACCACCAGCGGCCAGCCGGAACCGGCAGCAGGCGATAAGAGCCTGTTTAAAATCTTCTAATGAGGATGGCAATGAGGGCAAACGTGAGAA
>CAJTVF010000094.1 GCA_910579435.1 uncultured Oscillibacter sp.
AGCAAAAATTTCTGGTGCAAATCTGCACGCGTTGATTAAATCAGTGCTTCCTTAAGTCGATGCTCATATTTAATTTATGCTCCTTTCCCCGTATGTTCTTCAAAGTATAGCACAAAGCGTATGGCAGTCAACTTGATTTCAATAGGGAATTGCCGCCGCCTTTCCCGCTTGACGGGGGTGCGGGAAAGGCGATATAATAAAGAAGAATATCCACGAGAAAATCATACCGGAGGCGGGCAGAATGGACTATAAAAAGAGCTGTGCCCTGATGTGGGTCCTGTATCTTGCGGGCGCGGTCCTTCTGGCCCCGCCCCTGCTGATGGGAGCGGGAAAGGGCTGGATGGCGGCGGCGTTTCTGGTGATGGCGGCTGGATATTTCCAGACGGTTTTCTTTTTGAACTGCCCCCGCTGCGGATGCAATTGGGTGCGGCGCCGTGACGTTCCGAGAATCCCCCGCCGCTGTCCGAACTGCGGCGAGTTCATCTGGTGACGGAAAATACGCAAGGAGGTCTCCTCATGCCCCATACAAAAGAAAAGAAGCGCGTGCTCCTCATCGGCACCGGCGGCACCATCGCTTCGGAGGTGACGGATGGGGGTCTTGCCCCGGAGCTGACCACGGAACAGCTTTTGAACCACGTCCCCGGCATCTCGGAGATCTGCGCCGTGGACTGCCTCCAGCTTCTGAATCTGGACAGCACCAACATCGGTCCCGCCCACTGGCTGCAAATGGCCCGCTGCCTCCGGGAGCACTATGGCCGCTATGACGGCTTCGTCCTCACCCACGGCACGGACACCATGGCCTACACGGCGGCGGCCCTGAGCTATCTGGTCCAGGGGAGCCCCAAGCCCATCGTTTTGACCGGGGCCCAGAAGCCCATCGGCTTCGACTCCACGGATTCCAAGACGAACCTGGCCGACGCCTTCCGCTGCGCGGCGGAGGACCTGCCGGGGGTCTCCATCGTTTTTGACGGCAAAGTCATTCCCGGCACCCGGGCGAAGAAAACCCGGTCCAAGAGCTTCCAGGCCTTTTCCAGCATTAATTACCCCTATCTCGGCATTCTCCGGGACGGGGTGCTCCTCCGCTATATCCGCCAGGACTGCGGGGCGGAGCCGGTGTTTTACGATACGCTGAACACCCGCGTGGCCCTCTTAAAGCTCCTCCCCGGCATGGACCGGGGGGCGGCGGACTTCCTCCTGGAGCGGAACGACGGGCTTATCATCGAGAGCTTCGGCGTGGGGGGCCTGCCGGAGTCCGGGGGCTTTTACCACTGCGTGGACGAGGCCCTGGCGGCGGGGAAGACCGTGGTCATCACCACCCAGGTGGAGAACGAGGGCAGCGACGTGGGGGTCTACCACGTGGGCCACGCCCTGAAAAGCAAGCTGGGGGTCCTGGAGGCCTACGACATGACCACAGAGGCCGTGGCGGCGAAGCTGATGTGGATTCTGGGCCAGACCCGGGAGCGGAAAGAGGTGGAGCGCCTCTTTTACACGCCGGTGGCCCGGGATATCCTCTGGCCGGTGGAGTGAGGGGCTTCCTGGAGCCCTAAAAAATCCCCGCTTTCCTTTTCCCGCGTTCTGTGGTACAATCTCCTCATAGAATGCGCAAAATCCCGCCCCGCCGGAAGAGAAAGGAGTTCCGCCATGGCCCCAGCAGCTCCCAGAGAGGACCCCGTCCTCTCCCGCCTCCGCGCCGCTGCGGCCCGGGGGGCCTTGTCCCACGCCCTGCTCTTCACCGGGCCGGGGGACCGCCTTGCCGCCGCACGCTTCGCCGCTTCCGCCTTCCAGTGTACCGGCCAGGACCGCCCCTGCGGCGTGTGCCCCGCCTGCCGGAAGGTCCGGGAGGACATCCACCCCGACGTGTCTGCTGTCCGGGACGATGACCACAAATTCATTTCCGTGGAGACGGTCCGGGAGGTCCGGAAAGACGCCTATATCCGCCCCAACGAGGGGGCCCGGAAGGTCTATCTCTTCCCGGACTGCGCCCTGTTGACGGAACAGGACCAGAACGTCCTGCTGAAGCTGGTGGAGGAGGGGCCGCCTTACGCCGCCTTCCTCTTCTGCGCGGAGAACCCGGCGGCGGTGCTCCAGACCCTGCGGTCCCGCTGCGTGGAGCTGAAGCTCCAGCCCTCCGCCCCGCCTCCTTCGGAGGAGGATGGAGACGGCGAGGCCCTTTGCCGCTGCCTCCTGAAGCGGAAACGGGGAAGCGCCGCCGAGCTGGCGGTCCGGCTGGAGAAAAAGAAGCTGACCCGGGAGGCCCTGGCCGCCCTGCTGGAGCGGAGCGAGGCCCTGCTTTCCCAGGCGCTGGTCCTGCTTTACGGCGGAAGCGCGGAGGCCGGAGACCGCCGCCTGGCGGAGGACATCGGGAAACGCTTGACAAAAACGCAGATCGTGCGCACAATAGAGCTCATGAAAAAGTACCGGCGAGAGTGCGGCTATAACGTGGGCCCCGGCCATGTGCTGGGGGCCTTAGCCGCTGAATTGGAGGAGATATTTTGACTGAAGTCATCAGCGTCCGCTTTCGGGGCGGCAGCAAGACCTATTTCTTTGACCCCAAGGGCGTCCAGGTCCGCATGGGGGAGAACGTCATCGTCCAGACCGCCCAGGGCCTGGAGTTTGCCGCCTGCACTCAGGGGAACCACGAGGTGGCGGACGAGGCCATCGTCAAGCCCCTCAGCGCCATCGTCCGCAAGGCCACGGACAACGATTTCCGCGTGGTGGAATACAACCGGAAGCGGGAGCGGGAGGCGTTCCGCATCTGCGAGGGCAAGATCGCGGACCACGGCCTGGAGATGAAGCTGGTCAGCGTCTCCGTGGGCTTTGACAGCAACAAGATTGTGTTCTACTTTACTGCCGACGGGCGGGTGGACTTCCGGGAGCTGGTCCGGGACCTGGCCTCCGTCTTCCGGGCGCGGATCGAGCTCAGGCAGATCGGCGTCCGGGACGAGGCGAAGATGATCGGGGGCCTGGGCATCTGCGGGCGGCCCTTCTGCTGTTCGCAGTTCCTGGACGGGTTTATGCCCGTGTCCATCAAGATGGCCAAGACCCAGAATTTGAGCCTCAATCCCACGAAGATTTCCGGCACCTGCGGGCGGCTGATGTGCTGCCTCAAGTACGAGCAGAACGCCTATGAGGACGCCGCCAAGCGGATGCCCAAGGTGGAGTCCTTCGTCCAGACCCCCGACGGGCCGGGCAACGTGAAGGGCGTGGAGCTGCTGCGGGAGCGGGTGAAAGTCAGCCTGGACAGCGCGCCGGAGAGCTTGAAGACCTACCGGGCCTGTGAGATCAAGGTCCTCCGCAACGGCAAGGGCAGCCGGGAGGGCATCGAGATTCCCGAGCGCACCGCCCGCTTTGTGGAGGAGCGGGAGGAAGAGGAGCTGATTCAGCCCGTGTTCTCCACCTCCTATTACACCGACGACCACCTGGCGGAGGCCCCCCGCCGGGAGAAAATGGGCATTGAGAACGACGGAAAGCCCCGCCACCGGCACCGGGGGGGAAGGCGGAAAAGCGGCTCCCGCCCTGAGGGCCAGCCCCAGGCGGTCCAGCAGCCGCCCAAGAAGCAGCCTCCCCGTCCGCCCAAGCAGCGTCAGGACCGGGCCGAGGGCGGGACGGACCGCCCCGCCGGGGAGAACAAGCGCCGCCGCCCGCCTTACCGCAACGGCGGAAGACGCTGGAACAAGGGCGGGGACGCGCCGAAGACCTGACTCGCGTACTCAGGAGCAGAATAAATCGCCCAGCGGCTTTGCCGCTGGGCGATTTGTTTCATAACAGGCTCACACGGAAAACAGCAGCTCGGAGTATACCGGCATGGGCCAATACTCGGAAGCGGTAAGGACCTCCAGAGCGTCGACAGAAGCGCGGGCCTCGCCCATATCGGAAATCAGGGTGTCGTGGCAGTAGCGCATGGCCTCCTCCGGCCCGGCGGGCATGTCCTCCAGGTCCGAGGCCAGGACACGGCACTCCTCCATCAGATTGTCGGTGATTTCGGCAATTCCCAGGGCCGTATTGGTCTCGTAGGCGCAGGGGATGCCCAGGCTCTTCTTGCGCTCCGCCCGGGCGCAGAGGTCGGCGGCGTACTTGGAGACGGCGGGGAGGATTTCGTGGCGGATCATGTCGATCATGGTGCTGGCCTCGATGGAGAGAACCGTCCGGTAGTTCTCCACATGGATTTCGTACCGGGCCCGGACCTCCTCCTCGGTGTAGATGCCGTGCTTGACAAAGAGGTCGATGTTCTCCGGGGCAATGTAGGCGGGCAGGGCGTCGGCGGTGGATTTCAGGTTGCTCAGGCCCCGCTTCTCCGCTTCGGCGATCCAGGTGTCGTCGTAGCCGTTTCCGTTGAAGATGATGCGCTGATGCTCCGTAAAGACCCGGCGGATCAGCTTCTGGAGGTCCGCCTGGAAGTCGGCGGAGGGTTCCAGCTCATCGGCGAACTGCTTGAGCTCCTCGGCCATAATGGTGTTCAGGGCGATGTTGGGCCCGGAGATGGACTGGGAGGAGCCCAGCATGCGGAACTCGAACTTGTTGCCGGTGAAGGCCATGGGGGAGGTGCGGTTCCGGTCCGTGGTGTCCTGGCGGATGGCGGGCAGGACGTCCACGCCGATTTGCAGCGTTTTCTTGCTGGTATCCGTGTACTCGGTGCCCTGGATGATGGATTCCACCACGGCGTTCAGCTCGTCCCCCAGGAAGATGGAGAGGACGGCGGGCGGGGCCTCCTGGGCCCCCAGGCGGTGGTCGTTCCCGGCGGTGGCCACGGTGGTGCGGAGAAAGTCCTGATAGTCGTCCACGCCCTTGACAAAGGCCGCCAGGAACAGGAGGAAGCGGGCGTTCTGGCTGGGGGTGGAGCCGGGGTGGAAGAGGTTCCTCCCCGTGTCGGTGGAGAGAGACCAGTTGTCGTGCTTGCCGGAGCCGTTCACCCCGGCGAAGGGCTTTTCATGAAGGAGGCACACCAGACCGTGGCGGTCCGCCACCTTCTTCATCACCTCCATCACCAGCTGGTTCTGGTCGCAGGCGGTGTTGGCGTCGGTATAGATAGGGGCCATCTCGTGCTGGGAGGGGGCCACCTCGTTGTGCTTCGTCTTGGAGGTTACGCCCAGGGCCCACAGGGTCTCGTCCAGATCCTTCATGTAGGCGGCGACCCGGGGCTTGATGGCGCCGTAGTAGTGGTCGTCCAGCTCCTGGCCCCGGGGGGGCTTGGCGCCGAAGAGGGTCCGGCCCGTCATGCGCAGGTCCTTCCTCTGGTTATAAAGCGCTTTGTCCACCAGGAAATACTCCTGCTCCGGGCCCACCTGGGCGGTGACCCGGCGGGTCTCGCCGTCGCCGAAGAGGCGCAGGATGCGGATGGCCTGGCGGCTGACCTCCTCCATGGAGCGCAGCAGCGGTGTTTTCTTGTCCAGGGAGTGGCCGGAGTAAGAGCAGAAGATAGTGGGGATGCAGAGGGAGCCCTCTTTCAGGAAGGCGAAGGAGGTGGGGTCCCAGGCGGTATAGCCCCGGGCCTCGAAGGTGGCCCGGAGGCCGCCGGAGGGGAAGGAGGAGGCGT
>CAJTVF010000095.1 GCA_910579435.1 uncultured Oscillibacter sp.
TTTATAAGGAAAAGGAGGATGTTCTATGAAACGCAGAATATTAAGCATCATCACCACTCTGGCCCTGTGCCTGAGCCTTTGCCCTACCTGGGCTTTTGCAACGGAGGCAGACCCGTCCCTCTGCAAGCACCACCCGGCGCATACGGCGGAGTGCGGCTACGCCGCCCCCACCGAGGGCCACGACTGCGGTCATGAGCATACGGAAGATTGCTATACCACAGACGAAGCTGGCGGCGAAGTCCTGGACTGCCAGCACGTCCATGACAGCGAGTGCGGCTATGCCCAGGCCGACCCCGGCCAGCCCTGCGGGTATGAGTGCCGTATCTGCCCCATTGAGGACCTGATCGCCGCCCTGCCGGATAAAGTGACGGAGGATAATGCGGACGAGGTGCGGGCGCAGCTTGACGAAATCCTCGCTTTGTTTTCAGTGCTGACAGAGGACGAACAGGAGCAGATCGACCTTTCCCGCTGCTACGAGCTGCAAGGGGCGCTGGACGGGGCCAACGACCCTGCCCCAATAACGGAATCTGTCGAGTATCAAGAGGCGTCCTGGGACGGCAGCCAAGTGACCTATGAGAGCAAGACCGAAACCTGTACCCTCGTTGAAAACAGCGCCGAGGCGGTCACATGGACTGCGGGCTGGTACGCGGTCAGCGGCACCGTCACCATTGACCAGCCCATCACCGTCAACGGGGAGGTACACCTGATCCTGACGAACGGCTGCACCCTCACAGCGGAAAAGGGCATTGTGGTGACGAGCACCAACAGCCTGACCATCTACGCCCAGTCTGGCGGCACCGGGACGCTGAACGCCACAGGTACAACTGACAGCAGCTACAATGCCAGCGCGGGCATCGGCGGCAGCACCTCCTCCGTTGACAGCGGCAGCATTACCATTCATGGCGGCATAATCAACGCCACCGGCGGCGGTCAGTCCAGATACTACGGCGGCGCGGGCATTGGCGGCGGCACCTCCAAATCTGCGAACGGCGGCAGCAGCGGCGCAATCATCATTTATGACGGCACGGTCACCGCCAACAGCGGCGCGGGCGACGCCACTGGCGCGGGCATTGGCGGCGGTGGCGGCGATAATGTCGGCGGTGCCGGCAGCAATATCACCATCTATGGCGGCAGCGTCACAGCGGCGTCCACTGGCACACAATTAGGCGGCGCAGGGATCGGTGGCGGTGGCGGCAACAACGACGGCGGTACCGGAGAAAATATCAATATTTATGGCGGTACGGTAAATGCCACAGGCGGCAATCTCGGCGCAGGCATTGGCGGCGGTGGTAGCAGCACCATTGATGACTCCAGCTACAAATCCGGCGATGGCGCCGTCACCATCAGCGGCGGCACCGTGACCGCTGTGGGAAGCAACTATGCCGCAGGCATTGGCGGCGGCGGTGGGTACTATTCCAGCTACACATGGGGGGGCACGACTTACGGTAACGGTTGTACCGGCGGCACCGGCAGCGTTACCATTACCGGCGGCATTGTGGACGCTTCCAGCCCCACAGATGTCGCTTATGCAGACTACAAAGGCGCTCCCATCGGCAACGGCGGGAACACAACCGCAGCGGCGACCGTCAGCAAAACCAACGCCATCGTGTTTGAGAACGGCGCGGGCACTGTCTGCGGCGATGTGACCCTGGACGGGAGCTATACTGTCCCTGGGGACTATACGCTGAACATCCCCGTTGGGGCCAGCCTGTCCGGGAGCGGCACATTAAGCGGCGGCGGGACGTTCACCACCGAAAATCTGACGGCGGATATGATCTCTGTCCCCACCAATCTCTATTATGACGGGAAGACCTACACCATCAGCGATACCCGCCAGTACACCGGTCTGGACCGCAACGACCCATCCTATGTCCCCGCCACTGTGGTGAAAAACGGCACTACGCTCTCCCTCAGCAATATCACTTGGAATACGACCGGGACGGGGATCTATGGCGATACCCTGCTGCCCACGTCCTATACCGCCACCGCCACCTATACCGCCAGCGGAAGTCGCAAAGCGGCGACAGGCTATGTGACGACGGCGAGTTACACTGGCGAGATCACAGCGGAAGGGGTGCAGTCGGTACGGTATACCGTTACCTATCTGGGTGCCCCTATCGAGGGAGCTGCGCCTGAAGCAAAAGAACATGGTCTATGTAGACGGCAAATGGCTGCATGTGGATGTATCCCTGAACGACCTGGCCCACAGCCACGCGATCCTGCTTTCCGAAGACTATCCCAGGAAGATCGACCAAGCGCCGGAGGCCACAGCCTTTATCAAAGAACTGCTGGTTCCCGGCTCCACAAAGTAATTTCATACCATACGCAAGATGAAAGACAGACCGGTTACGGCCTGTCTTTCATTTTGCCCAAACACGAAAGGAGTTCCCATGAGACAACACAAGAAATTTTCAAGGATTCTCTCCATGCTGCTTGTCGTGGCGACACTGTTCAGCCTTTTGGCGGTCCCGGCCAACGCCGCCAGCCTGAAAGACAGCGGCAGTGTAACGCTCCAGCATCTGGGCCGGGATGAGTTCCTGAGTAAGAGCAGCGGCGGCAGCTTAGGCGGCGGCCGCTGGAGCTACACCAGCAGCAAGGGGCTGACCGGCACCGCCTACTGCGTCAACTGGGGGTTGAGCGCAGTCTCCCCCAGCAAGGCTCTTACCTTGCAGGAATACAATCGGAACCCCAAAACCATGGGTGCGTTCGCCAACGGGTATCCGCAGCGGACGCTGGAGCAATTCAAGGAACTTCACACTGGGGATGTTCGTGGCATTGCCGGCCTGACCGAAACAGAGTACCAGTATGCCACGCAGGTAGCGGTGTGGGCCACCTGCGGCCAGCTCTCCGTCCCCGGCACCGCATTCTCCGCCGGCCGCGCGGCGCTGGTGGAACCCACCTCGGACGCCCAGAAGATCCGGATATTTGACAGCGTAAAGGCGATCCTGAGATTGGCCAACGGCTGGACACAGTACCTTTATACCGGGATGTATCTGCGGGCGGAGGAGGACCGGGATGTTCGTGGTGTTGAGGTTCTAAATAGTCGCGGCTTAGAAGGTGCAGCTGAGGAAGGGACAGACGGCATCAAAAAGGAAACCATCGGCGGACGGGAGTATTACACCCGCGTGATGTATGTGGCTTCCGCCACCTCCACCTGGATCGACGGCTATACCACCAAGGTCTACTCCACAGACGCCCCCCAAGGGACTATCTTTACTGCGGAGAACGGCTCGTCTCTGGAGACTGTTCAGGAGAACGGCGCAACCTGCTACAAGGTGGACACCAGCAAACACCGCGATACCAACCTGAATGCAAATGGCAGTGAATACTACGGCGCGTTCAAGGTCTGTATTCCCTGCGATAACGCAGCCGAGTCGGGTTCTTTTTCTATTAAAGCCATCGGCGGGGTAGGCCAGTTCAATCTGTTTTTGGCCTACAACCCGTCGGCTTCCGAACAGTCCTATATCGTGGCCGACCCCGGGTATACCACCTGTGACGCGGTGACTACCTTCAAATGGACCGGCATCGAAAGACCGGACAGCGCCAGCCTCCAGGTCGTCAAGACCGGCCCGGGCGGCGCACCGCTGGAGGGCGCGGAGTTTACGCTCACCGGCGACCAGGGTACTACGGTCACTGGCACCAGCGACCGGAACGGCCAGGTCATTTGGACCGATCTGGACCCTGCCGAAAAGTATACCCTGACAGAAACCACCGCCCCGGAGGGGTACCAGATTATGGCTCCAGTGAACGTCACACTCACCGCCGGGCGCACCGAGTACCTGACGGTGGCGGACGATACGGAAAAGAGCTTTACCATCAAGAAGATCGACGCGCAGAACAAGGCTTCCCTGCAAGGGGCGGTATTCGTTTTTGAGCAGATCGACGGCGCCTACAAAACGACCGGCATCACCGGCTTTGACGGTACCATCTCCTTCCAGGGCGATGAACTGCCCTACGGCAGCTACCGGGTAACGGAGCAGTCCGCTCCGGACGGCTATCAGAAGGATACCCGCGTAGAGACGGTGGAATGGGACGGCACCAGGGATGTGACGATCACCTTTGAAAACGTCCGGGACATTGGACTTACCATTGTGAAGCGGGACGCCGATACGGATGTTTGCCTCCCCGGCGCTACCTTCGATGTGTTCGCTGACGGAGAGAAGATCACCTCTGTCACCACCAACGACGCCGGCGAGGCGTATGTGACCGGGATCAAAAAGGAAGCGTACATTGAGATCGTGGAAACGGCGGCCCCGGCAGGGTATGTGCTGGATAAGACGCCCCATGGCATCCACATTGACCCCTATAATCCGGCTATTCAGGACGATCCCGTTCTGACTGTTACCAACCAGTGCAAAGCCGCCCTGCGAATCGTGAAATACGATCAGCAGAGCGGCAATCGTTTGTCCGGCGTCACCTTTGAGATCTATAAGGATTCCGAGCTGTTTGATACCAAAACCACAGACGGCAATGGCGAGATTTTCCTGTATGATCTGGAGCCGGGCACCTATCTGGTGCAGGAAGTATCTACAGATGATGCCCATGTGGTCAACTCCACGCCCCAGCAGATTGAGCTGAAAGCGGGCCAGACGGGGACGCAGACGCTGATCTTCTTTAACAGCCTGAAGCCGGGCATCCACCTTGTCAAGGTGGACAGCGTGACGATGAAATCTCTGCCCAATGTACGCTTTGAGTTCAAGAAGGTTGGCGGCTCTTACCGGCAGGAATTTCAGACCGACATCAACGGCGAGATCGACCTCTCCAAGCTGGAGCCGGGGGCCTACGAGGTGCGCGAGCTGGAAGCGCCGGACGGCTATCTCATCGACAACGCCGTTCGTGTGGTGCAGATCAACCCGGACGAAAACGCCAATTTCGTATTTACTAACACGCCCAAACCGGCGCTGCGGCTGATTAAGACCAGCTCGGACGGGTCCCGGCTGGGCGGCGTCCACTTCCGCATCGCCAAGATTGAGGACGGGACACGTTATCTGGACCGTATCACCCAGCCGGACGGCGAGATCAACATTGACAATCTGGAGCCGGGGGTGTACTCGGTCAAGGAGACCGCCACTGTCTCCGATCACATCATTGACGTGCGGGAGTACCATGTGGAGCTGTTCCCCGGCAAAACTTCTACTTTGACGATTGAGAACCAGAAGCGCCCGAACCTGATTGTCT
>CAJTVF010000096.1 GCA_910579435.1 uncultured Oscillibacter sp.
AGCGGGAATTTATGGCGTGAAGCTGTGTGCGGGGATTTCATCAGTGGTTCCTTAACATACAGTCAACCTCCTTTTCGTGCATACACTGCGGCCAACTCTTACTTTATGTATACCTATTTGTTAATAATAAAATCCTAATTTTGTAAATTATTTCCATAAAGTTTCTGTATAAAATTTTCCTTGACAACCGGGACCCTCCTGTGTAAAATAAGTTCAATTATTTTAATTAAATATTTTTAGTTAAAATGATTGATATTTCGACAAACAAGGAGAAGCTCAAATGGAATTCGAGAAAGTGCGTGCGATCATCGTGGAGACCTTGGGCTGCGAGGCGGAGCAGGTGACGCTGGAGGCGTCACTGGCCGACGATCTGGGAGCGGATTCCCTGGCGGCGGTGGAGCTGGTCATGGCCCTGGAAGAGGCCAGCGGCGTCACCATCGACGACGCCGACGTGGAAGGGCTGAAAACCGTGGGCGACATCGTGAAGTATCTGGAGGGCCACAAGGCCTGAGACGCGCCGCCTACATTCTGCCGTGCCCGGACGGCGCCGGGCATCCGCTCCGGTTCCCCCGGCTTTTCCCGCCGCAAGCGCTTTGCCGGTCTGCGGCGGGGCCCGGAAGAAACGTGAGGGAGAAGTTCCGTGAAGCGCCGCCCCGTTGACAGCAGCGGGGCGGCAGGCTTGGAAAGGAATACGTATGACCAACCAGGAGATTTATGAACTCATGTCCCGCTTTGACGCCAGCGGCCTGCAAAGGCTGAAGCTGTCACAGGGGGACGTTCAGATAGAAATGGAGAAGGCCGCGCCCGTTACGGCGACCGCAGCCGTTCCCGCGCCCGCCGCCCCGGCGGCGGGGCCCGAAACGGCGGAGGAGGCTCCCGCTATTGCCGCGCCGCTGGTGGGTACCTTTTACGCCGCCCCCGCCCCGGAGCAGCCCCCCTTCGTCATGCCGGGGGACCGGGTGAAGAAGGGACAGACCGTCTGCCTGCTGGAGGCCATGAAGACCATGATCGAGGTTCCGGCCCCCTGCGACTGCGTGATCGGGGAAGTGCTGAAGGCCAACGGCGAGCTGGCGGCTTTCGGCGAGGCGCTGATGCGCTACAAGCCATGCTGAGGCGGGTCCTCATCGCCAACCGGGGGGAGATCGCCCTCCGGGTCCTCCGGGCCTGCCGGGAGCTGGAGATCGAGACGGTGGCCGCCTATTCCGAGGCGGACGCGGAGGCCCTTCACGTCCAGCTGGCCACGGAGTCCGTGTGCATCGGCCCCGCCCGGGCGGCGGACAGCTATTTGAACCAGGACGCCCTGCTGACGGCGGCCCTGGCCACCGGCTGCGACGGGGTCCACCCCGGCTACGGCTTTTTGTCCGAGAACGCGGACTTTGCCGACGCCTGCGCCGCCGCGGGCCTGACCTTCATCGGCCCCTCCGGGGACGCCATCCGCAAGGCGGGCTCCAAGTCCGCCGCCCGGGATTTGATGAAGGCGGCGGGGGTCCCGGTGACCCCCGGGTCCGACGGCCCCGTGTCCTCGGCGGAGGAGGCCCTGGCGGCGGCGGAAGCCGTGGGCTGGCCCGTGCTGCTGAAAGCCTCCGCCGGAGGCGGGGGAAGGGGCATCCGCCGCTGTGACGGCCGGTCGGCCCTTCCCGCCGCTTACGCCGAGGCGAAGGCCGAAGCCGCCGCCTGCTTTGGAAACGACGAGATGTATCTGGAAAAGCTGGTGCTGAACCCCCGCCATGTGGAGGTCCAGATTCTGGCGGACCGCCAGGGGCATACCATCCACCTGGGGGACCGGGACTGTTCCGTCCAGCGGCGGAATCAGAAGCTGATCGAGGAGGCCCCCGCCCCCGGCCTCAGCCCCGCGCTGCGCCAGGCCATGGGGGAAGCCGCCGTCCGGGCGGCGGAGGCCGTGGGCTATGAGGGCGCGGGCACCGTGGAGTTCCTGGTGGACGGAGACGCCTTCTACTTCATGGAGATGAACACCCGCATCCAGGTGGAGCATGGCGTGACCGAGCTGGTCACCGGGGTGGACCTGGTGCGCCAGCAGCTGCGGATTGCCTCCGGCCTGCCGCTGGACATTAGTCAGGAGGACGTGCGGGTCCGGGGCTGTGCCATCGAGTGCCGCGTCAACGCGGAGGATCCCCACGGGGACTTCCGCCCCTGCCCCGGGAAGGTGGAGTTCCTCCACTTCCCCGGCGGCGCGGGGGTCCGGGTGGACTCCTGCCTGTACAACGGCTGCGCCATGTCCCCCTATTACGACTCCCTGGCCGCCAAGGTTCTGGCCCACGGGGCCACCCGGCTGGAGGCCGTCCGCAAGCTCCGCCGCTGCCTGGAGGAATTCACCCTGGAGGGCTTCCCCACCAACGCGGAGTTATCTTATGAGATTCTATTCCACCCCGTATTCGTCCGGGGCCGGTGTACCACGGGCTTTCTGGACGCGCATCTGGCGGAGCTGCTGGATTTCAGCCGCCGGGTGGAGGAGCGTGAGACATGAACAACATCTTTGCCAAGCGCCGGGCCCGCCTGCTGGCCATGAAGGCCATCCGGGACAACTACGTCCCCGGGGACCGGCTGGTGGCCTGCCCCAAGTGCGGCGGGGAGAGCCAGCGGAAGGACGTGGCGGGGAACCTCTCCGTCTGTCCCCTCTGCGGCTATCACTTTCCCATCGGGGCCTATTACCGCCTCAGCACCATTCTGGACCCGGGCAGCTTTCGGGAGCTGAACGCCAAGCTCTCCGCCGCAGACCCCCTGTCCTTCCCCGGCTACCGGGAGAAGCAGCGGGCGGCCCAGCGGAAGACGGGCCTCACCGAGGCCGCCGTCACCGCCGCAGGGACCGTCGGGGGGCGGAAGTGCGTGGTGGGCGTGCTGGACAGCCGCTTCCTAATGGGCAGCATGAGCGCCGCCGTGGGGGAGAAAATCACTCTGGCCATTGAGTACGCGGCGAAGAACAAGCTGCCGCTGATCCTCTTCTCCGCCAGCGGCGGGGCCCGGATGCAGGAGGGCATTTTGTCCCTGATGCAGATGGCGAAAACCTCCGCCGCCCTGGCCCGGTTTTCGGAGAAGGGGCTTTTATACATTTCCGTTTTGACGGATCCCACCACCGGCGGCGTCACCGCCAGCTTCGCCTCCCTGGGGGATATTATCCTGGCGGAGCCGGGGGCGCTGATCGGCTTTGCCGGGCCCCGGGTGATTCAGCAGACCATCGGCGAGACTCTGCCGGAGGGCTTCCAGCGGGCGGAGTACCAGGAGGAGCACGGCTTTGTGGACGCGGTGGTCCCCCGGGGGGAGCTCCGGGAGACCTTGAGCCGCCTCCTGCGGCTCCATGAGAAAGGAGGCCGCCCATGAGCAGCCTGACCGCCGCCCAGCGGGTAGCGATTGCCCGGCACCCCCAGCGGCCCAATATCACGGATATCATCGGGGCTTTGTTCACGGATTTCTTTGAGCAGAAGGGCGACCGCCTCTGCCGGGAGGACCCGGCCATTTTAGGGGGAATCGCCCTGTACCACGGGCGGCCCGTCACGGTTATCGGCACCCGGAAGGGAAAGACGGCGGAGGAGAGCCTCCGCTGCAACTTCGGCATGCCGGGGCCCGAGGGCTACCGGAAGGCCCTGCGGCTGATGAAGCAGGCGGAGAAGTTCCGCCGCCCGGTGTTCACCTTCATCGACACCTCCGGGGCCTATCCCGGCCTGGAGGCCGAGGCCCGGGGACAGGGGGAGGCCATCGCCCGGAACCTGCTGGAAATGAGCCGCCTGACCGTCCCCGTCCTTGCCGCCGTCACCGGCGAGGGCAACAGCGGCGGCGCCCTGGCCCTGGCGGTGGCGGACCGGGTGCTGATGCTGGAGAACGCGGTGTACGCGATTCTCTCCCCGGAGGGCTTCGCCTCCATCCTCTGGAAGGACGCGGCGCGGCATGCGGAGGCCTGTGACCTGATGAAGCTCACCGCCCCGGACCTGCTGGCCTTGGGAATCGTGGACGACGTGATTCCGGAGCCGGAGGGCGGGGCCCACCTGGCCCCGGAGGCCGTCTTCCGGGAGCTGGACCGCTGCCTGAGCCGCCATCTGGCGGCGCTTTTAAAGGAGAGCGGGCCTGGCCTTGCGGAAAAGCGTTATCAGAAATTCAGAAAGATGGGCGCGGGGGAGGAACCATGAACGGAATCAAAATTCGCGGGACGGGCCGAAGCGTGCCGGGCAAGCTGGTGACCAACCAGGACCTGGAGCGGATTGTGGACACCAGCGGCGAGTGGATCGCCAGCCGCACCGGCATCCAAACCCGGCGCCATTGCGCCGGGGAGGAGACCTTTTCCTCCATAACCGCCGAAGCGGCCCGCCGGGCCCTGGAGGACGCGGGGGTCCCGCCGGACCAGATCGGGGCCTGCATCGTGGCCACGGTGACGCCGGAAACCCTGGTGCCCTCCGCCGCCTGCGGGCTCCAGGCGGCCCTGGGTTTGCCGGAGGACATTCCCTGCTTTGACCTGAACGCCGCCTGCACCGGCTTTTTGTTTGCCCTCCACACCATGGAGTGTCTGCTGAACGCCTCTCCCCGGAAATTCGGCCTGGTGGTGGGGGCGGAGAACCTGAGCCGGGTGGTGAACTGGGCGGACCGGGGGACCTGCATTCTCTTTGGAGACGGGGCCGGAGCCGCCGTGGTGGAGTGCCGGGAGGGCTGGCCCTCCGTCTCCGCCGTGCTGGGCTGCCACGGAAACGGCGAGCTGCTCCGCCTCCCCGGCCCGGAGACGGGAGAGCCCAGCTATATCTCCATGGAGGGGACCAAGGTCTTCAAATTTGCCGTGGAGGCGGTGCCCTGGTGCGTGAACCAGGTGCTGCAAAAGACCGGCCGGACCGTGGAGGACGTGGACTTCTTCGTCTTCCACCAGGCCAACGCCCGCATCATTGACCTGGCGGTGCGGAAATGCCGCATCCCGCCGGAGAAGTACTATAAAAATATTGCGGAGTACGGCAACACCTCCGCCGCCAGCATCCCCCTGGTCCTCAGCGAGCTGCGGGAGCAGGGGAAGATCGGCCCCGGCAGCCGCCTTCTGGCCGTGGGCTTCGGCGGCGGATTGACCTGGGGCGGATGCCTGATTGAGTTTGCGTGATAGGAGAAAAGCGCCGTGAAAAAATTAAACGAAATTCTGGGGACCGAGTTCCCCATTATCCAGGGCGGCATGGCCAACATCGCCACCGGCG
>CAJTVF010000097.1 GCA_910579435.1 uncultured Oscillibacter sp.
GCAGAAATTTCTGGCGCAAATCTGCACACGTTGATTTAATCAGTGCTTCCTTAATCCATTTCCATTTCTATATTTTTGGAGGTCATCATCATGAACATGAACAAGTATCTGGACGTCGCCCCCGAAGTCAAGGAAGCCCTGGCCGCCGGGAAGCCCGTGGTGGCCCTGGAATCCACCATCATCTCCCATGGCATGCCCTATCCCCAGAACGTGGAAACCGCCCTGAAGGTGGAGTCCATCATCCGGGAGAACGGGGCCGTTCCCGCCACCATCGCGGTCCTGGGCGGCCGCCTGAAGGCGGGCCTGTCCCCCGAGGAAATTGATTATCTCGGCAAGGCCGGCGCGGGCGTGGCCAAGGCCAGCCGCCGGGACCTGCCCGTCCTGGCGGCCCAGGGGAAGGACGGGGCCACCACCGTCACCACCACCATGATTATTGCCCACATGGCGGGCATCCAGGTCTTCGCCACCGGCGGCATCGGCGGCGTGCACCGGGGCGCCGAGACCACCATGGACATCTCCGCCGACCTGGAGGAGCTGGCCCGGACCCCCGTCATGGTGGTCTGCGCCGGAGCCAAGTCCATCCTGGACCTGGGGCTGACCCTGGAGTACCTGGAGACCCACGGCGTGCCCGTCATCGGCTACGGCACCGAAGAGCTTCCCGCCTTCTACACCCGCAAGAGCGGCTTTGGCGTGGACTACCGCATCGACACCCCCGCCGGCCTGGCCAAGACCTTCTATGTGAAGCAGGACATGGGCCTGGTGGGCGGCATGCTGGTGGCCAACCCCATTCCGGAGGAGTACTCCATGGACGCGGAGGTAATCAACCGGGCCATCTCCGACGCGGTGGACGAGGCGCAGGCCCGAGGCATCCACGGCAAGGAGACCACCCCCTTCCTGCTGGCGAAGATCAAGGAGCTCACCGGCGGCAGCTCCCTGGACAGCAACATCCAGCTGGTGTTCAACAACGCCCGGCTGGCCGCCAAGACGGCGGTGGAGCTGGCAGCCCTTGCCAAGAACTGAAACCTGTGTTAAAATGGACCGGCTGGAAAACCAGCCGGTCCATTTTTTCCGCTCCGAAATGAGGTGTCCATATGAAGCTCTCCCTTCTCTCCGCCGGTTCCCGGGAAAAATCTCTCGTTCTGCCCGAGGCCCGCAACGACTTCCTCTTCGCCGTTATCGGCTCCCCCTGGGGGCTCCTGGCCTGTTGGCTGGTGTTCATCAATCTCATCACCTTCCTGGCCTTCGGCCTGGACAAGTGGAAGGCCAAGCGGAAGGAGAAAAAGGAAACCGTCCGCCGCATCCCGGAGAAAAACCTGCTTCTCATGGCGGCGGCGGGAGGCAGCATCGGCGCCCTTTTGGGGATGAAGGTCTTTCACCACAAGACCCTCCATAAGGCGTTTCAATTGGGCGTGCCGCTGATCCTGGCCCTGCAAATAATCATTCCCTTTGGCCTGTGGCTCTATTTCTCCGTTATCCGGTGACCCCGCGCTCCTTTTGAAAAGCGGGGACGGGGATGGACAACGTTTGCGTACAAACGGTGTTCCTATCCGCCTTTTTCTTCCTGTCAAAACGTCAAAAACCATGGTTTCTATTTGTCAAACCCGCTGAAATGCCATTTTTTGCGGCAGAAAACGTTGACAATACTGCCTGGACTGTTTATAATGACTTCAACTCAGCGGCCGGAAGGGCCGCCGCACCGCAAACGCTTTCAGCGGTTTTGAACAGGTGACGGAAGAAGCGGCTCCGCCGCTCCTTCCCTTTTCTTTCGCCCATTTAGTTTGGAGAGGAGCGAGTCCAGTGCTGCACCAATTGGATTACCTGCGGGAGATCAACACAGCCTCCGTGCTGCTGCGGCTGACCCTGGCCATGTTCTGCGGCGGCATGATCGGCCTGGAGCGGGCCAGGAAGCACCGCCCGGCGGGCTTCCGCACCTACATGCTGGTGTGCATGGCGGCGGCGCTGACCATGCTGCTGAGCCAGTACGAAGCCTATATGCTCAACCACGTCTGGGCGGAGCGGGCCGCGGAAATCGGCATCCGCACCGACGTCAGCCGCTTCGGCGCCCAGGTCATCAACGGCATCGGCTTCCTGGGCGCGGGCACCATTCTGGTGACGGGCCAGCAGAAAGTGAAGGGCCTGACCACGGCGGCGGGCCTCTGGGCCTCGGCCTGCATGGGCCTGGCGGTGGGCGCGGGGTTCTACGAGTGCGTGGGCCTGGCCTTCCTGCTGATCTTCCTGGTGGTCCACCTGCTGCCCGCGGTGGAGCTGTACATTGTGGAAAACGCCAAAAACATGAACATTTACGTGGAATTCCACTCCCTGAACGATGTGGCGGAGATCATCAACCGAATCAAGGCCAAGGACGTGACCATCTACGAGGTGGAGGTGGACCACGGCAAGCAGACCCCCTCCCAGCACCCCAACGCCGTCTTCTCCCTGCGGATGAACCGGCCGGGCTCCCATGCCAAGATCCTGGCCTCCATCTCGGAGCTGGAGGCCGTGTATGTGGTCCACGATATCTAAGCGGATAGGAGGAGGAACGGGATGTTGACTCTCTTTGACGGATTGCGGGACGTGACCATCTGGTCCGTGGCCCTGCGGATGACCCTGGCGGTGGTCTGCGGCGGCATCATCGGCATCGAGCGGGAATACAAGCGCCGCCCGGCGGGCTTCCGCACCCATATTCTGATCTGCCTCGGCGCGGCTATGACCACGCTGACCAGCCAGTACCTGTACCTGGTCCTGGGCCAGTACACCGACATGGCCCGCCTGGGAGCCCAGGTGGTGGCGGGCATCGGCTTCATCGGCGCGGGCACCATCATCGTCACCCGCCGCCAGCGGGTGAAGGGCCTGACCACGGCGGCGGGCCTCTGGGCGGCGGCTATCATCGGCCTGACCCTGGGCGGCGGCTTCTACGAGGGGGGCCTCTTCGCCACCCTGCTCATCCTCATCGCGGAGCTGTTCTTCTCCCGGGTGGAGTACCGGATGCTGAAAAACGCCCCGGAGGTCAACCTCTATGTGGAATACGGCGACAACCGGACCATGGACGTGCTGCTCCAGGAGTTCCGGGAGCACGGGCTGAAAATCCTCAACATGGGCATCATCCACTCCCATTCCAACGAGGAGCACAACGCCTGCGCCATCTTCACCCTGCGGCTCCACAAGGGGCTGGATGTGGACCATCTCAAGCAGGAGATCCTCGCCACCGGCGGGGTAGTCTCCGTGCGGGAGCTGTAAGCAAAACATCCGGAGGGGCGCGCCGCGCCCCCTCTGTTTTTGTCCGCGCCGAGAAAATATCCGTCTTTGGTTTGCGGACATTTTGTGAAAAAGCACGATTGACAACCGGGGCGGGGCGTGTTAAGGTAATACCACAATTGGATACCGGCAAAGGATATCCCCGGGGAAACGGCGAAAGCCTGCCGACGGAGTGAAACTCTCAGGCGCGAGGACCGGGGACGGATGCGGCTCTGGAGAAGCCCGGAAACGGGTACCGAAGGTGCAAGGCGGGGGGAGTCCCGCCGAATCTCTCAGGTAAAAGGACAGAGAGGACGATTTCCCGGCGGGGTGTGTCCGCCGGGGAGACGTTGCTTTTTGCGGGGCCGCGCCGGGCGGGCCCGTTTTTTGCGCTTGCGGGCCCCTGTTCCCCGCCGTTTCCGCACTATGGAGGGAAATTATGGAAATTCTGAACGGCATTTTGAGCTTCCTGTCCGGCCCGCTGAACGACTTCGCGTGGATGTATACCTTCCTGCCCTGCGCCATCGCGGGCGGGCTGTTCCTCACCATCCGCAACGGCGGGGTGCAGTTCGTGCATTTCGGCCACGCCATGAAAAACACCGTGGGCAAGATGTTCCAGAAGCAGAAGGCCGGCGAGGGCGCGGTGACGCCGCTCCAGGCCGTGACCACCGCCCTGTCCGCCACCGTGGGCACGGGCAACATCGTGGGCACCACCCAGGCCATTGCCATGGGCGGCTACGGCGCTATTTTCTGGCTGTGGCTGGCGGCCCTGGTGGGCATGGTGACCAAGTACTCCGAGATCGTCCTGGCCATCAAGTACCGGGAGCGGGACGCCAAGGGCGACTGGGTGGGCGGCCCCATGTACTACATCGCCAAGGGCCTGGGCGGCGGCTGGAAGTGGCTGGCGGGCCTGTTCGCCGTCTTCGCCATCCTGGCCTCCTTCGGCATCGGCAACATGTCCCAGGTGAACAGCATCACCGGCTCCGTCATCGGGGCCGTGGCGGCCTTCACGGCGGTTTCCGCCGGGGTGGAGAGCGCCCTCAAGTGGCTGATGGGCATTGTCCTGGCCCTGCTGGTGGCGATCATCCTCCTGGGCGGCATCAAGCGCATCGGCGCCGTCACGGAGAAGCTGATCCCCTTCATGAGCGTCTTTTACATTATCTTCGCCCTGGTGGTCATCGGCGCCCATATCGGCAACGTCCCCGACGCCTTTGTAAAGATTTTCTCCTCCGCGTTCACTCCCCAGGCCATCGGCGGCGCGGCCAGCGGCATCGTGCTGAAGCAGACCATCATCTGGGGCCTGCGGCGCAGCGCCTTCTCCAACGAGGCGGGCCTGGGCTCCGCGGCCATCGCCCACGCGGCGGCGGACACCAGGGGCCCCGTGAACCAGGGCCTGTACGGCATCTTCGAGGTGTTCGTGGACACCATCGTCATCTGCTCCCTCACCGCCCTGACCATCATTTGCAGCGGGGTGGACATTGCCTTCGGCACCCGCCCCGGCAGCGAGGTCATCGCCGCCGCCCTGGGCACGGTCTTCGGCGGCAGGTTCGCGGCGCTGTTCGTGGCCATCGCCCTGGCTCTGTTCGCCTTCTCCACGGTGCTGGGCTGGTCCCTGTACGGCACCCGCTGCGTGCAGTACCTCTTCGGAAACAAGGCGGTCCGGGTCTTCCAGGTGATCTTCATTGCCGTGGTGGTGGTGGGCTGCGTGTCGCCCCTCAGCTTCGTGTGGGACGTGGCGGACACCTTCAACGGCCTCATGGCGATTCCGAACTTCATCGGCCTGTTCGCCCTCTCCGGCGTGGTGGCCGCAGAGACCAAGAAGTATTTCGGGAACAAGGACAATTTGAAGTAAGCGCGGCAGGGCGGATTGGCAACCAGCGATGGCTGGTTCATTGCACCCCCCATTTTCTCTTTTTCTTCCAGAAGAAA
>CAJTVF010000098.1 GCA_910579435.1 uncultured Oscillibacter sp.
ATGCTGATGGCGGCCATCATGGGCATCAACCCCTCCATCTTTGAGGCGGCGGAGCTGGACGGCTGCACCCACCTCCAGAAGTTCTTCAAGATTACCCTTCCCCAAATCAAGCCCCTGCTGACCTACACACTGATTACCTCCCTCATCGGCGGTCTCCAGATGTTCGACGTGCCCCAGATCCTCACCGGCGGCAAGGGCGCGCCCGACCGGACCACCATGACCCTGATTATGTACCTCAACAAGCACCTCCAGGCCAAGAACTACGGCATCGCCGGTGCGCTGTCCGTGTTCCTCTTCATCATCAGCGCCATCCTCTGCTGGTTCGTCTTTAAGATGAACACCGATCCCGACCCCGACGGCTCCAAGTCCGCCGCCAAGCGCGCCAAGAAAGGGGGCAACGCGTAATGCAGGAAAAGAGATCTCACGGGCGTGAAATTCTCGCCCATGTCGTTTTGATTATCTTGGCGTTCCTGTGCCTGTTCTTCTTCTACATCCTGATTATCAATGCCACCCGTTCCCACGCGCAGCTTCAGCTGGGCTTCTCCGCGCTGCCTGGTTCCAGCCTGGTGACGAACTTTAAAAACGTCATCAATGACCCGGCTATCCCCATCCTCCGGGGCGTCCTGAACAGCCTGATTGTCTCCGGCTGCTGCGCCGCCATCGTGACCTATTTCTCCGCCCTGACGGCCTACGGCATCTACGCCTATGACTTCAGGCTGAAAAAAGCGGCCTTCACCTTCATCATGGCCATCCTGGTCATGCCCACTCAGGTGACGGCCCTGGGCTTCCTCCGCCTGATCACCAACATGGGTATGGACGACTCCCTGCTTCCCCTGATTATCCCCTCCATCGCCTCTCCCGCTGTGTTTTACTTCATGCACAGCTACATGCAGTCCTCCCTGCCCAAGGACCTGATCGAGGCGGCCCGGATCGACGGCTCCATGGAGTTCAGCACCTTCAACCGCATCGTGCTGCCCATCATGAAGCCCGCCATCGCGGTACAGGCCATTTTCACCTTCGTGGGCTCCTGGAACAACTACTTCATTCCCGCCCTGGTGATTACCTCCAAGAACAAACAGACCCTGCCCATCATGATCGCCACCCTTCGGGGCGCGGACTACATGAACTTCGACATGGGAAAAATCTACATGATGATTACCATCGCCATTGTGCCCATCATTATCATCTACCTGCTTTTGTCGAAGTTTATCGTAGAAGGCGTCACCTTGGGCGGCGTCAAGGAGTAACGACGGCAAGGAGAGACCGCACATGGAAAAATGGATTCGCACCCGCTATCAGCCCAATCTGCCCCTCGACGGCGAACGCCGCGTGACGGCCTGCCCGGAACACATCGCCCTCTCCCGGCAGGCCGCCCAGGAGGGCATGGTGCTGCTGAAAAACCGAAACAGCCTGCTCCCCCTGGCCCCCGGCAGCCGGGTGGCCCTGTTCGGAAAGGGCAGTTTCGACTATGTAAAAGGCGGAGGAGGCAGCGGCGACGTGACCTGCGCATATGTCCGCAATGTCTGCGACGGGTTGAAAGAGGAGGGCGTTTTCGTCTACGAACCCCTTTCGGACTACTACCGGGCTTATGTCGCGGAGCGCTATGCCGCCGGGGACATCCCCGGATTGATGGCGGAGCCGGAGCTTCCGGTGGAACTGCTGTCCTCGGCGCGGGAACATGCGGATACCGCCGTGATCGTCCTCAGCCGCTTCTCCGGCGAGGGCTGGGACCGGATTCCCGTGATTCCCGAGAACAAAGACTATGTGTGGGCCGACGAGGTGCTTATGCCCCAGCGGGCCCGGAGGATCTTCCCCAAGGGGGATTATTACCTGACGGACGCTGAGAGCGCCATGGTGGACCAGGTCTGCGCCGCCTTTGACCGGGTGGCCGTGGTGCTGAACGCGGGCGGCGTCATGGATGTCTCCTGGTTCTATGAGAACGACCGGATTTCCTCCGTGCTGCTGGCCTATCAGGGCGGTATGGAGGGCGGAAGCGCCATCGCCGCCCTGCTGGCCGGAAAGGCCAATCCCTGCGGCAAGCTGCCGGACACCTTTGCCCGGGACCTGGACGACTACCCATCCACGGAGCATTTCCACGACTCCACAAACTATGTGGAATACGCCGAGGATGTCTATGTGGGCTACCGGTATTTCGAGACCCTGCCGGGCGCGGCGGAGCGGGTCTGCTATCCCTTCGGCTTCGGCCTGTCCTACACCCGCTTTGCTCTGGAGGTCCTGGAGGCCGGGGCGGAAAACGGAATAATTCAGATCCGCACCCAAGTGACCAACATCGGGGACCGGGCGGGGAAGGAAGTGGTCCAGCTCTATTTCTGCCCGCCCAAGGGGCTGCTGCAAAAGCCCTCCCGAAATCTGACGGCGTTCCGCAAAACCGGACTTCTGGGCCCCGGCGAGAGCGAAACGGTGACGCTGTCCTTTGCCGTATCGGATATGGCCAGCTTTGACGACCTGGGAAAGATCGCCCCCTCCGCCTGGGTGCTGGAAAAAGGCCGCTATGATCTGTATCTGGGGACCAGTGTCCGGGACGTGGAAAAGCTGGATTTTGCCTGGGAACAGGCGGAGACGGAAATCGTCCGGCAGTGCAGGAATGTCCTGGCCCCGTCCCAGCTGGCGAAGCGTCTCCAAGCGGATGGGACCTGGGAGTATCTGCCTGCCGCCCCGGCGGTAGACACGGATGCCAACGCCCTTGTTCCCCTGGATCCCAATACCCTGGAGGCGGTGGCCCCGGAAGCGCGGGCCAGAGGGCGGTACTGGCTGGCCCGGCCTTACCCGGAGGGGGTGCGGCCCCTGTCTGAGGTGGCGGAGGGAAAACTGACCCTGGACGCTTTCATGGCCCAGCTCCGTGACGAGGACCTCATCCATCTGCTGGGCGGCCAGTCCAACGTAGGTGTTTCCAATACCTTTGGCATTGGGAACCTGCCGGAATACGGCGTGCCCAACATCACTACAGCCGACGGCCCTGCGGGCCTTCGGATTCAGCCGGAGGCGGGCGTGTGCACCACCGCCTGGCCCTGCGCAACGCTTCTGGCGGCAACCTGGGACGAAGACTTGGTTTCCAGAGCCGGCGAGGCCGCCGCCGCGGAGGTGAAGGAGAATAACATCTCTGTCTGGCTGGCTCCGGCGGTGAACATCCACCGCAGTCCCCTCTGCGGGCGGAACTTTGAGTACGACTCCGAGGACCCCCTGCTGGCGGGAAAGATCGCCGCCGCCATGGTGCGGGGCATCCAGTCCCGGCATATCGCCGCCACGGTGAAGCACTTTGCCTGCAACAACAAGGAGACCAACCGGAAAAACAGCGACTCCCGCCTCTCCCAGCGGGCTCTGCGGGAAATCTATCTGCGCCCCTTTGAGATTGTGATCCGGGAGGCGGGGCCCTGGGCGGTCATGAGCTCCTACAACATCATCAATGGCCGCCGGGCCTCGGAGAGCCGCGAACTGCTGACGGACATTCTCCGAGAGGACTGGGGCTATACCGGCATGGTCATGACCGACTGGTGGACCAAGGGAGAGCACTATAAGGAAATCCTGGCCGGAAACGACCTGAAAATGGCCAACGGCTACCCGGAGCGGGTCCAGCAGGCCATGGACCTGGGACTGGTGTCCCGGGAGGACCTGGAGACCTGCGCGCGGCGAGTCCTGGAACTGATTTTGAAGATTGACTGAAGAAGGAGGAACCTTACTTATGGCAACTTTGAATTTGAAAGGGATCACCAAGATCTATCCCCACAGCGGCGGACAGAAGAAGCCCAAAAAGGGTGCGCCTGAGAAGAAGACCAACCTCCAGGTGACGGACAAGGGCGTTGTGGCGGTCCAGCAGTTTGACCTGGACATCAGGGATAAGGAGTTTATCGTCCTGGTTGGCCCCTCCGGCTGCGGCAAGTCCACCACGCTGCGCATGGTGGCCGGCCTGGAGGAGATCTCCGGCGGCGAGCTGTATATCGACGGGAAGCTGATGAACGACGTGGAGCCCAAGAACCGGGACATCGCCATGGTGTTCCAGAGCTACGCCCTGTACCCCCACATGACCGTCTACGAGAATATGGCCTTCCCCCTGAAGCTCCGCAAAATGCCCAAGGATGAGATTGACCGCCGGGTCAAGGAAGCGGCGGAGACCCTGGACATCACCCAGTACTTAGACCGCAAGCCCAAGGCCCTCTCCGGCGGCCAGCGCCAGCGCGTTGCCATCGGCCGGGCCATCGTCCGGGAGCCGAAAGTGCTCCTCATGGACGAACCCCTCTCCAACCTGGACGCCAAGCTCCGTAACCAGATGCGGGCGGAGATCATCAAGCTCCGGCAGAAGATCAACACGACATTTATGTACGTGACCCACGACCAGACGGAGGCCATGACCCTGGGCGACCGGATCGTCATCATGAAGGACGGCTTCATCCAGCAGATCGGCACGCCCCAGGAGGTCTTCGACCACCCCGCCAATCTCTTTGTGGCCGGCTTCATCGGCATGCCCCAGATGAACTTCTTCGACGCGCAGCTGAAAAACGAGGGCGGAAAGTACTCCGTGTCCGTCGGCGGCTGCACGGTGGAGCTCTCTGAGGAGAAGCAGGCGAACCTGACGGCCCACGGCGTGGCGGCCCAGGACATCACCCTGGGCGTCCGGCCCAGCCACATGGTGCTCTCCAAGGAGCCGGGCAATACCCTCTCCGCCACCGTGGAGGTCAGCGAGATGATGGGCAGCGAGGTCCACTTCCACGCCAACGCGGGCGGCAAGGACGTGGTGGTCATCGTCCCCACCATGGATGCCGAGGGCCAGCACATCGACTCCTTCCACGCTGGCGACCAGCTGAATCTCACCTTCTCCGGCAGTGTGTGCCATATCTTTGACCGCGAGGGAAGAAATCTGGAATTTTAATGCCGAAACGGGTGCTGTCAAAAGACAGCACCCGTTTTTTCTTCTTATACTAGTAGTTCACCAAGATAGGAAATAGAAATAGCGAAGAAGCGAGAAATGTGGT
>CAJTVF010000099.1 GCA_910579435.1 uncultured Oscillibacter sp.
ATGCGTGGAAAGCCTTGATATTACAGTGTTCCTATTAAAACTCATTCATATGATTGAGACGCCGGAGGATTCGTTTCCCATGGGGAACCGGCGCCGAATCACAGCACAGGCAGGGTTTACGGAACGATACGGGGTCCCGATTTTCTTTGCCGTCGCCCCGGGACTTCCGTTTTGCGCGGCTTTGTGCTATACTGAAACCGTTCAATGGTTTTGACCAGATGCCAACGCCAGTGGAGGTACAACGATGGATTTTATGGAAGCGATCAAACGCCGTCACGCGGTCCGCAGCTATGAGGACCGGCCCATCGCCGCAGACGCGCGGCATGAGATGCAGGAGCTTCTCTCCCAGCTGAATCTGGAGAGCGGGCTGAGCATGCAGCTCGTCTTGAACGAACCCAAGGCGTTCAGCGGCTTTATGGCCCATTACGGAAAGTTTTCCGGCGTGAAGAATTACATTGCCCTGATCGGGAAAAAGGGCCCCGGGCTGGACGAGGACTGCGGCTGTTATGGGGAAAAGGCGGTGCTGAGAGCCCAGCTGCTGGGGCTGAACACCTGCTGGGCGGCTATGACCTATCAGAAGGTCCCGGGCGCGCTCCGGATCGCCCCCGGGGAGAAGCTGGCTGCGGTAATCGCCCTCGGCTACGGCACGACCCAGGGCGCGGCCCATCCGGTAAAGCCGGTCGAGCGGCTCTGCGCGGCGGACGGGCCGATGCCCCCGTGGTTCCGCCGGGGCATGGAGGCGGCCCAGCTGGCCCCTACCGCCATGAACCAGCAGAAGTTCCATTTTTCGCTCAGGGACGGCGTGGTGTCCGCGAGGCCGGGGAGAGGCTTTTACACCAAAATGGACCTGGGAATCGCCAAATGCCACTTTGAGATCGGCGCGGACGGCGGGGACTGGCGGTGGGCGTAAGCCGGGACGCCGCCTTCGAAAACACGGCAAACGAGCAGCCATCCGCATGGATGGCTGCTCGTTCTCTCCGCCCTGTTTGCATCTTCCCCGCCGCGCGGATCACAGACGGAGAAACGCGGAATCGGAGGCCGGGCCGCCGCTTTCGTCCGTGACATACCGCTCTGCCCGCATGTGCAGATCATACCGTTCCCTTAACCGCGCGATGGTCTTCATCATGGGGGACGCGTGATGGAGGTCGATGGACTGCTGATCCTTCCACATATCGATCAGCAGGACCGTTTCCGGGTCGTCCATCGGGAAAAAGTAGGCATACCGCAGGTTGCCGCTTTCCTTCCGGATCAAATCAGCCGTTCCGCTGCGCTCCATCTCCTCGGCAAACTTACGGGCGTTCCCATTAGTTCAATAGAGGTTTACAACGATACTCATACAGACATCCTTTCCTGCGGCCCCGCCGGACGCGACCGGCTCCCTCATGCCGGCGCGGAAACGGCGCACAGCTCCGGGCAGATTCCCGCCCTGCTCCTGCCGGGGCAGATATAGACCCGGCGTCCGTTCTTCCGGGCCCGGCGGACCGCTTCCACAGCGGAGGCGGGGAGGTGATTCTCGTAATCCATCAAGGTGCCGTCCGCATCCAGAAAAATGATTTTTTTCATCCCGCGCCCTCTCCGCCGCACAGGCCCATGCGGCGAAGCTGCCGGGCGACGCCGTCGTGAGCCGCATCCTCGCAAACGACGTCCGCCATAGCCTTCAATTCCTCGCAGGCGTTGCCCATGGCCACCGCCACCCCGGCCAGCTCCAGCACGGCGGCGTCGTTCATGCTGTCGCCAAAGGCGACGGCGTCCTTGAGATCGGCCCCGAAGTACCGGCAGACCAGCGCCGCGGCTTTCCCTTTGCTGATCCATTTAGGGATAATCTCGCCGTTGAAGCAGGAGGCGCTGGAGGCAAAGGGATGGACCACAAACACAAAGCGGCCGCCCAGCGCCGTTTCGGCCTTCCGGACCGCCTCCAGGCTGGCGCTGGTGAAGCACAGCTTGTAGGCGCCCTGCCGGGGATATTCCTCATACCTTCGGAGCGTGATGGCGGACTGGAGCTCCCGCTGCATCCGGATGAGCTCGGAGTTCCTGGGGTCGGGGGAGGCGGTCTGCAGCAGCTCCTCCATCTGGGGGTCGATATACACGCCCTCAGGCGTCTCCAGGCGGCAGAACATCCCCAGGCCGTGGAACACGGAAAGGCACTCCTGGACCAGTTCCTCGGGCAGCAGCCGGTCCAGTAAAACCTCGCCGCCTACCGCCGCATAGGCTCCCGCGCTGGCAATGACCCCGTCAAAGCCGATTTCCAGAATCTCCGGTCCGATGATGGGCAAATTCCGTCCGGTACACAAAAAAACCAGGTGCCCGTTGGAGCGGGTCTGCCGGACCGCCTGCCGGACCTGCGGAGTGGGACTGGACAGCGGGGCAATCAGCGTCCCGTCAATGTCCAGGAAAATCAGCTTTCTGTCCATAAAATCACACCCTTATTTGAAGCTCCGCAGAGACGGCTTTCGCCTCTGCGGAGCGGTTCACAATCGTTAATCCGGGTCCCCGCCGTCCCTGACCGCCTGCGCCATCTGCCGTGCTGGCGGAGGCTGCTGATGCCATGCCGAAACCGGACCTCACACCGGCAGGGCCCGGGACAGCTCCGCCCGGAAATCGGGGTGGGCAATGGCAATCAGGGCCCTGGCCCGCTCCAGGACGCTCTTGTACTTCAAATCCGCCACACCGTACTCCGTGACCACATACTGGACGCAGGTCCGGGGTGTGGTGACAACGCTCCCCAGGGGAAGCTGGGGGACGATCTTGGAGTGCAGAACGCCGGCCTTGTCCCGGTAGCTGGAGCGGAGGGCAAGGATGCTCCTTCCGTCCCTGGACCACTGGGAGCCCAGCACCCATTCCAGCTGGCCTCCGGTACCGGAGTACTGCCGGGGGCCTACGCTCTCGGCGTTGACCTGGCCGGTGAGGTCGATCTCCATGGCGTTGTTGATGGAGACCACCCGGTCGTTTTCGGCAATGCGCCTGGGGTCGTTGGTCCAGTCGATCTCCTTCTGACAAAACATCGGGTTGTCCCGGGCAAAATCCCACAGGCGCTTGTCCCCGATGAGGTAAGCGCCCACGGACCGGCCCTTGCAGGTCTGCTTGCGGCTGTTGTTGAGGACGCCCTTTTTCATCAGCTCCATGACGCAGTTCCCCACGACCTCGGTCTGAAGCCCCAGGTCCCGCTTCCCCGCGTCCGCCAGGCACTCCCCCACCGCGTTGGCCAGGCCCCCCAGGCCGAACTGGACGCAGGCCCCGTCGGGAACCAGATCCGCGATGTACTCCGCGATGCGGCGGTCCGTCTCCCCCGCCGGGACGGGCGGGTGCTCCGCCGGAGGGCGGCTGTCCTCCACAATGGCGTCCGCCTCCGAGACGTGGAACAGCATATGCCCCTCCCCATCGCTGGGGAGAAAGGGCAGCTGATCGTTCACGACGACGACGACGGCCTCCGCCTGTTCCAGCACCCGCCGGGGAACGCTGGCCCCCCAGAGGGAGCGGCTCATCCACCCGTTCTCATCCGGGGCGGAGCAGGTAATCACCGCCGCCCGGGGACGGCGGGCGCACATCCAGTCTCCGGTGGCGCTGAGGTGGGCGGGAACATACCAGACGTTCCCCTGTCCGGCCAAGAGCCGCTCGCCGGAGAAGAAATTGGCCTGATAGGACACCAGGTCCGCGTTGACCGGGGAGAGCAGGGCGGTGTCCAGCGGGGCGTAGAGGGACAGCAGCTCCATATGGCCTGCCTGGGAGCGCAGGCGCTCCGCCAAGGGCGCGTCCACGGCGTAGGGCCAGTTGGCCGAAGCGCTGACCGCCGCCGCGTCCCCGGGCCGGATCAGCTCCGCGGCCTGGGCGGCGGGCATCCGCAGCGCCTCGTATTGCCGCCGCCAGCCGCCGGAGCCGGAGGCGCGTCCTTTTCGGACGGGTGTTGGAAACGACATCATAACCTCCATCGTCCCCGAGGAAAATTTCAGGGGCCCCGGGAAATCCGTGTGAAATTATAGCAGAGGCCGCGGGCAAAAGCAAGCGGGGGCTTTAGGTAAATGTCAAGAAGAATTTAGACATACCCCCTAGGGGTATGCATGTGAGCGTAACACAAGAATCGTCCTGGCAGAGCTGCTGCGGTCGGGGGAATGTGTTACAGGCCGCGCGGCGAAGACGAGAGAATGAGGAGCCCCGGCCATGGGCCGGGGCGGTCGCACAATAACAATTGGCTGTCAAGGGCCGCAAAAATTTTCCAGGTTCCGAAGAGCCTGGAAAATTTTTTGCTTTCCGCTCCTCCCTCTATGATGATAAGCTCCTTTTCGTCCATGTCGTTCAGCATCCGATCAATACGTTTCCGGCGCTCACTCTCGCCGCCCAGCTTGTCCGGGTAGAAAAATTCATCCACGGAAATATCAAAAAGGGTATTCATATTGCGGATATTCAACTTCAACTCGTTTTTCAGCAGAGTGCAAGCTGTCCTGCTGTATTATTTTTTCAATATGAACGAGAGCGAGATCGCAAAGCTCTGCAAGATTTCACGATCAGCAGTACAGTACCGCCGGACAAGCTCTTTTGAGCTGTTAAAACGCTATTTGGAGGAACACGCCTATGACTGCACCGATTGGGAACAATGAAAATGCTGAACGCGGCTTGTTACCCTACCCGGTAATCATAGCCGCAACAAAGGGCGACCCGGAAGCTATGGCGATTGTCGTCAAGCACTACGAAAGCTACATAGCGTCCCTGTCTATGCGCAAGCTCTACGACGAGCGGGGAAATGTATATTGGGGCATAGACGAGGACATACGCGACCGTTTACGGTCACGGCTTATGCGGGCTGTCCTTTCATTCGAGGTTTAAGGAAGCACTGATTTAATCAACGCGTGCAGATTTGCGCCAGAAATTTTTGC
>CAJTVF010000100.1 GCA_910579435.1 uncultured Oscillibacter sp.
TCGTCCCCCACTATCCAACCGGGAAACGCGGCCGTCCGCCGATTGAGATAGAAACATAGCTATGCTACATTCTCCCGCAAAAAACAGTATGCAGTTGTCGGCCTTTGCCATTTTCTATTCCAGGGCGGGAACAGTCAGGAGCCAATCCGCCGCAATCCCGCATAAATCCTGGCTTTTTCAAAACTTTTCGTACCCTTCCCCAACAGCACCTGTTCAACGAATTTCATGCCAGGGATACCAGCCGCAAAATCCGGGCTGTTCAGAAGGCGAAGGGTGAGCGAGGTGTGCCGCTGACGGTCAATGTCCCCTACGGCTATGTGAAAGACCCGGAGAATCCGAGGCGCTGGCTGATCGACCCGGAGGCCGCTCAGGTGGTAAGGCACATCTTCCAGATGTGCATGGAGGGACAGGGGCCACAGCAGATCGCCAACCAGCTCCGGGCCGATAAGGTGCTGACCCCCACCGCCTATAAGAAACAGCAGGGGCGCAGTACGCCAAACCCCACCCCGGAGAACCCCTATGGCTGGCAGGACAGTTCCGTTGTTAAGATTCTGGAACGCCGGGAATACACAGGCTGTACCGTCAATTTCAAAACCTACACCAACTCCATCTGGGATAAGAAGAAACGGGAAAATTCAGTGGAGAATCAGGCGATCTTCCCTGATACCCATGAGCGCATCATCGGGGATGACGTATTTGAGACGGTCCAGGTAATCCGCCAGCAGAGGCACCGCATGACCCGTACCGGCAGGAGCAGTATCTTTTCCGGGCTGGTCTACTGCGCCGGCTGCGGCTCCAAGATGCAGTATGTTTCTTCCAACAACGGCGATTTCTCTCAAGATTTCTTCGACTGCTCCCTGCACAAGAAGAGCCGGGAGAAATGCGGTGGGCACTTCATCCGGGTGAAGATTCTGGAACGCATGGTTTTGAAGCATATCCAACTGGTGACGGACTACATTCTGCGGTATGAGGCTCATTTCCGCATGGTCATGGAACAGCAGATGAAGCTGGAAAGTGCCGAGAAGATTCTGGCCAGCAGGAAGAAGCTCAGTCGGGACGAGAAGCGTATTGCCGAGCTGAAGCGGCTGTTCATCAAGATTTATGAGGACAATGCCAGTGGGCGGTTGAGTGACGAGCGGTTTGATATGCTGAGCCAGAGCTATGAGGCGGAGCAGAAGCAGCTTGAGGCCGAGGTCGTTACCTTGCGGCAAGAGATTGAAGTACAAGCGCGACAGAGCGAAAATATTGAGAAGTTCATCCAGACGGCGCAGAAGTATGTGTCTATTGAGACGCTTGACCCCTACACCCTTCGGGAGCTGGTTCAGGCGATCTATGTTGAGGCCCCGGACAAGTCCAGCGGCAAGCGAAGGCAGGACATTCACATCAAGTATGACGGACTGGGCTTTATCCCTCCGGATGAACTGATGAAAGAGGAAACGGCGTGACCGAAGCCACACCGTTCCTTGAAAACACTGCGTTTTCAACCCTTTTGAAATTTTACTGCTTTACGGCCACCGCCCCTTGGCACGGCGGCTTTTTTCACATCTTCTCCGGGACCGTCCCCGGCCCGCGTCACGGCTCCTGCAAGTGGATCACGCACTGCCCCAGGGCATAGAAGGGCTCCGCCGCCGTGGGGTCCAGGCCCTCCACTGCCTCCGCCTGGGTCAGCACGGAGGTGGACTTGAAGCACACCGGCAGAATGGGGGCCTGGTCCTTCAAATGGGCGCAGAGGGCCCGCATGGCCGCCGTCCGGTCCTCCGCCCCGGCCAGCTCCTGAAGAAGGCGGCTGGTGTCCGGGTGGGACCAATGGCCGTAGTTCAGCGCCCCGCCCGGCTCCAGCAGGCTTCCCAAATCCCAGTCGGCGGAGAGGCGGGCCTCGCCGTAGTAGAGGTCGAAGTCCCCGGCGGCCAGGGCGGCGGCGTACTCCTCCCAGGACAGGGCCCGGACCTCCACCGCCACGCCCCCGGCGGTCCAGCTCTCCGCCAAGTGGCCGGCGATGGCCTTTTTAAAACCGTTCTCCTCGTTGACCAGCAGGGTCAGGGGGGTCTCGGAGACATAGCCGCTCTCCGTCAGGGCGGCGGAGAAGCCGTCCGGGGAGTACGCCTCCTCCAGCGCCGACGGGTACAGGGGCGACGCCGGGGACACCGGGAAGGCCGCAGCCCTCCCGTGGCCTGAGAGGTAGACGCCGGCGACATTGGCCCGGTTGATCCCCGCCGACAGGGCCCGCCGGAGGGCGGGGCTGTCCAAGGGCGTCCGGGCGGTGTTGCAGCCCACGTACTGCATCACGGTGGTATCCGTATCCACGCAGCCCACGCTGCCGGTGGTGCTCACCGCCAGCACGCCGGTGAGGTCCGCCGTGATCAGCTGTACCTCGTGGGAGGAAAAGCGGTAGAGCATGGCGGCGTCGTCCGGGGCGTCCACCAGGGCAATCCGGTCCACCGGCTGGCTCTCTCCCTTCCACCAGGACTGGTTGGCGATGAGGTAGGCCCCGGTCTCCTCCTCGGCGTAGAAATAGGGGCCGGTGCCCACCGGGGCGGTGTCGTACTGGCTCCCGGGCTTCACAATGGGTACGTCCAGCAGGGCGGCCAGGGCGGTGTTGGGACGGCTCAGGGAGACGGTCACGCTGTCGCCGCTGGCGCTGACGGAGGAAATGCCGGACAGGCGGCTCCGGTAACGGTCGGAGGTCCTGGCCCGGTCCAGGCTGGCCTTTACCTCCCGGGCCGTCAGAGGCGATCCGTCGGAGAACTGGACCCCCGGGCGGAGGTCGAAGGTATAGCGGCTGGCGGTCTCGTCGTGGGTGTAGCTGACGCACAGGCTGGGCTGGGGCTCAAAGCGCCCGTCCAGGCGGAACAGGCCCTCATACAGCAGCGACGCCGCCACCTGCTGCATCCCGTCGGGGCAGTCGATGGGGTCCAGGGTCCGCCCCGGCATATAGGGCAGGGCGAACCGCTCCGGCAGGACGGTTTTGGTCTCTTCCGCCGGTTCCTCCTCAAAGGGGGGCATCACGTCCTCCGGCTCCTCCGGCGGCTCCTCCTGCCAGCATCCGGTGAGCAGACAGGCCATCGCCAGTGCGATGGCCATAATCTTTGATACGTTCATAAAAGCGATCCTATTCAATTCCGGCGGCAATGGCCGCGCACTGGACGCCCCTGGCCTCCCCCAGCTTCCGGTGGGACCAGAACAGGTCCCGGCGGCAGGCGGTGCAGAGGCCGGAGGCCTCGATGTTCTCCGGCAGGACTCCCGCCCGCAGCAGCCACCGGCGGTTCAGGCCCTCCAGGTCCACGTGCCACTTGGGGCCCCGCTTTTCCAGATACGGCTCCGCCTCCCGGCCCAGGGCCTCCCGCATGGCGGCGGGGACGTCCTCGTCGCTCTCAAAGCAGCACTGCCCGATGCAGGGCCCCAGGGCGGCCCGGAGACGCTCCGGCTTCGCGCCATAGAGGCGGACCAGCTCCCGGACGGTCTTCTCCACAATGCCTCCGGCGCAGCCCCGCCACCCGGCGTGAGCCGCCCCCACGGCCCCGGTGTCCGGGTCGCGGAGCAGCACGGTGCCGCAGTCGGCGGAGAAGACGAAGAGGGTCAGCCCCGGCACGTCCGTGACCAGGGCGTCGGCGCTGTCATAGTCCCGCTCCCGGAAGAGGCCCTTCCCCGCGTCAGCGGCGGTACAGGCCCGGACGTTGGTCTCATGGACCTGCCGGGAGAGGACGGTCCGCTCCTGGTCCACGCCGATGGCGGCGCAGAAACGGCGGTAATTCTCCAGCATGGCCTCCCGGCCGTCCCCCATGCCGGGGCGGAGGTTCAGGCTGTCCCAGGGGGCGGGGGACACGCCCCCCGGGCGGGTGGAAAAGCCATGCCGGACACCGTTCAGATTGGAGGCGGTCAGCCAGACCACGCCGTTTTTTTCATGGGTTTCAAAGGGCATGGGGACCTCCCTGTTCTTCCTTCTTTTGGCCTTCGCCGTTTTTCTCAACCGGCTTATGGTTCGTCCAGCCGTTCCAGATGTGGAATACGCCATAGGCCAGCACCGGAAAGCTCAAAATCAAAAACAACTCATCCGCTTCCCAGTCCAGGGTGGAGGCAAACAGCAGAATCCCGCCCAATAGGCTCAAAGCAATCCCGAATACAAGTTCTTTAATATCCTGGAGCAGAAAAAGAACGCTGTCATCCCTTGTATCCACAAGCTCACTCCCTTTTTCAGTATTCCGGCTATCCCAAAGGGGTCCAGGGGGCCGCAGCCCCCTGGTTTCTCCGCAAGGCGGAGAAAGAAAATGAAATCCATTTTTGCGACGACATGCGCGTCACAAAAATACCCCGGCCCCAGCCGCCTTGGGCGGCGGCGCCAGCGACCGAGTCACTGGTGGGGGGAATCTAAAGGGGGGACGAAGTCCCCTCTTTAATTACTATGATACTCCGGGCAGGTACACTTCTTCCACTTTAGCCCGCTCCCGCAGGGGCAGGGGTCGTTCCGGCCGATCTTCACCACCTTTAAGGGCTGCTTCTTCGGCTTGGTCCCGTCGCCGCCGACGTTCTCCACCATGCCCTTGGCTACCCGCTCCCGCTTGACCTCCTCGTCCTTCCTCAGGCGCACGGAGTACAGCCGCCGGACGGTCTCGTCCTGGATGGCGGCGATCATCTCCTCGAACATCTCCAGGGACTCCCGCTTATACACGTCCACGGGGTTGTTGTTGCCGTAGGACTGGAGGCGGATGCCCTGCTTCAAGTCGTCCATGGCGTCGATGTGGTCCATCCAGTACTCGTCCACCACCCGGAGCATGATGACC
>CAJTVF010000101.1 GCA_910579435.1 uncultured Oscillibacter sp.
ATCGCAGGAATCCTGACGGATTTCAAGATTTTCTAACGCAGTCCAGCGGGAATTTTTGGCGTGAAGCTGTGTGCGGGGATTTCATCAGTGGTTCCTTAACAAAAGCAGGAAGCAAAATGGCGGAAAAAGTCGAAAGTTAGTCCTGGCAAAGCACTAGACAAGGAGGAAAAAGTTTGATATAATCCGAGAAAATCGTTTACGGAGCGGATAATTGGCAAAAAAAGGACGTTCGCCGCTCCGGCGCATACACTGGAACGATAGGAGGCCGGAATCATGGACGTGACAGCGATTGGCGAAATCTTGATTGACTTGACCCAGACCGGGGTCAATGGGGCGGGGGTGCCCCAGTTCTCCGCCAACCCCGGCGGGGCGCCCGCCAACGCGGCGGTGGCGGCGGCCCGCCTGGGAGCCAAAACCGCCTTTTGGGGCAAGGTGGGGGACGACGCCTTCGGGGCCTACCTCCGCAGGGTGCTGAAAGACAACGGCGTGGATGCCTCCGGACTGCGGACGGGGAGCCAGCCCACCACCATGGCCATCGTCTCGGTGGATGAAGCCGGGGAGCGGAGCTTTCAGTTCCTCCGGGGGGCGGACCGGGATATCTGCCCGGAGGAGGTGGACGAGGACGCGGTGCTGAGGACGAAAATCCTCCATTTCGGCTCCGTCAGCCTGACGGCGGGCATGAGCCGCAGCGCCACCATCTTTGCCGCCCGGACGGCCCATAAAAACGGGGGCCTTGTGAGCTACGACCCCAATTACCGCCCCGCCCTCTGGGCCAACCAAGCCGAGGCGGCGGAGTGGATGGCGATTCCCCTGCCCCTGGTGGACATCATCAAGCTGGCGGAGGAGGAGCTGCCCCTGCTGGCCGGAACGGCGGACCTGGAGGAGGGGACCCGTATTCTGGAGGAGCGGGGCCTGTCCCTCATTATGGTCACCCTGGGCGGCGAGGGCGTGTTCTGCCGCTGGAAGGGAGAGTCCTGGCATCAGCCCGGCGTGCCTGTGAAGGTGGCGGACACCAACGGCGCGGGGGATACCTTCCTGGGGGCCGTCCTCAGCCGCCTCTGCCAGCGCGGGGAAAAGCCCCTGGAGGGCCTGACCCGGGCGGAGCTGAAGGACATTTTGGCCTTTGCCAACCGGGCGGCGGCCTTCACCTGCTCCCGCAGCGGGGCCATCCCCGCCATGCCCGCCCTGGCGGAGCTGGAGGGAGGGCGGATGCCGTGAGGCCCTCGGTGTTTGACCAGCGCCTGGCCCGGCACATAGACGAACTGAAATGGCTCTACTGTGAGCTTTACCGGGACGAGGAGGCGTTCGCGGACTTTGTGGAAATGCTCCGCCGCTGCTGGGAAGAGCGGAAGAAGCCCCTCCGGGACCAGGACAAGAAGCGGGCGGCGGACCTGGACTGGTACCGCCGCCGGGACCTGCTGGGGATGATGCTGTACGTGAACGCCTTTGCCGGGAATTTACAGGGCGTAACGAAAAAGCTGGACTATATCCGGGAGTGCGGCGTGAACTACCTGCACCTGATGCCCCTGCTGGAGAGCCCCAAGGGCCGCAGCGACGGGGGCTACGCCGTCAGCGACTTCCGGAGGGTCCAGCCCTCCCTGGGGACCATGGAGGACCTGGAGGCCCTGGCGGACGCCTGCCGCCGCCGGGGAATCAGCCTGTGCCTGGACTTCGTGATGAACCATACCAGCGAGGATCACGCCTGGGCAAAACGGGCCCGGGCCGGGGAGTCCGAGTACCGGGACCGCTATTTCTTCTACGATTCCTGGGACCTTCCCCGGGAGTTTGAGAAAACCATCCCCCAGGTGTTCCCCACCACCGCCCCGGGGAGCTTCACGGAGCTGGAGGACGGCTCCGTGGTCATGACGAATTTCTATCCCTACCAGTGGGATCTGAATTACGCCAATCCCAAGGTGTTCCGGGATATGACGGAGAACCTGCTGTACCTGGCCAACCGGGGCATCGACGTGATCCGCCTGGACGCCATCCCCTACATCTGGAAGGAGCTGGGAACGGACTGCCGGAACCTGCCCCAGGTACATACGCTGTCCCGGATGCTGCGGATGGTCTGCGGGATTGTCTGCCCCGGCGTGCTGCTGCTGGGGGAGGTGGTGATGGAGCCCGCCAAGGTGGCCCCCTACTTCGGCACTCCGGACAAACCCGAGTGCCACATGCTCTACAACGTCACTACCATGGCTACCACCTGGCACACCCTGGCCACCGGGGACGCGTCGCTGCTGAGGCGGCAGATGGAGACCGTCTGCGCCCTGCCCAAGGACTTCCTGTTTTTGAATTACCTCCGCTGCCACGACGATATCGGCTGGGGCCTGGATTACCCCTGGCTGGCGCAGACCTCCGGCACGGACGAGGTGGCCCACAAGAAGTACCTCAACGACTGGTTTACCGGCAAATGGCCCGGCAGCCCCAGCCGGGGCGAGCTCTACAACGACGACCCCCGCCTGGGGGACGCCCGCCTCTGCGGCACCACCGCCTCCCTCTGCGGCGTGGAGGCGGCGGAAGACGACCCCTCCCGGCTGGAGCGGGCTGCGGCCTGTGACCTGACCCTCCACGCCTGGATGCTGAGCCAAAGCGGCATCCCCGTGATTTACAGCGGCGACGAGGTGGGGCGGCTCAACGACTGGAGCTACCATGACGACCCCGACAAGCGGGAGGACAGCCGCTATATCCACCGGGGGGATTTCCAATGGGACCTGGCGGAGCGGCGGACGGACCCGGACACCTACCAGGGGAAGCTGTTCCAGGGCCTCCGGCGGCTGGAGGAGCTTCGGGCCGCCGAGCCCTGCTTCGACGCCCGGGCGGACGTGCGGGTGGAGGACGCGGGAAGCCCCCATGTCCTGGCCCTCTGCCGGAGGGCCGGAGAGCGGGAGATGATCTGCCTGTTCAACTTTGCCGGGGAGTTTGTCCACGCCCGGGTGGACCGGGACGGCGGCTACTCCGAGCTGATGTACGGGACCCATTACGACGGCCTCCGGGACGTGGAGCTGTGGCCCAACGGCTTCGCCTGGCTGCTGCGGGAATAAAGATGTTTGGCCCCGCCCTTGTAAGAGGGCGGGGCTTTTGCGCAAAATTTAGGTAATCGATTAAATTGTATTTGCAAATGGGCCGGGGACGTGGTATCCTATAGGCAAGACGCCGGGCGCTCCGGCCACCACGATCAGAAAGGAAGCAGTCTCATGAAACAGTTCACGTATACCATCACCGATCCCGTGGGCATCCACGCCCGTCCCGCCGGCTTGCTGGCGAAGGCCGCCAAGGCCCTGGACAGCACCGTCACCATCACCAAGGGCGAAAAGTCCGCCGCCGCCACCAAGCTGATGGCCGTCATGGGCCTGGGCGTCAAGACCGGCGAGACCATCACCTTTACCATTGAGGGCGGGGACGAGGAAGCCAGCGCCGCCGCTATGGAGCAGTTCTGCAAGGAAAACATGTAAGGCTGCGGGGAGGAAACCGTCATGCAAGTTGCAACCGGAAAATCCATTCTGAACGGCATTGCCATCGGACCCCTGCGCATCTATAAGAAGACGGAGGCCCAGACCACCGTCGCCTCCACCCTCACCCCCGAGGAGGAGTACGCCCGCTTCGACGCCGCCCGGGTCAAGGCCCAGGAGCAGCTGGGGGGTCTGTATAACAAAGCCCTGGACGAGGTGGGAGAGGACAATGCCTCTATTTTTGAAATCCATCAGATGATGCTGGACGACGACGACTATCTGGACGCCGTGAAGGGGATCATCGAAACCCAGAACGCCACCGCCGAATACGCCGTGTCCACCACCGGGGAGAACTTTGCCGCCGCCTTTGCCGCCATGGAGGACGAGTACATGCGGGCCCGGGCCGCCGACGTGAAGGACATCTCCCGCCGGGTGGTCAACGTGCTGCTGGGCGTGGGCGACGCGGAGATGATGGACGACAAGCCCGCCATCCTGGTGGCGGACGACCTGACCCCCAGCGAGACCGTGCAGCTGGACAAGACGAAGCTCCTGGGCTTCATCACCCGCCACGGCTCTTCCAACAGCCATACCGCCATCCTGGCCCGGACCATGAACATCCCCGCCCTGGTGGGCGTGGACTTCCAGGCCGACTGGGACGGCAAGCTGGCCGTCATCGACGGCTATAACCACTGCGTCTACATTGAGCCCGCCCAGGAGCTCCTCAACGCCATGGAGGAAAAGCGCTCCCATGACCTCAAGCAGGAGGCCCTCCTCCAGAGCTTGAAGAAAAAGCCCAACGTCACCCTGGACGGCAAAGAAATCAAGGTCTACGCCAACATCGGCAACGCCGGGGACGTCGGCCTGGTCCTCCAGAACGACGCCCAGGGCATCGGACTGTTCCGCAGTGAGTTCATCTACCTCGATTCCCAGGACTACCCCAGCGAGGACCAGCAGTTCATGCTGTACAAGCGGGTGGTGGAGACCATGGCCGGGAAGAAGGTCATCATCCGCACCCTGGACATCGGCGCGGATAAACAGGCGGACTACTTCGAGCTGGACAAGGAAGAGAATCCGGCCCTCGGCTACCGGGCCATCCGCATCTGCCTGACCCGGAAGGAGGTCTTCAAGACCCAGC
>CAJTVF010000102.1 GCA_910579435.1 uncultured Oscillibacter sp.
GCGGGAATTTATGGCGTGAAGCTGTGTGCGGGGATTTCATCAGTGGTTCCTTAATGTTTTTCGACAGTCCGAATTGTCTTTTCACGGCGGGCGTGGTACAATGGAGGCGGTCAAAATTCCGGAAAGGATTTTCTATGATGAACTACGAATACCTTCTCTTCGACGCCGACGACACCCTGTTTGATTTCCCCAAGGCCTCCTCCCGGGCCTTTGAGAGCATGTGCCGGGCTCACGAGATTCCCTACACGCCGGAGATTTACCGGCTCTACCACGAGATCAACCTGGAGCTCTGGGCCGCCTTTGACCGGGGAGAGGCCGCCAAGGAGTTCGTCACCCTGGAGCGCTATGTCCGCTTTTTGAAGGCCCTGGGCCTGGAGCGGGACCCGGCGGAGTGCAACCGGGACTACCTGGCCGCCCTGGGCCAGGGGGTCTATCCCCTGCCCCACGCCGAGGCGGTCTGCCGGGAGCTGAAGCAGCGGGGGCACCACATGTACATCATCACCAACGCCGTGGCCTCCGTCCAGCGGAGCCGCCTCCGGGGCAGCGTGTTTGCGGAGCTCTTCGAGGCCGCCTTCATCTCCGAGGAGGCCGGGGCGGCCAAGCCCAGCAAGGCATACTTCGACTACGTGCGGCGGCAGCTCCCCGGCCTGACGGACGAAAACGTCTTGGTCATCGGGGACTCCCTGACCACCGATATCCAGGGGGCCAACAACGCCGGCCTCCCCTGCTGCTGGGTCAATCCGGCCAAAAAGCCCCGGCAGGAAGGACTGCGGGTGGACTACGAGATCGCCGGCCTGCGGGAGCTTTTGGACATCGTGTAAGGACGCGGAAGCGGCGCCGGAGAACTCCGGCGCCGCGTTTCAGATGTTCTTCGGCTTTTTGCGCAGCTTCAGCAAAACGCCCTCCCGCTCCGCCGCCTCCTGAAGCAGGGCGGAAACCCGGGCCCCCCTCTCCCGCAGGGGCCGCTCCGCCTGTTCGGCCTGATAGCGCTCCAGCCCGCCGGTCCGGGCCCTTTCCATGTCCGCCAGCCGGTTCCGATGGGTGATGAAGGAGTCGTATTCGTCCATTCCGCCGTAGTTTTCACAGGGAAACGCCCCGCACTGGAAGCAATAGGCGGGGGCTCCATGCTCCAGGCTGCACCGGGCGGTTTTACAGGACTGGTTCCCCTCTCCCCCGCCGCAGCCGGAACAGTACCCGTCCAGATTCATCGGGCACAGGCCGCAGTTCAGCCCGCAGAGGGAAAACCGCAGCTCCGCCCTTGTAAAGCCCTTCATGTTACTTCCTCCTCTCCGCCGGTCCGGCAGGCCCTTGGAAGCGTTTCCAGCAGGGCCTCCCGTTCGTTGGGCACCGTACCGTCCACCACCTTTCCCAAGAGCTCTTCCAGCGCCGCCCCTACGGCGGGGCCGGAGAGGCCCAGGGCCAGCAGGTCCCGGCCGTTGACCGCCAGCTGCTTTAAAGAAAAACAGGCGTCCTCCGCCAGGAGCTTATCCAGGATTTCCTCCGCCTTATCCAGCTCCTTCTGCCGGTCCCAGCAGGCCGGGGCCTGTCCCAGATTGTCCGCCCGCTTCACCAGGATCAGACGGCGCAGGTCCTCCTCCCCCAAGGCCCGCAGGGCGCGGCGGATGGACTTGTCTGTCCGGGGAATGTCCTTGTCGTGCCACTCCACCAGCCGGACCACGGTCTCCCGGAACCCCGCGGCGCATTTCAGCCGCCGGAGCATCCGGTCCGCCAGCTCCCGGCTGACGGCGGGGTGGCCGTAAAAATGGCCCACGCCCTGTTCGTCCAGGGTGAAGCTGTCCGGCTTTCCCACGTCGTGGAGGAGCATGGCACAGCGGAGGACCAGATCCTCCGGCGACGCGGCCAGGGCGCGAAGGGTGTGCTCCCACACGTCGTAGCAGTGGTGGCGGTTCCGCTGGTCAAACCCCACCATGGGGAGGAGCTCCGGCCAAAACACGCCGAAGACCTCCGGATAGCCCCGCAGAACCTCCGCCGCGCGTTTCCCCGGCAGGAGCTTGAAAAACTCCGTTTGAATCCGTTCCGCCGCGATATCCGCCAGCCCTTCCCGGTTCCGGCGGATGGCCGACGCCGTCCCGGGCTCGATTTCCAAGCCCAGCGCCGCCGCAAAGCGAAGGCCCCGGAGAATCCGCAGGGCGTCCTCCTGAAACCGCCGGTCCGGGTCCCCCACGCAGCGGAGGATTCCCCGGCGGAGGTCCTCCCGGCCCCCGAAGGGGTCCCGGAGCTCTCCCCGGAGGTTCCGGGCCATGGCGTTGGCAGTGAAGTCCCGCCGGGCCAGGTCCTCGTCCAGGGAACGGGTAAAGGCGACGGACTCCGGGCGGCGGTGGTCCCGGTAGGCCCCGTCGACCCGGTAGGTCGTGACCTCCACAGGGCCCTCCGGCGTTTTGACGGTGACGGTGCCGTGCCGCAGCCCCGTGGGCAGTCCCTGGGGCCCGAATACCCCCAGGGTCTCCTCCGGCTGGGCGGAGGTAGTTACATCCCAGTCCCCCGGGCTCCGGCCCAGCAGGGCGTCCCGGACACAGCCGCCCACGCACCACGCCTCATGGCCCGCTGATTCCAGGGTTTTCAATACGGCCTGTACATTCTCCGGAATCTCCATGGGTTTTCCCCCTTTCGCCGTTGCATTTCGTTGATTTCTATATTATAATAAGATGCTTGCAAGGATACAATCTTTTTTTAGAACCAGTCTTCATAACCGCGTGATGCCGGATGGACGAGGATGTTTCCCGTCAGACAAGGAGATTTCCCGCGGCAATCCTGACGGATTGCAAGGGAAACCGGCGCAGTATGGCGGGAAACAGACCGGCCAGGCGGCGTTCAACGGTTGTGAATACAGGTTCTGAGTTCCGTTTTCTGGAAAGGAAGCTGGTTTCCATGATGCAGAATAAAAAGCCAATCAGTGATTTCTTCGTCCCCGGGACCCGGGCCCATCTGGTGGGCGTCGGGGGCGTGTCCATGTGCCCCCTGGCGGAGGTCCTGCGGGACAAGGGGCTCGTCATCCAGGGCTCCGACATGTCGGAGAGCGATACCGTGAAGCACCTCCGTTCCCTGGGCATTCCCGTGGCCATCGGCCACAACGCCGACAACCTGGGAGACTGCGATCTGGTCATCCGCACCGCCGCCGTCCACGATGGGAATCCGGAGATCGCCGGGGCCGTGGCCCGGGGCATCCCCGTCTATGAGCGGGCCCAGGCCTGGGGGGCCATCATGCGGCATTACCCCAACGCGCTGTGCGTGGCCGGGACCCACGGGAAAACCACCACCACTTCCATGTGTACCCATATCTTCATGGCGGCGGAGGCGGACCCCACCGTCATGATCGGCGGCACCCTGCCCCTGCTCCACTCCGGCTACCGGGTGGGCCAGGGGGACACCATCATTCTGGAGTCCTGCGAGTACTGCAACAGCTTTCTGAGCTTCTACCCCACGGTGGCGGTGATTTTGAACGTGGAGGCGGACCACCTGGACTTCTTCCAGGACCTGGACGACATCAAGCGCTCCTTCCGCCGCTTTGCGGAGCTGGTGCCCTCCGGCGGCAGCGTCGTCGTCAACGCGGACAACGCCGGGGCCCGGGACGTGGCCCAGGGCCTGGACGCCTTCACCTTCGGCCTGGAGCCGGGGGCGGACTGCACCGCCGTGAACCTCCGGGAGGACAAGGGCCGCCCCGTCTTTGACGTCCAGGTCCGCGGCGAGTTCTACGCCCACGCGGAGCTGAAGGTCTACGGACGGCACAACGTATCCAACGCCCTGGCGGCGGCCTCCGCCGCCTACGTCCTGGGCCTCCCCGGAGAGGCGGTGGAGAAGGGCCTGGGCTCCTTTACCGGCGCCGGGCGGCGCTTTGAGTACAAGGGAACCTATAACGGCGCGGAGATTTACGACGACTACGCCCACCATCCCGACGAGCTCCACGCCCTGCTGACCACCGCCAAGGGCCTGGGCTACCGGCGTTTAATCGCGGCCTTTCAGCCCCACACCTATTCCCGGACCGCCAAGCTCTTCGACCGCTTTGTGGAGGAATTGAGGCTGGCGGACGTGGTGGTGCTGGCGGAGATTTACGCCGCCCGGGAACAGAACACCCTGGGCATCTCCTCGGCGGACCTCTCCAGGGAGGTTCCCGGCTCCGTTTACTGCTCCACCCTGGACAAGACGGCGGAGGCCATCCGGCGGCTGGCCGGACCGGGGGATTTGATTCTCACCGTCGGCGCGGGGGATATTTACCGGGCTGGAGAGAAGCTGCTTTTTTCGTGAAGCTGTAACGACACTTGATTTTGCGGAGCAACATCCTAGTAGTTCACCAAGATAGAAAATAGAAGTAGTGGAGAAGTGAGAAATGTGGTAAAATACTCTCGGGTGATGAGGAATGAACCACAAATACATCGTAACATTAACGGATGAAGAAC
>CAJTVF010000103.1 GCA_910579435.1 uncultured Oscillibacter sp.
ATCAAGGACCTGGGCGCGGACAACACCAGCCTGATCAAGAAAAACGCCGCCATAGCCAAGGCCCAGGCGGACCGGGACATCGCCATCGCCCAGGCGGAGGCGGAGCGGGAGTCCAACGAGGCCCGGGTCCTGGCGGACACCCAGATCGCCCAGAAGCAGACGGAGCTGGAAATCAAGCGGGCGGAGCTGAAAATCCTGGCCGACGGCAAAAAGGCCGAGGCCGACGCCGCCTATGAAATCCAGAGCCAGGAACAGCGCAAGAGCATCGAGACCGCCACGGTCAACGCGGAAATCGCCAAGACCCAGCGGGAGGCCGAGCTGAAGCAGTACGAGGTCGAGGTGGAAAAGCAGAAGCTGGAGGCCGAGATCCGGGCCAAGGCGGACGCGGAACGCTACCGCCAGCAGCAGGAGGCGGAGGCCGCCCTCTACAAGCGGCAGAAGGACGCGGAAGCCAAGCGCTATGAGCAGGAGCAGGAGGCCGAGGCGGAGCGCAAGAGCGCCGAGGCTCAGAAGTTCGCCCGGGAGCAGGAGGCGGCGGGCATCGCCGCCGTGGGCAAGGCGGAGGCCGAGTCCATCCGGGCCAAGGCCCTGGCGGAGGCCGAGGGCATCGACAAAAAGGCGGAGGCCATGAAGAAATACGGCGAGGCTGCCGTTATTGAAATGGTCATGCAGGCCCTGCCCGAGATCGCCCGGAACGTAGCCGAGCCCCTGTCCAAGGTGGACAAAATTACCATGTACGGCGCGGGCAACAGCGCCAAGCTGCTGGAGGACATTGTCACCGGGACCACCCAGGTCACCGAGGGCATCACCCAGGGCATGGGCATCGACGTGAAATCCCTTATCGCCGGGATGCTGGGCGGCAAGCTGGCGGCCGGCGAGGACAAAACCATCGTCGTCCAGAGCCCTGCCCCCGCGGACAAGGCGGAGCCCGCGCCCGGGGTCCTCGAAAAAGGGGAATGACCTTCGGAAGTGCGCTCCTAAGTACCAAAAACCATCCCGTCCCCTTATCCGGGGCGGGATGGTTTTTCAGCGGCTCAGGCGAAGGTCACGACCGTTCCCGTCTTCCCCGCCAGAGCGTCAATGGCCTTGTCCAGGGAGGTGATGATGGCCTTTTTGCCGGGGTCGCTGCGGACGAACTTCATAGCCGCCTGGACCTTGGGCAGCATGCTGCCGGGGGCAAAATGACCCTCGTCCACATAGCGGGAGGCCTCCGCCAGGGACATGCGGCTGAGGTCCTTCTGGTCCGGCTTGCCCCAGTTAATGGCTACCTTCTCCACCTCCGTCAGAATCATCAGTACGTCGGCGTCCACCTGCTCCGCCAGCAGCTCTGCGGCAAAGTCCTTGTCGATAACCGCCGCCACGCCCTCCAGCTGGCCCCGGGCGGTCTCGATAACCGGCACGCCCCCGCCGCCGCAGGTAATGACGATGGTCTTGTCCCACAAATCCCGCACCTGGCCGATCTCCACAATCCGCCGGGGCAGGGGCGAGGGCACCACCCGGCGCCAGCCCCGCCCGGCGTCCTCTTTCATCACATAGCCCTTTTCCCGCTGGAGGGCCTCGGCCTCCTCCCGGCTGTAAAAGGGGCCGATGGGCTTCGTGGGGTTCCGGAAGGCGGGGTCCCCCTCCTCCACCACCACCTGGGTGACCAGGCTCACCACCGGAATATTCTTGTTCCGCTTCGCCAGGGCATAGCGCAGGGCCTGCTGAATGTGGTAGCCGATATAGCCCTGGCTCATGGCCCCGCACACGTCGAAGGGCATGGCGGGCACCACCTCCTTCGCCGTCTCGCTGGCCAGGAGGATGCGGCCCACCTGGGGGCCGTTGCCATGGACGATGGCCACCTCATAGCCGTTTACGCTGAGCTCCGCGATGTGTTCGCAGGTTTCCCGCACCACGCTGAGCTGGGCCTCGGCGGTGGACCCGCTGTCCTTGGACTGGAGGGCATTGCCCCCCAGGGCGATGACTAATCTCTCCGCTTTTTCCATTGTGTTCGCTCCTATCGCAACAGATTTCCATGTTCGGGCTGAAAGCCTTTCGTTCAGTCTGCCACTTCGCGCCGTTTTTATGAGCCCAAGGGAGCGCCCGCTCCGGGAATAGGCCCCTGAGAACTAGACATATTATACAAATTGACCCATCCTCTTTTACCCAGTCCTCCAAAGTTTGGCGGAAGCATCAAATTCCCCTTGCATCCGGGGGGAAAGGGAGCTATGATAGAAGCACGAACCGGAAACGTTACCAGTAACGTTTCCAAATTGTCCGTATGACACCAAATCAAACAGGAGGAACATGAAATGAAGAAGAGACTCTTGACTCTGGCCCTGGCTCTTGTCATGGCCCTGTCCCTGGCCGCCTGCGGCGGCAGCGGCGGCGATTCCCAGCCCTCCGGCGGCGGCGATTCCCAGCCCTCCGGCGGCGGCGATTCCCAGCCCGCTGCCGGAGACTCCGGCAGCTCCGGCGCTTCCGGCTCTGTGTACTATCTGAACTTCAAGCCCGAGCAGGACGGCGCCTGGCAGGAGCTTGCCAAGGCCTACACCCAGGAAACCGGCGTGGAGGTGAAGGTCCAGACCGCCGCCTCCGGCCAGTATGAGACCACCCTTATGAGCGAGATTGCCAAGACCGACGCTCCCACCCTCTTCCAGGTCAACGGCCCCGTGGGCCTGGCCAACTGGAGGGACTACTGCTATGACCTCAGCGGCTCCGCCGTGGCCGGGGAGCTCTCCAGCCCGGACTTCGCCCTGATGGACGGCGGTTCCATGTCCGGCATCGCTTATGTCATCGAGACCTACGGCCTGATTTACAACAAGGCCCTGCTGGAGCAGGCCGGGTACTCCGCCGATGATATCAAGTCCTTCGCCGACCTGAAAAAGGTGGCCGAGGACATCACCGCCCGGAAGGATGAGCTGGGCTTCTCCGCCTTCACCTCCGCCGGCATGGACGGCTCCTCCGACTGGCGCTTCAAGACCCACCTGGCGAACCTCCCCATCTACTTCGAGTATGAGGCCGACGGCATCGGCGACACCGAGGCCATCAAGGGCACCTACCTGGACAACTACCGGGCCATCTGGGACCTGTATATCAATAACTGCACCTGCGCCCCCACCCTGCTGAGCGCCAAGACCGGCGACGACTCTGTGGCGGAGTTCCTCACCGAGCAGGCCGTGTTCTATCAGAACGGCACCTGGGCCTTCGGCGACGTGGCCGACGTTGGCGAGGAGAACCTGGGCATGCTGCCCATCTACTTCGGCGTGGGCGACGAGGCCAACCAGGGCCTGTGCACCGGAACCGAGAACTACTGGTGCGTGAACAAAAACGCCAATCCCGAGGACATCCAGGCCACCCTGGACTTCATGTACTGGTGCGTCACCTCCGACACCGGCCTGGACTATATGTGCTCCGGCGACGAGGGCAAGATGGGCTTCGTCATCCCCTTCAAGGGCAATCTGGAATCCACCAACGCGCTGGTGAACATCGCCAACGACTACGTGGCCCAGGGAACCACCAGCATCAAGTGGTGCTTCCCCACCATGCCCTCCGAGGAGTGGAAGAACGTTCTGGGCTCCGCCCTGACCGCCTATGCTGCCGATCAGACCGACGCCAACTGGGAGACCGTGCGGGCCGCCTTCGTGGACAACTGGGCCGCTGAGAAATCCAAGTAAGAGACAAACACCATACCGGGGCGGACGGACACCTCCGCCCCGGATTTTTCTCCCCGCCTTGGACCGGCGGGAGGCGCGCCGTGCCCGGCTGCACGGCCCTTGTCCCGCCGGTCCAACGTACCCCCGGCATTAACTTGTGAAGGAGGCTTCCGCCAGCTATGGAAAAATCCATCAAGCGCTATTTCCCCGTCTTCCTGGGGCCCACGTTCCTGGCCTTCCTCATCGGCTTCATCGTGCCCTTCCTCATGGGCATCTACCTGTCCTTCTGCGACTTCCGCACCGTCACCGACGCGCAGTTCATCGGCCTTGGCAACTTCGTCCGGGCCTTCCAGGACGGGGACTTTGCCCACGCCTTCTGGTTTACCGCCCTGTTCACCGTGACGACGCTGGTGCTGATTAACGTCATCGCCTTCGCCGTGGCCCTGGTTCTGACCCGGGAGATCCGGGGTACCAACATCTTCCGCACCGTCTTCTTCATGCCGAACCTCATCGGCGGCATCGTCCTGGGCTATGTCTGGCAGCTCATCTTTAACGGCATCCTCTCCCGGTATGACCTGGCGCTGAAGATTTCCGCCAAGTACGGCTTCTGGGGCTTGGTCATCCTGATCTGCTGGCAGCAGATCGGCTATATGATGATTATTTACATCGCGGGCCTCCAGTCCATCCCCGGCGACCTCAATGAGGCGGCGGAGATCGACGGGGCCAACGGCTGGCAGAGGCTGTGGAACGTCACCATTCCCAACA
>CAJTVF010000104.1 GCA_910579435.1 uncultured Oscillibacter sp.
GCTCATGGTGGGATAGTGCCGCTCCGCCGCCCCCTGCAAGCCCTTTTGGGCGTAGTGCCAGGGCGGGTCGGCGTAGATGATGGAATATTTTCCGATAGTTACACCCCTTTCCCGCCCTGGGCCACAGCCTCCTCCGCCCGGCGCACCCGTTCGGCGGCGGGGCCGTAAAAGGCCGGAGCGTTCTCAAAGCAAATGTAGCGGCGGCCTGTGTTAACAGCGGCCACCGCCGTTGTGCCGCTCCCGGCGCAGATGTCCGCCACCACCTCGCCGGGCCGGGTGTAGGTGCGGATGAAATACTCGCACAGGGAAACGGGCTTTTGCGTGGGGTGGACGGCGTTTGCCACCGTGGGGAACGCCAGCACATTCCCAGGAAACCGCCGCCCGTCCGACTCGCCGCTGGTGCGCTCAAATTTTCCGTAGTTGGGGCTGTTGCCGCTCTTTCGGTGGATTTTCTTGTACGGCTCCCCCTGCTCAAACTGCGGATCGTACAGCGGGGACTTCCGATAGAACACCAGAATATTCTCCGATTTTTTCAGCGGAGCGCGGCGGGCGTTGAGAAAGCCGGAGCATCGGCTCTTGTACCACACCCATTCATAGCGGAGCATGGGGAGGTTGGACGCGCCCAGCACCTTATCATAGGGGCATTGGGCGAACAGCAGCACCGCCCCCTCCGGCTTCACCGCCCACCGCACCGCCTCCCACAGCTCCGGCAGGGGCAAAGGCACATCCCAATAGTTCCGGGTCGTGCCGTAGGGCGGATCGGTCAGGAGCATATCAACCGAGTGCCGGGGCAGGGAGCGCAGCCCCTCGATGCCGTCCATGAGAAACAGGCCGTCCGGGGCCAGGGGCCGCCCGTCCGGGGCAAAGCTCTGGCCACACTGACCAGAAGTAAGAATTTCCTGCATAAATCACCGTCCTTTCATCAGTGAGCGCCAAAGACGCGCTGGGCGATGCCGCCCGTCTTGAACAGCATGAAGCACAACAGCACCGTGTAGCCGATAGTCCCCCAAATGGCCCCTATGGGGTCGCCGCTGGTGGCGATGCCCTGAATGAGTACGGCGTAGATCGCCACACATACCAGAATGAGCATCCCCTGGAACGCCACGGCAAACAGGGATTTCAGGTAGTTCTGCCCCGTCCCGCCCAGCTCCCGGTTGGAGAGGGTCGCCACGGGGATGGGGGCAAGGCTGGTGAGCAGATATATTTCAATCATGCGGCCATACACCAGCACAAAAATAATGATGTTCAGGGCCGTCATGGTGACATTGATTAAAATGGACTGCATGAACAGCCCCAGCAGGGAGCCGATGTCCATTGTCTCCAGCGTGGCCTCCAGGTCGGCCAGCATATCCGGCGTGACGCTGGTACTGCCCCGTATCAGCCCCGCCGCGCTTGCGATTGCGCTCTGCGACACATCAAATACCGCCATAACGATATTGAATGTGTTTGTCAGGATCAGGATGGCGCAGGACGTTTTGAATACCCACTTGTAGATATTCGCCACGTCAAATTCGTGCATATTATTTTTTTCGAGGATCATCTGGATCAGCTCGTAGGTCGCCACAAAGGTCAAGACCAGCCCGGCGATAGGCAGTATCACCGTTTCGGAAAGCTGGCGGATGAGGGAGAACACCCCGGCGTGCCATGCCGCCGGGGTGGTTCCCACCTGCGCCGCGATCTCCCCGACTTGGGCGTTGACGTTATCGAACAGCCCGCCCAGGTTGCCCATGATCCCGTCAATCAGCAGCTCTTTCAGCCATTCCGTGATCCAGTCGGTGAGAATACCCATAGGCCCCCGCCCTTAGAACAAGGTGGACAGCAGGGGGATCAGGGTCGTACCCAGCACGATGATGCCGCCGCCCGCCATGAGCTGCTTGATGCCCTGCGACTTGGCCGCAGCGTTGTCCGAGCCGTAGCCCTCCAGCAGATTGACCACGCCCCACACGGCAAGGCCCGCGCCCAGGGCCACAACAAGGGTCTGCAAAGTAGTAACAGCGGTAGAGAAAAACTGCATATATCCTCCGTTTCTCCGGGGTCAGGCCCCGGCCATGAAAAAAGCCGCCAGTTACGGCGGCAGCTTCTACCTCTGGCCACACTGGCCAGAAGCTATACAAAAGTGTCCGGGTCGTCCAGGTCGTCATAGTTGAGGATGTCCTCGTCCTCTTCCATGTGGCCCCCGTCCGGCACGTCCACCTCGTACACGGTATATTCCTCGCTGGGGTTCAGCTTTTCCATACGCCGCCGGATGAGCCGGGAGAGGTCAAAGGCGTTTTTCTTTTTGTCGGCCTCGGCGGTGTATTTGTAGTTGGGATGCTGTTTCAAATCGTACTTGGGGGAATAGAACGGCGGCAGGCCCCGCAGTTGCAGGATGCACCTGTCGCCGGGCATGGTGGCAAGCTCGGCGGGGGTCATAAGCTCCCGGCCCAGCCGTTGCGTGTTCTGGTTGTAGCTTTCCGACTGCCCTCGGGAGCGGCCCTCCGTCTGCATGGAGATGGTGGCCTTGCCCAGCCAGTTTTCCGATATTTCCTTGATGGTGCTGGCCTCCCGGCCCCCCAGGAATATCACACTGTCCATATTGCCGAGTATCGTTTCCGCGTTCTTGTCATAGATGGCCTTGCATTGGGCCATCTGCTGGTAGAACAGGGTCAGGCTCACCTCCCGGGAGCGAATGACGGCCACCAGCTTTTCCAGGTTCGGCACTTGGCCCGTGTTGGCCGCCTCGTCCCACAGCACCCGCACATGATGGGGCAGACGGCCCCCGTGTACGTTGTCCGCCCTCTCGCACAACAGGTTGAACATTTGAGAGAACGCCAGGGCTACAATAAAATTGTAGGTGCTGTCCGTGTCGCTGATAATGAAGAAAGCCGCCGTCCGCTTGTCCCCCAGCTTGTCCAGCTCCATTTCGTCATAGCTCATAATTTCCCGGAGCTGGGGGATGTCAAAGGGAGCCAGCCGCGCCCCGCAGGAAATCAGGATCGAACGGGCTGTTTTGCCGCTGGCAAGGCGGTATTTGCGGTATTGCTTCACAGCAAAACAATCTGGCTTGCGCTTTTCCAGCCCGGCAAACATATAGTCCACCGCGTTCATAAAGTCAGGATCGTCCTCTTTCACCTCCATGCCGGAGATCATATCCACCAGCGTGTTCATATTCCTGTCCTCCGCTGGCCCCTCAAAAATGATGTAGGCAATCAGGGCGCAGTACAGGAGCGTTTCAGATTTCGTCCAAAACGGATCTCCCTCCTTGCCCTCGCCCTTGGTGTTGGAAATCAGGGCGTTGACGAATTTCAGGATGTCGGCCTCGTTGCGGATATAGGCCAGGGGGTTATAGTGCATGGATTTTGAGAAGTCGATGCTGTTGAACACTTTGATTTTATAGTCCTTTTCCCTCTGGAGGAAATAACCCACCTGGGACAGCACCCCGCCCTTGGGGTCTACCACCACATAGGAGCTGTGGGCCTGGAGCAGTTGGGGGGTGAGCCAGAAGCGGGTTTTGCCGGAGCCGCTGGAGCCGATGACACAGGCGTTGAGGTTCCGGGCGTTGGCCGGATTTTGGGGCCGGGTGTTGGTAGTGAGAAATTCCGTCCTGGTGAGAATGACGTTATTTTCAAACTTGGGATCGGCAAAAGGGGCTATATCTTTTGGCCCGCCCCAGCGGGCCGATCCATATTCCGCATCCGGGCGGAATTTCTTGGCCTTTTTCGCCTTGCAGTAAATCATCAGCCGGATGCCAGCCGCCCCCGCGATACCCACCAGCCAGTCAAAGGGATGAAGCCCCGGCGCAAAGTCGGCCAGGGCCGGGGCCAGGGTCGCCATCATTCCCACCAGCTTCTGGCCCATGTTCCCGCCAGCCGCCAGACGGTAGGCCGTCCCCACTTTCAGACAGGCCCACAGGATGAACAGATAGGGAATGTTAGGCAAAATGTACTTGCGGATATTATCGTTCCTCACGCTCCGCCTCCTTTGTCCGCTCCTTTTGCCGGGGCTGATCGCGTACC
>CAJTVF010000105.1 GCA_910579435.1 uncultured Oscillibacter sp.
CTGGGCTCCAACAGGACCTTTGAGCGGCTGACGGAGGAGGCGGAGGGGGAGTACTTCGCCTACTGCGACCAGGACGACGCCTGGCTCCCGGAGAAGCTGTCGGTGCTGCAGCGGGAGCTGGAGGAATCCGGCGCCCTGCTGGCCTGCTCGGATATGTTCATCATAGACGGCGGGGGGGAACAGACGGCGGACAGCATCACCCAAATCCGGCGCAGGCATGTATTCCGCAGCGGCAGCGGGCTGACGGAGGGGCTGCTGATCTCGAATTTTGTCACCGGCTGCACCATGCTGGTGCGGCGTGCGGCGGCCCAGGCGGCCCTCCCCTTCTGCCCGTATATGGTACACGACCACTATATTGCGCTGTACTGCTCCGCGGCCGGGGAGATCCATTCTGTCATGCGCCCGCTGATCCGCTACCGGGTGCATGGAAAAAACCAGACCGGCGTGCTGGCGGGCGTGACGGACAAAGCCAGCTACCGGAGTGAGCGGATTGACCTGCCGCTGCGCAAGTTCCAGTGGCTGGAACAGCATTTCCCCTACAGGGAGGGATTCCGCCGGGAGATCTCCCGGCGGAAGGCGTGGATGTATGCCCGGCAAAACAACTGGGACAGGCGCGGCGGCGCGTGGGCTGTCTGGAAATGCCGGGAATGGGGACTGCTGCCCTCACTGTTCGAGCTGTCGGCGCGGTGGCTGCCGGAGCGCGTCCTGATGTGGATTGTCCATCTGGCGCGGAAAAATATGATTTGAAAAAGTGTAGGAGAAACCAATGAAAATTTTAGTGACAGGCGTAGGCGGCCAGCTGGGCCATGATGTTTGCGGGGTGCTGGCCGGGCGGGGGATCGAGCATACGGGCGTGGATCTTGCGGATTTTGATATCACAGACGCCCAGGCAACCCGTGCGTATATCGTCAGGAACCATCCTGACGCGGTCATCCACTGCTCGGCCTGGACGGCGGTGGACAAGGCGGAGGAAGAGCTGGAGAAGGTCCGGGCGGTGAACGCCGGAGGGCCCCGGAATATCGCGGCGGCGTGCCGGGAGATTGACGCGAAGCTGCTCTATATCTCCACAGACTATGTGTTCCCCGGGACCGGGGAGCGTTTTTATGAGCCGGAGGACCCCACGGGCCCCTTGGGCGCGTATGGGGCGACCAAGCTGGAAGGGGAGCAGGCGGTACAGGAGCTGCTGGAGAAATATTTTATTGTCCGCATCTCCTGGGTGTTCGGCAAAAACGGCAATAACTTCGTGAAGACCATGCTGCGCCTGGCGGAGACGAGGCGGGAGCTGAACGTGGTGTGCGACCAGATTGGCAGCCCCACCTATACGGCGGACCTGGCCCCGCTGCTGTGCGACATGGTGATGACGGACAAATACGGCATCTACCACGCCACCAACGAGGGCGTGTGCTCCTGGGCGGAGTTTGCCCGGGAAATCTTCCGGCTGGCGGGGAAGGACGTCACGGTCCAGCCCGTGCCTACCAGCGCGTACCCCACCCGGGCGGTGCGGCCCCTGAACTCCCGCATGAGCAAGGACAAGTTGGAGAAGATGGGCTTTTCCCGCCTGCCGGACTGGCAGGACGCGCTGAGGCGGTATCTGCAGGAGCTTGAGGGAGCGGAGCGGATGTGAGCGGGAAACAAGTGAGAAAGGGCTGCGCCGTTGCGCTGGCTGTGTATATGGTTCTGGCTGTGGCGTTTTACTGGATTGCCGGCGACCAGCTGCGGTTCCGGGAGGAAAGGACGGATTGCGTCAGCGCCAGCGAGCCCATTGGGGAGCTGGTGCAGGGCATGGAAATCCGGCAGCCGTTTGTAGCGGCGGCGGAGGAGATCCGCAGTGTGGATATGCGCCTGTCCACGTATCAGCGGGTAAACAGCGTGCGCGTACTGGTAAGCATTGTGGACGGGGACCAGGCCGTCTTGGCCCAAGCGGAGCTTTCCGGGGCGGACATAGAGGACAATGCCGTCCGCACAATCCCCTTCGCGCAGCCGGCGCAGGTGACGCCGGGAAAACGGTATGAGCTGGTGCTGACTTCCCCGGACGGAGTGCCGGGCAATGCCATCACCGCCTGGCAGGGCAGCACCATTTCCACGGCCAGGGCGGAGCTCCCGGTGGAAATCACAGAGCGGGTGCTGGTGGACGGGGCGGCGCGGGAGGGGATGCTGCACTACAGCCTTCTGACCCGGAGCTACTTCTGGTTCGGCAGCTATTACTGGTACCTTGTCCTGGGGCTGGGCCTGCTGCTGGCGGGATACGGCGCCTGCCTGTGCCGCCTGGCGGGGCAGGGCAGGAGCAGCGCCGGCCTGCGGCTGGCCGCTGCCTTCCAGCGGTATGGGTACTTGATGCGCCAGCTGGTGGCCAGGGACTTCAAGACAAAATACAAGCGGTCCATGCTGGGGATCCTGTGGAGCTTTTTGAACCCGCTGCTGACCATGCTGGTACAGTATATCGTGTTTTCTACCCTGTTCCAGTCGGATATCCCCAATTTCCCCCTCTATCTGCTCTCGGGGATTGTGTGCTTCAACTTCTTCAGCGAGGCCACCGCAATGGGCCTCCAGTCCATCGTGGGCAACGCCGCGCTGATTACCAAGGTGTATGTGCCCAAGTATATCTACCCGGTGTCCCGGGTGTTTTCCTCTGCCATCAACCTGCTGCTGTCGCTCATCCCCCTGCTGGCGGTGATGCTGCTGATGGGTACGCCGGTCCGGCCGGCTATGCTGCTGCTGCCCTTCGGGCTGGTCTGCCTGGTGGCGCTCTGCATCGGGATGGCGTTTGTGCTGTCCACATTGATGGTATTCTTCCGGGACACCCAGTTCCTGTGGGGCGTGGTGAGTATGCTGTGGATGTATATGACCCCGATTTTCTACCCGGAGAGCATCATCCCGGACCAGTATATGCTGCTCTACAAGTGCAACCCGCTCTACCATATCATCCGGTTTGTCCGGATTTTGCTGATTGACGGCGTGTCGCCGGAGCCGAAGGCCTACGCGCTGTGCCTGCTTGCTTCTTTTGTGCCGCTGGCGCTTGGCGCGGCCATCTTCAAGAAGCATCAGGATAAGTTCATTTTGAACCTGTGAGGAAGACATGATTAAAGCGGAAAATGTGTCAGTGAAATATCTGATGGCCTACGACCGGATCAAGAGCATGAAGGAGTATCTGGTGCAGCTGGTCAAGGGGAACATCCAATACGAGGAATTCTGGGCGCTCCAGGACGTCAGCTTCGAGGTGAAGAAGGGCGAGGTGCTGGGGATCATCGGGCACAACGGCGCGGGGAAATCCACGCTGCTGAAGGTGATCTCCGGCATCCTCAAGCCCACCAGCGGGGGCGTGCAGGTGAACGGGACGGTTGTGCCCATGCTGGAGCTGGGCAGCGGGTTTGATTTTGACCTGACGGGCCGGGAGAATGTGTTCCTCAATGGCGCGATCCTGGGGTACCCGGAGCAGTTCCTGAAGGAGAAGTATGGGGAGATTGTGGAATTCTCCGAGCTGGGGCAGTTCATTGACGTGCCCCTGCGCAACTATTCCTCCGGCATGGTGATGCGCCTGGCCTTCTCCATCGCTACGGTGGTGCAGCCGGATATCCTCATTGTGGATGAGATCCTGGCCGTTGGGGATGCGGACTTCCAGGAGAAGAGCAAACGCAGGATGCTGGAGCTCATGGGCGGTGGGACAACCGTCCTCTTCGTCTCCCATAGCCTGGGGCAGATCCAGGAAATGTGCGACCGCGTCCTCTGGCTGGAAAAGGGCCGGTTGAAGATGGCTGGCAAGACGGAAACTGTGTGCGCTATGTATCAGGCGGGGTAGG
>CAJTVF010000106.1 GCA_910579435.1 uncultured Oscillibacter sp.
GGGCGACGACTGCGGCACCGGCGTGGCCTTCACCCGCAACCCCGCCACCGGCGAGAAGAAGCTCTTCGGCGAGTTCCTGACCAACGCCCAGGGCGAGGACGTGGTGGCCGGCGTGCGGACCCCCATGCCCATCAGCCAGATGGCGGAGAAGTTCCCCGAGGCCTTCGGCCAGTTCGAGAACGTCTGCAAGATCCTGGAGGACCACTACCGGGATATGCAGGACATGGAGTTCACCGTTGAAAACAACAAGCTCTACATGCTCCAGACCCGCAACGGCAAGCGCACCCCCGCCGCCGCCCTGAAGATCGCCTGCGACCTGGTGGACGAGGGCATGATTGACGAAAAGAAGGCCGTGGCCATGATCGAGCCCCGGTCCCTGGACACCCTGCTGCATCCCCAGTTTGACGGCGAGGCCCTGAAGGCCGCCCCCGTGGTGGGCCACGCGCTGGGCGCTTCTCCGGGAGCCGCCAGCGGCAAGATCGTCTTCACCGCCGAGGAGGCCAAGGAGTGGGCCGCCCGGGGTGAGAAGGTGGTCCTGGTCCGCCTGGAGACCTCTCCCGAGGATATCGAGGGCATGAAGGCCGCCCAGGGTATCCTGACGGTCCGGGGCGGCATGACCTCCCACGCCGCCGTGGTGGCCCGGGGCATGGGCAAGTGCTGCGTCTCCGGCTGCGGCGAGATCAAGATGGACGAGGAAAACAAGAAGTTCGAGCTGGCCGGAAAGACCTATCACGAGGGCGACTGGCTGAGCCTGGACGGCTCCACCGGCAAGATCTACGACGGGGCCATTCCCACCGTGGACGCCGTTATTGGCGGCGAGTTCGGCCGGGTCATGGGCTGGGCGGACAAGTACCGCCGCCTCCAGGTCCGCACCAACGCCGACACTCCCCACGACGCCGCCCAGGCCCGTAAGTTCGGTGCCCAGGGTATCGGCCTGTGCCGCACCGAGCATATGTTCTTCAACGACGACCGCATCCAGGCCATTCGGGAGATGATCTGCTCCGACACCGTGGAGCAGCGGGAGAAGGCCCTGGCGAAGCTGGAGCCCATGCAGCAGGGCGACTTCGAGGGCATTTACGAGGCTATGGAGGGCCTGCCTGTCACTATCCGGTTCCTGGACCCCCCGCTGCACGAGTTCGTGCCCACCGAGGAGGCCGACATTGAGGCCATGGCCAAGGAAATGGGCAAGACCGTGGAGGAGATTAAAGCCATCATCGCCGCGCTCCATGAGTTTAACCCCATGATGGGCCACCGCGGCTGCCGCCTGAGCGTCACCTTCCCGGAGATCGCCAGAATGCAGACCCGGGCCGTCATTAAGGCCGCCCTGAACGTGCAGGCCCGCCACCCCGAGTGGAACCTGGTCCCCGAGATCATGATTCCCCTGGTGGGCGAGCTGAAGGAGTTCGCCTATGTGAAGAATATCGTCACCGAAGTGGCCGACGCCCTGATTAAGGAGGCCGGTTCCAGCCTGAAATATAAGGTGGGCAACATGATCGAGATTCCCCGCGCCGCCATGTGCGCCGACGACATCGCTCCCATCTCCGACTTCTTCTCCTTCGGCTCCAACGACCTGACCCAGCTGGTCTTCGGCTTCAGCCGGGACGACGCGGGCAAGTTCCTGGACGCCTACTATGACAAGAAGATCTACGAGAACGATCCCTTTGCCAAGCTGGACCAGCACGGCGTGGGCCGTCTCATCAGCAACGCCGCCCGCTGGGGCCGGAGCACCAATCCGGGCCTGCACCTGGGCATCTGCGGCGAGCACGGCGGCGATCCCTCCAGCGTGGAGTTCTGCCACAAGATCGGCCTGGACTATGTGTCCTGCTCTCCCTTCCGGGTGCCCATCGCCCGTCTGGCGGCGGCACAGGCGGCCATCAAAGAGGGCTGAGCGAAATCCTGAGGCTTTCAGCATGAATCCGTCAAGGCGCGCCGCCCGGAGCTTTCCGGGCGGCGCGCCCTTTTGTTTCCGCAGACAGAGGAAGGAAAGACCTTGACATTCCGGGGGAAGGACGATATCATATTCTCAAGAGAGAAAGCGCCGGGCTTTGTCCCGCGCGCGGCGAGGGGGACACTATGGAAGCGCTGGCTGTCAAGTTCAGCATACTGGCCGGGTTGTTCGGCATCACCGGCCTGATTGGCCTGGCGGCCCTTTTGGGGTCTGTCATCTGGCTTATCATCCGGGTGGCCAATTTTGATTCCATACTTCCGGCGCTCCTCTGCGTTTTAGCGTCTGTCGCCCTGACGGCAGGGGGCCTGGTGTGGAGCCCGGCGCCGGAGGTCGTCCAAATGGAACCTCTGAAAGCGCCCTGGGAGGCGCTCAAGGACCAGGTCGGGAACCAAGTCGGCAAGCTCAAGGAGATCGGCCCCTGGGCCCGCTTTTTCAAGGACGAGGCTCCGCCTGACGAGGAATTCCCGGAGGACGCGCCGGAGGATGCCGGCCCGGCGGACGATGAGGGTGGAGAGGTCCAGCCGGAGCTGGAGACCATGGAGGTGCTCCGCACAAGCGCCCCGGAAGACGGGGGCGAGGGAAGCGGCTGACCTTTCCGGGGAGTGGAAGGATTTTTGCGTGGCTGAAGCGGGCAGATTGATTCGGGATGGCGAACCATAGACGATTACGGCGGCATCCTGTTTTCGCCGGATATTATGGACAACACCTTTGGCCTCGGTTTCCATCCAGCGTTTGAGGTGGTTCTTGAAAAAGAAGACGTAAATCTGAGTTGCGTATCCTGCCGGCGTTCGGCTTGCAATGGAAGACATGGGAATATCATCGGATGCAGGCGGAAATCCCCGGCATTCTGGCTACCATTGAATTTGAGAAAGCATAATAGACAACAGCGCATGACCAACCGGCCATGCGCTGTTTTTGCCGGCATATTTACAAGTCCACCACCGTGACCTCATGCCCCGTATAGGGCAGCAGCTTTCCCAGCACGTCCGCCGTTTTCAGCTTCAAGCTGCTGGTGCAGATGCAGGGGTGGCAGCTCAAATACTCCGCCTCGTACACCTCCCGTTCCATCAGCAGCCGGACCTGGTGCTCCTTGTCGTTCATCAGCCCCAGGATCGTGGCGGAGCCGGGGGTGCAGTGAAGCAGCTCCCACAGCGCCTCCTCCGGCGCGAAGGACAGCCGGGCGGAGCCGATCTGGTGGGACAGGTCCTTGGTGTGGAAGGGCTTATCCGGCCCCATGCAGAGGAGGTAAAACTGGGTCTTCTGCCGGTTGCAGAGAAACAGGTTCTTGCAGATGGGCACGCCCAGGACCTGGCTGACGGCGGCGCATTTCTCCATGGTGTCGGCAGGCTCGCTGGATACCCGGCCGTAGTCCATGCCCAGCTCCTCCAGCAGGGCGAAGGCCGCCTCCTCCTGGGGGAGCAGCTCTCCCTCGGGCCGGGTATTATGGTATAAGGATGAAAGTTCCATATTCGCAATTCCTCCGCTGCCGTAGCTCCGGTCCGGATGAATTCCAGGCCATCAGAGCGTGCAAGTGCTTTTTTATTACTTTCCCTTTTCAGGGACGTACTCCCCTAGGCCTTGTTTGAAAATTGACGGAATGCCCAACGGTGAGAGATTTTTTCGCCAATCAAGGCAAATTTTCGCGGGCGGGCTGACGCCCGGCAAGAAAATTTAACGCAGAGTGGCGGAAAAAGATCCGCCGTTTTGGGCGTTTTGCCAATTTTCAAACAAGGCCTAGTACTTTACCAAGTTAGAAATTATAAGATAATAGGGTATAGTTTTCTGAGTTTGCACCTGGCATCATC
>CAJTVF010000107.1 GCA_910579435.1 uncultured Oscillibacter sp.
AAAAAAGATGTAAAAAGGGGTTGACAAAGGAGGAAAAATGTGCGGCGAAGCCCTGAAAAGTAAACTTGCTTTTCGGGGGGACGCCGCACATGAAATATACACCAAAATTTTTGCGGGGGATGCTGCTTTCTATGATCCGGGAAATGGGGGAGCACCCAGAACAATACGTCAGGCAGCCGGGGCGGGATTTTACCCGTCCCCGGACGCTGGCCTTCGAAACGGTCATATCCCTGCTGCTGACCATGAGCGAAAACAGCATCGGGAAGGTGCTCATCGGACGGTTTCAAAACAGCGAAAAAACACCGTCGGCCTCGGCGTTTGTCCAGCAGCGGCAGAAGCTGCTGCCCGTAGCGCTGGAGACGCTGTTCCACCGCTTCACAGCCCTGCTGCGCCCAGGGAAGACCTTTCGTGGCTATCGTCTGCTGGCAGTGGACGGCTCGTCGCTGAAATCCGCCGCCTACCCGAAGGACCCGGCCTCCTACCGCCCAGGCACGCCCAGACAGCACGGCTGGAACCTCTGGCACATGAATGCGCTCTTTGACCTGGAAAACGGCATTTATACCGACCTGATCGTGCAGAAGGAGCACGAAAAGAACGAGTGCAGAGCCCTGTGCCAGATGGCAGGCCGCTCCCGCGTTTCCGGGAAGGTGATCCTGCTGGCTGACCGGAATTACGAATCCTGCAACAATCTGGCCCACCTGGAGAAGCGGAACTGGAATTACCTGATCCGTATTCGGGACAAGGCTCGGGGCATTGCATACGGTATGCCTCTGCCTGACCAGTTGGAGTTCGACATTCCCCTCAAGCTCACCCTGGGACGGCTGACACCGCGGCAGCTGGTGGCACAGGGGCTTGCCGTCCCCAAGTCCTATTACCGTATCCCGCCCACAATGACATTTGGCTTTTTAGAGTCGAACAGCCCGGATTTCTACGAAATATCCTTCCGCATTGTCCGTTTACAAACCGACAGCGGCAATACGGAAACCCTTATCACCAATCTCGACCCGGACCGGTTTCCCCTCGCCGCCCTCAAAGCCCTCTACGCCAGACGCTGGGGCATTGAGGCCTCCTTCCGCAGCCTGAAATACGCCGTGGGCCTCATCCATCTTCACGCAAAGAAGCCGGACCTTGTCCTCCAGGAGGTTTTCGCCAGTTTCCTCATCTTTAATTTCTCACAGGCCTCTGCCTGGGCTGTGGACGCGTTTCAGGGCACAGCCAAATACAAGCGTCATGTCAATTTCTCCGACGCTGTCTTTGCCTGCTGTGCTTTCCTGCGCCGCTCCGCCGCTGATCCGCTCCCGCTCCTCCGGCGAAGACTGCTCCCGCTTCGCCCTGGGCGCACCGCCCCAAGGCCAAAAATCACGGGTAACCGCATTTCCGCCTGCTATGCCTCCGCTCGCTGACCTTTTCTATGTCCTTTTTCTGACGGAGCTGCCTCCGTCTGCTTTTGCTGCCTCTTTTTCCTGATAAGTTCCTTCTGGATTTCCTTCGGAATCCCATTGCCTTCTGCCGTTTCTTTCTTCGCGGCTAGCTTAATGACATTACCCAAGCTGTGGCACGTTTCCTTTCCGCGCCGTTTATTTAGGGAAGCACTGATTAAAGCAGGCAAAAGCCAGGCAAACAGACGAAGGTAATAAAAACGTCCAATAAAGGACCATGCTTGGATCTGTCAGGGGGATTGATACAAGCCTCTCACAAGTCCGCACCGTTGGAGCGAATGACCTCCCGGTACCACCGCCCGCTGTCTTTCAGTATCCGGTCCCCTGTGGCGTAGTCCACATAGGCCAGGCCAAAGCGGGGGTCATAGCCCTCAGCCCACTCGAAGTTGTCCGTCAGGGACCACTGGAAATACCCCCGGACGTCCGTGCCCTGCTCGATGGCCCGCTCCAAAGCCCGGAGATACCGGGTCAAGAAGTCGATCCGCAGGGAGTCGTGGACAGCGCCGTCCAGGAACACCCGGTCCGTACAAGCCAGGCCGTTCTCGCTGACCACCAGCGGCAGGCCGTACCGCTCCGCCAAAAACCGGGGACCCCACTCCAGGGCTTCGGGGGTAATGGGCCAGCCCAGGGCCGTCCGGGGGAAGCCCGCCGGGAAGGGAAACGTCTCCGGCCCATTTTTCCCCGCTCGGACAGGCGCACCCTGATAGAGGTTGACGCCGATGAAGTCCGGCTTCTCATACCGTCCCTCCAAGCACAGGGGGTCCAGGGCCAGGGTGTGGGAGAAGGTCCTGGGCCCCAGGGGCAGGGCAAAGGTTTCCCGCCGGGCGGCCTCCACGTCTTTGGCATCCTGACTGACGGGATAACAGACCACTCCCGTGGAGGCGATGCCCACCAGGTTCTCGCCGTCCGCCCGGTGCAGAGCCTTCTGTCCCAGGGAGTGCGCCTGGCAGAAGGTCTCCCAGCAGGCGCTGAGGCTGTCATCGTCCAATTTCAGGCCCGGGGCGTGCTCTCCCGTCCCATAGCCCATTCCTATGAAGCACTGGGGCTCGTTAAAAGTGAACCACCGGCGCACCCGGCCCCGGAACAGCTCCGCCATTTTCTCCGCGTAGGCCTCAAAGCGCCGGGCGGTCTCCGGGTTCTGCCAGCCGCCCTGCCGCTGCAATGCCTGGGGAAGGTCCCAATGGAACAAAGTCATCCAGGGCTGGATTCCCTCCTCCAGAAGGCCGTCCACCAACTCACTGTAGTAGTGCAGCCCCGCCTGGTTCCAATGCCCGTCGCCTTTGGGGTCTATCCGGGGCCAGGCAATAGAGAATCGATAAGCCTGGAGGCCCATCTCCTTCATGATGGCGATGTCGTCCCGCCAGCGGTGATAGGCGTCGGCGGCCGTGTCGCCGGTATCGCCCCATTTGACCTTTCCGGGGGTGTGGGAGAAAACGTCCCAAATGCTTTCTCCCCGGCCGTCCTCTTTCACAGCGCCCTCAATCTGATAAGAGGCGGAAGCGGCGCCCCAAATAAAATCCTTTGGAAATCCCATGGATCAAGCTCCTTCTTCGTTATATGGATAAACGCAATTTGCCAGTTCCCCCAGGCGGACGAGAGCCAGCCTGGGGGAATCATTGACGTGGCAGAGTATATCACACCGTCTGTGGGCGGTCAAGCGCCCCTATGGTCATAACTCCAGGTTCTTTCCGTCCTGGCCGAAGACATGGCACACGTTGCCGCTGAAGGTCAGGTTCATCTGGTCCCCGGCGCGGAAGGAGTCGATGTGGGTTCCCGTGGTGTCCATGGTGGGCACAATCACTACCACGTCCCGGCCCTCGGCATTGGCGTGGAAATGGACCTCGCTGCCCATCATTTCCGAAACCTCCACCTTGGCGGCCAGGGTGTTGCCGGGCTGCTTGGCCAGCACCATGTGGCTGGGCCGGACGCCCAGGGTGATGGCCTGGGCGGATACCTTTTTCGCCGCCAGGTTCTTCTGCTTGTCGCCGGACAGCTCCACCTTGCAGCCGCCTACGCTGACGAAGTATTTGCCGCTCTCGCAGAGGAGCTTGGCGTCGAAGAAGTTCATCTGGGGCATGCCGATGAAGCCCGCCACGAACAGGTTCGCCGGATGGTCGAAGACCTCCTGGGGGGTGCCGATCTGCTGGATGAAGCCGTCCTTCATGATGACGAT
>CAJTVF010000108.1 GCA_910579435.1 uncultured Oscillibacter sp.
GGAATGGAACGGCGGGATTGCCAGCGGGTACCATATCCGGAGTATCATCAGCCGGGTCTACGGCGTGGAACTGTAAAGGGGGCGGGAACATGGTTAAGGTGACATTTCAAAGACAGGGAGGAGCAAACGGCCTCCCCCGGGGTAGGACATGAGGGGGAGGCGTGAAGCATGGCGGGGAAACCGAATATCCGGAGTATCCGCTTTTCGGACGAGCTGGCGGAGCTCATTGACCGGCAGGCCGGGAATACCTTTACGGAGAAGTTTGAAAATCTTGTCACCCGGTGCGTTTGGGAGCTTCCGCAGAAGGAGGCGGAGCTGGAGCGGCTGGAGGAGAAAATACAGCAGGAGAGGAAGCGTCTTGCAGAGCTTCAGAAGCGGCGGACGAAGTTGGAGCAGATAATGCAGAGTTTTCAGCAGAATCTGGATTACCAGTTAAACAAACTGGAAGGGCTGTAACACAAATTTGCTGAAGATCACCGGGCACAGCCTGGCGAAGATAGTCAAAGATATGATTCTTTGAAGAAAGGAGGATGCCCTATGACAGAAGGCGCCGCTACTGCCGCTACTATGGCTACCCTGTTATCCACCATCGGCGAAGTCCTGAACGCCGCCGTGGGCTGGATCGGCGTGATTGCCAATGTAGTCACTAGTACGCCGCTCTTTATGATCGGCGTGGTGATCATGTTCGTCGGCGTAGGTATTGGCTTGGTCTCCCGGCTCCTGCACCTGTGAGGCCATGGGGGGAGGGCGCACGCAACGAAGTGCGTGCCCCTCCCCCCAGACATCTTTCTATCTGATTTCCGAAAGGAGTGCAATATAGATGGCTCTGCTCATTCTCGCCGCCCTGGTCTATCTCCCGTTTTTTCTGCTCTCGTTTCTCTGCCCAAAGCATCCCCATGTCCTCAACGTCTATTTTGGCGTTCCCGGCTCCGGCAAAACCACTTTCGCAGCTTACCTCACGAAATGGGCCCTCCATGAAAATGTCCTTATTCGCTTCTGCCGGAAGTATCCGAACCGCCTGACGGCCCTGCTCCTGGACAGCCGGTATTTGAAACGGCGGATAGACGTTTTCTCAAACGTCCCCATTACCGGAGCCTACCAGCTGAACGCCAAAGAGGATATCGGACACTTCATGATAGAGGACGCAAAAATTATCATAGACGAAGCGGGGATAGAGTACAATAATCAGAATTATAAGACCTTCTCCCAGGAGGCAATTTACTTCTACAAATACCACCGCCACTACAAAACGTCGGTGGATATCTTTTCCCAGAGCTATGAGGATATGGACGTAACCCTGCGGCGGCTGGCGCAGAACTTTTACGTGGTCCGCCGCTCCCTGGTCCCGTTCTGCGTGGTAGCCCGGAGGATACGGCGCAAGGTCGGGGTTGATGAACACACGAAGCAGATCATGGACCTTTACGCCATGGGCGTGCCCATCATCGACACAAGGCGCATTTTCGCCCCGTCCCTCTGGAAGCTGTTCAACAGCTATTCCCGCAAGGAGCTTCCTAAAAAGAACTGGCCCGTCTGGTGAGTGTAACACAACTGCTTTCCAGGCCTTCGCCGCTGCCAGCTCTGTTTGTGTTACAGCCTCCCCGCCTCCGCTGGCGTTAACCATCCAAGCACTTTCCGGGGGTAGTTGTTCATCCAGTCCACGGCCTCCTGTATCTGCCGCTGGGTGACCTTCGTGAAATCCGTCCCCTTCGGAAAGAACCGGCGCAGAAGCCGGTTATGGTTTTCATTGGTCCCCTTCTCCCAGGCGGAGTAGGAATGACAGTAATAGACCTCAAACCGCTTCCCGCCATAGATAGACTGGGTGAGTAAATCGTACTCCAGGAACTCCGGCCCGTTGTCCGTGGTGATGCTCCGGAAGGTCTCCCGGAATTTCCGTTTTCCCAGTTTCCGCTCCAGCCGGTCAAAGACAGCCCGAACCGACGCCGCCCGTTTATCCGGCAGGAGGAACGCCATTTCCTCCCGCCCCTTCCGGTCCGTGATGGTGAGCGTAGCCGCCTTGGTATTGGCGCATCCCACTACGAGGTCTATTTCCTTGTGGCCCAGCTCTTCCCGCCGGTTCGCCGCCTCCGGCCTGTTCACAATAGACGGTAAGGCCGGGTGAACGGTCCGCCGCTCCGGCTTCGCCGTTTTTTGCCGGGTCCGCCCTTTTTCAATGAGGTCCTTGTTGGTGATATGGAGAAAAACCCGCTTGTCTATGTAGCTGTAGAGGGTAGAGGGGCAGACGGAGGTGGTGAAGCCCTCCGCTCTGGCCGCCGCCAGCGCCGCCGAAGGAGAAAACCGCTTCCGCCGGTCCCGCTTCCCGTTCGGCTGAACGCCAAGCATTTTCTTCTCCAGGAAATCGGCGTAGGCGTGGTCGTTCCCGATTTTCAAGGGCCGTCCCTTGGCGGTCTGGTTGTATTCGTAGATCTGCTGGGCTTTATCCGCCGAGTATCGTATTTGGTCCTGTAAATCGCAGGTGTGGACGTAAAGGCCCCGCTTCATCTCGTTATAGACGGTCTGGCGGCAGATGCCCATTTTCCGGGCAATCTCCGTAGGTCCCGCCCCCGCCAGCAGCATTCCTTCCATGATATACCGTTCATCCTCGGTAAGGTAATGCTGTCCCTTCTTCCCCGCCATAGTATTCTCCCTTCGTATAAGCTCCCGCCCACGGCCTATGCCGTGGGCGGTCTCCATTGTAACACACCGGCGCAGGGCGGCAAGACAGACAAGACCAAAAATGTAAATCACGGGTTCCGTACCAAGAAAAGCGGCTACGGCCTGGAGCATTTCCCGGAAAAAGACGGTCATATTTTCCATTACTTGAACACGCCTCCCAGGAGCTTCATGAAGCAGTAGAGCAGGACCGTGAAAACGATAACCCCGGCTATCCATTCCATATCCATTCCGGCAAGGCCGGGGACGTATTCGGTGGAGGTGTCCAGGAGCTGGCCGTCGTAGTATGTAGAAACCGTCTGGGTTTTCGGCGTGTACTCTCCGAAAATTGCCGTGAGGGCAGAGCGCATGGTGAGATCGTCCAGGTTAAAGGAAACAGGCAGACCCAGGATATCCACCGTGCGGGTATAGCTGTGTTCCTCAATAATGATGCCGCCGTTTGGGGCTTCCGTCACGTCATACGCCGGAGCGTCCAGGCCGCCAGGGCCAGCAGGAGTATCCAGGTCCACGGGAGGGACTTCCACAGGCGGCTGATTCTCCGCGGGAGGTTCCGGCAGGACCGGAGAAGGGTCTGGGTCCACGTCCGGGAGCGGGTCCGGCGTCGGCGCTGGGTCCGGTTCTGGAACAGGGTCAGGAGTTGGAACAGGGTCGGGGTCGGGTTCTGGTTCAGGGTCAGGAGCCGGAGCAGGGTCAGGTTCTGGTTCCGGCGCAGGGGCCGGGTCAGTCTCTGAAGAAGACGGCATATCGTCCGGGGCGCTTTCTTCCGATGTTTCAATATCTTCCGTATCCTCCGTTTCTTCCGCCAGGGCGGGGACAGCCAGGGCCAGAAGGAGCAGGAGGGCCAGGAGCAGGGATAAGGACTTTCTCAAAATTCATCATGCCTCCGTTCTTTGGAGATTTTGGGATTG
>CAJTVF010000109.1 GCA_910579435.1 uncultured Oscillibacter sp.
CTACGCCCAAAAGGGCTTGCAGGGGGCGGCGGAGCGGCACTATCCCACCATGAGCATTGAGGAGCTGTGTGCCCTGCCTGTGGCCGACCTCGCGGCCCCAGACAGCGCCCTGTTCCTGTGGGCCACGTTCCCCCAGCTCCCGGAGGCCCTGCGGCTGATCAAGGCGTGGGGCTTCACCTATAAGAGCGTGGCGTTCGTCTGGCTGAAAAAGAACCGCCGGGCGGACAGCTGGTTTTACGGGCTGGGCTTCTGGACGCGCTCCAATGCGGAGGTGTGTCTGCTGGCAACGCGGGGCCATCCCCGGCGGCGGGCCGCGAATGTGCATCAATTCATTATCTCCCCCATAGAGGGCCACAGCAAAAAGCCGGACGAGGCCCGCGAGAAAATTGTGGCCCTGATGGGCGACCGGCCCCGTGTGGAGCTGTTCGCCCGACAGACCCCGCCCGGCTGGGACGTTTGGGGGAACGAGGTGGAGCCTACTGTCAACTTATGGCCATCGTGGCCAGAAGCGGCTGGGCCGGAAAGGAGGTTGAAAGATGGCCTATGTGAGCATCCCCAATGACCTTTCCAAAATCAAGACCAAGCTGGCCTTTAACCTGACCAGCCGACAGCTGGTGTGCTTCGGCTGTGGGGCGGCGGTTGGCATCCCTGCCTTTCTGCTGACCCGGAGCGCCATCGGGAACAGCGGGGCGATGTTCCTGATGCTGGCCGTCATGCTCCCCGCCTTTTTCATGGCGATGTACGAAAAGGACGGCCAGCCCTTTGAAAAGGTGGTGCGGAACATTGTCCGGGCCAAGCTCCTGCGCCCCGGCGTGAGGCCCTACCGAACGGAAAACCTGTACGCGCCCTTTGCCGGACAGGTGGAAAAGGAGGAACCGATTGCAGAAAAATCAGCGACCCAAACACGGCCCCACAAGGGGTAAGGGTCGGGCGGCCCTCTCCGCCCAGCAGACCGTCCCTTACCTGGAAATGCTGAAAGACGGCGTTTGCCGGGTGCGGGACGGCTACTACACCAAAACCATCGCCTATGAGGACATCAACTATTCCGTTGCGTCCACCGAGGATCAGGCGGCCATTTTCAGCGGGTGGTGTTCGTTCCTGAACTACTTCGACAGCGCCCTGCCGTTCCAGCTCTCCTTTGTCAATCACCGCTCCCGTGGCGGGGGCCGCTACAAGGTCAATATCCCTATGGCCCACGATGAATTTGACAGCATCCGGGGCGAGTATGTGGATATGCTGAAACGGCAGATTGCCAGGAGCAACAACGGCATTGTCCGCTCCAAGTACATCACATTCGGCGCTCCCGCCGACAACCTCGCCGCCGCCCGGCCCCGGCTGGAGCGGGTGGAGGCGGACATCATGGGGAACTTCAAGCGGCTGGGGGTGCAGTCCCACGTCCTCAACGGCTGGGAGCGGCTGGAGGCCCTCCACGGCCAGCTCCACCCCGGAGGCCGGGAGCCGTTCCGCTTCTCCTGGGGGGACATCCCCAAGACGGGCATGGGGACAAAGGATTTCATTGTCCCCGACAGCTTTGACTTTACCCAGGGCCGGACGTTCCGGGTGGGCCAGTCCTGGGGGGCGGCGTCCTTTCTGCAAATCATGGCTTCGGAGCTGTCTGACAAGCTCCTGCTGGAGCTGTTGGAGCTGGACGCGGAAATGACCGTGACCCTCCACATTCAGACGGTAGACCAGACCAAGGCCATCAAGACGGTAAAGGGCAAAATCTCCGACATCGACAAGATGAAAGTGGAGGAACAGCGCAAGGCCACCCGGAGCGGCTACGACCCCGACATCCTGCCCCCCGACCTCATCACCTACGCCAAGGATGCGGCGGCGCTCCTGGCCGACCTGCAATCGCGCAACGAGCGGATGTTCCTGCTCACATTCCTGGTGGTGAATACCGCCCCCACGCGGGAGCGGCTGGAAAACGAGGTGTTCACCGTGTCCGGCATCGCCCAAAAGCACAACTGCACCCTCCGGCGGCTGGACTACCAGCAGGAGCAGGGCTATATGTCCTCCCTCCCCCTGGGCTGGAACGGCATTGAGATACAGCGGGGTATGACAACCAGCTCCACGGCGATTTTCATTCCCTTTATGACAAAGGAGCTGCGGATGGACGGGCAGGCCCTCTACTACGGCATGAACGCCCTTTCCAACAATGTCATTATGGCTGATCGCAAGCGTTTGAAAAACCCGAACGGGATGTTCCTCGGAACCCCTGGGAGCGGCAAGAGCTTTGCCGCCAAGCGGGAGATCGTCAACGTGTTTCTGACGTGGCCGGAGGATGATATTGTCATAGCAGACCCGGAGGGGGAATATTACCCCCTCGTCAACCGCCTGGGGGGACAGGTGGTGAAGTTAACCCCCTCCGCCAGCTCCGGCACTTACATCAACCCTATGGACATCAACCCGGACTATGCGGACGATGAAGATCCGCTGTCCCTGAAAAGTGACTTCATTCTGTCCCTGTGCGAGCTGATTGTGGGCGGCAGGGGCGGGCTGGCCCCGGTGGAAAAGACCGTGATTGACCGGGCGGTGCGGAACGTGTACCGCCCCTATCTGGCAGACCCGGCCCCGGAGCGGATGCCCATTCTCCAGGACTTGTACGAGGAGCTTCTGCAACAGCCGGAGCCGGAGGCCCGGCGTGTGGCATCGGCCCTGGAACTGTACTGTACGGGATCGCTCAACCTCTTTAACCACCGTACCAATGTGGAGGTGAGCAACCGCCTGTTGTGCTATGACATCAAGGCCCTGGGGAAGATGCTGAAAAAAATCGGGCTTCTGATCCTCACCGATCAGGTGTGGGGGCGCGTCACCGCCAACCGGGAAAAGCGCCGGGCCACCTGGGTGTACCAGGACGAGTTTCATGTTCTGCTGGCCGACCCGCAGACGGCGGCGTACAGTGTGGAGATTTTCCGCCGTTTCCGCAAGTGGGGCGCGATCCCCAGCGGTATCACCCAAAATGTGAAAAGCCTGTTGGAGAGCAGTGAGATCGAGTCCATCTTCGGCAACTGCGATTTCCTCTATCTGCTGTCCCAGGCCGCCGGGGATCGGGAGGTGCTGGCCAGCCACCTGGGGATTTCCCCGCACCAGCTCTCCTATGTGACCCACTCCGGCTCCGGCGAGGGGCTGCTGTTCTACGGCGACACCGCCATCCCCTTTGTAGACCGTTTCCCCAAGGACACCGAGCTTTATACCCTGCTCACCACCAAGCCGGAGGACAAGGCCAATGAGCGAAAGGACGAGTAACCCCGGCGGGGCCACTTCTGGCCAGGGTGGCCAGAAGCAGGAAAAAACCAAGTTCCGCATGGAAAGCCAGCAGGAGCGTACCGCCAAGGCCAAGCTCCAGATGGAAAAGCGGTGGGACAAGCTGGAAACGGCCCGGAACCGTCTGGCGAACCAGAAGCCCCCCAAGAAGCGCGGCCCCCTCCGGCGTATGGGCGGGGCCGCCGGGCATGGGGTACACGGCTTTGTGCATGGCAAGCTCTACGAGGTGGAGCATGAGAATGTGGGAACCGAGGGCGCTCACCGCTCCGAGCTGG
>CAJTVF010000110.1 GCA_910579435.1 uncultured Oscillibacter sp.
GAGTGGTGGAAGCAGCTCTACGGCGAGAGCGAGGGCAAGGACGGCAAGGGCCTCTTCCCCGCCAGCGTGGAGTTCACCGCCGACCTCCACTCCATGGGCCAGTATATCCAGGCCGGACGGCGCATCATGTTTGAGACTGTGGTCCGCCTGGGCGCTTCCGAGCACCAGCTCCTGGTCCCCCGGGACGAGGTGAACGGCGACGGGCTGAACTTCCTGGCCGGGGAGTCCATGGACTATATCCGGGACAAGGCCATGGAGGGCACATTGCTTGCCCACACCGAGGGCGGCGTGCCCAACGTCATCGTGGAGACCGACGGCAAGAGCGCCGATTCCCTGGGCCAGCTAATCTACTTCTTCGAGTACGCCTGCGGCCTGTCCGGCTACCTGCTGGAGGTCAACCCCTTCGACCAGCCCGGCGTGGAGGCTTACAAGAAGAACATGTTCGCCCTGCTGGGCAAGCCCGGCTACGAGGCCCAGAAGGCCGAGCTGGAGGCGAAGCTGGCGAAATAACCGCCCTCCATTCGCCCCGGCTCCTGTGAAGCATTCCCGCAAGACGCCGCCCTGCCCCGCAAGCGGAGCGGCGTCTTCTCAAGAGTTTTGCGAAAACGATTACTCGGTCAAAAACAATCATTTTCAGGAGGAGCTTATGAAACAGGCAATTCAAATCGGCGCGGGCAACATCGGCCGGGGCTTCATCGGGGCCCTGCTCAGCCAGGCGGGCTGGCACGTCACCTTCGCCGACGTGGTGGAGCCCATCATCGAGGCGCTGAACCGGGACCACGGCTATACCGTCCACATCCTGGACAAGGAGCCCGGCGAGATCGCCATCACGGGCGTGGACGGCGTGCTCTCCACCTCCCCGGCCTTTGCGGAGAAGGTGGCCCAGTGCGGCCTGATCACCACCGCCGTGGGCCCCAATGTGCTGCCCATCATCGCCAAGTCCATCGCGGGGGGCATTCAAGCCCGCATCCAGGCCGGGAACACGGAGCCCATGAACGTGGTCTGCTGTGAGAACGGCCTGCGCACCACCACCCGCTTGAAAAACGAGGTGGTGAAGCACTTGAGCCAGGAGGAGACTGCCTTCCTGGAAGAGCATATCGGCTTTGCCGACTGCGCTGTGGACCGCATCTGCCCCAAGCCCAGCTTTGAGAACATCCTGGACGCCGCCGTGGAGCGGTACTGCGAGTGGGACGTGGAGGCCGCCGCCTGGAAGGGCGAGAGGCCGGAGATTCCCGGCCTGACCTTCGCGGACAACCTCATGGCCTATCTGGAGCGGAAGCTCTTCACCTTGAACAGCGGACACGCCATCTGCGCGTACCTTGGCTACCTGCGGGGCTATGAAACCATCAAGGACAGCATCGCGGACCCCGCCATCGGGGAGATTGTCCACGCCGCCATCTCCGAAAGCGGCGAAGGGCTGATCCGTGAGTTCGGCTTCGACCCGGACGTACACCACGCCTATGTGGAGAAGATCTTCGCCCGTTACCAGAACCCCTTCCTGGAGGACGAGGTGCTCCGGGTGGGCCGGGAGCCCATCCGGAAGCTGGAGGCCGGGGACCGGCTTATCAAGCCCCTGACCACCACCGCCGCCTACGGCCTGCCGGTGGACCACCTGATTTTCGGTGCCGCCGCCGCCCTGCGCTTCGACTGCCCGGAGGACCCCCAGAGCGTGGAGCTTCAGGCCAAAATCAAGGCGGAGGGCCCTGCCGCCGCCCTGGCGGCCTATTCCGGCCTGAAGCCCGAAAATCCCCTGTTCGGCCGCATTCTGGACGTTTACAACGCCTTGGCGGTGGCCAGGAAATAATCGTTTCCGGCGTGGGCAGAGGAGCAGTCCTCCGCCCACGTTTCATTTCCCGGGAAATCTTCCTCCTTCCCCTTCCTTTTTGGGGGAAATTCTGTTAGAATGGAATTGAAAAAGATCGGAGGTTTTCCGGGAGAGAGAGGGAATCTTATGAAACGCCGTGTGGCCGTTCTTCTGGCGGTTTTGCAGCTGCTGTCCTGCGCCGTTTCCGCTGCGGCGGCGGAGTGGGACCCAACGGACCCCAACGACCCCCTTCTGTGGGAGCCGGACCTGCCGGAGTTCGACGGGCCCATGCCCTCCACGCCCCGGCTCGGGGAGACGGAGGACACGTTCAGCATCGTGGTCAGCTTCACCGGCGACATGCTGCTGGCCTCTCTCCACGGCAAGCGGGCGGCGGGAAACTTCCTGGACTACGCCGCCAGGCAGGAGCCGGAGTACTTCCTCCAGCACGTCCGGCCCATCTTTGAGGCCGACGACTTCACCGTGGTGAACCTGGAAAACGTGCTGACGGATCGAAACCTGACTCCCAAGGAAAAAGCCACGGACCCCGCCTACTGGTTCCGGGCCCCCGCGGCAACCACGGACATTCTCACCTCCTCCGGCGTGGAGGCGGTGTCCCTGGCCAACAACCACACGGGGGACTACGGCACGGCGGGCTACAAGGACACGGTGAAGGCCGTCTCCGCCGCCGGACTGGAGTACGGCGGCAACGACCGGACCTTTTATCTGGAGAAAAACGGATACCGCGTCGCCGTCATCTGCCACGGCCTCTGGAGCGAGGGGCAGGCCGGGACCATCATCCAGCGCCTCAGGACGGCGGAGAAAAATTCCGATTTCCAGGTGGTCTTCTGCCACGGCGGAGCAGAGGGCGTCCACGCCCCGGAGGCGTGGCGGGTTCGGGCCTCCCGCCGTCTCATTGACAACGGCGCGGACCTGGTGCTGGGAAACCATCCCCACGTGCTCCAGCCCCGGGAGGTTTACAAGGGCAAAGAGATCGTCTACTCCCTGGGGAACTTCTGCTTCGGCGGCAGCCGGAGCCCGGAGAACCGGACCATTATCTACCAGCTCATTCTCCAGGTGGAAAACGGAAAGCTGGTGGGTGCCTCCTCGGAGCTGATTCCCTGCTATGTTCACACCGGAGGCAGGGTGAACAATTACTGTCCCGCTCCCATTGAAGATGAGGAGCAGGCCCGGCGGGTGCTGGACTTTATGGACGGGAGGGCAAAGCTGCCCCTCTGACGGAGCGCGTCGGGGCGGCTTGAAAGTCCTTTCCGAGGCTTTTCCGATTTCATAACATTCCTTGCGGCGTCCCGACCGGACGCCGCGTTTTCTTCTTTTCAGGAAAAATGCCAGGCATTTTCACTAAAAACTGTGCCTTGCAATACAAATTTCCGGTAGATGTCAAGAAGAATTTAGACATACCCCCTAGGAGTATGCATGTGAGCGT
>CAJTVF010000111.1 GCA_910579435.1 uncultured Oscillibacter sp.
AGGGACCTTGAAAGGAGGTGAGAGCCATGGGCGGGAAGCGGGAATTCCTCAACCGTGCGGGGCTTCGGCGCAGCTTCGTGGTGCGCGGCCCCCCGGAGGGATAGGCGCGAAACTGCGGCAGTGCGCAAGCCGCACATGAAAACAAAAAAATGAAACAGTTAGGAGTAATGCAATTATGAAGAAGCAATCCATTGCCAAGCTGCTGGTCCTGGTCATGGTTCTGACCATGGTGCCTGTGACGATCCTGGCGGCGAGCGCCGCGAACGCGGGCACCAACAGCGCGTACTACACGATCTATGAGGACACCACCGTGCGTGTGGACGACACCGTGGACGGCGCGATCAAGGCGACCGTGGTGGGCGGCAAGGCCACCGTGGCACTGAGCGCGAAGGCGGTAGAGAGCCTGGCGGAGATGGTGAAGGACGGCGCGATCGTTCTGGAGATCGAGGCCGAGGGCGCGACCAAGATCGACGTGACTTTCCCGGCGCAGGCTCTGACTGCGGTGGCGAAGGAGACCGGGGCTGACCTGACGATCAAGAGCAGCGTGGCGACCATCACGATCCCCAACGAGATTCTGAGCAGCGAGTTTGCCAGCTTCGGCACGGTGCGGATTTCTGCGCAGAACAGCGAGGACAACGTGGGCTTCTCCATCCAGGCCGGCGGCAAGGCGCTGAAGAACACCGACGGCATCAAGGTGGAGTTCTAAGAAAAGTACCTCAAGGCCGGCGGCCCGGACCCGGAAGGGGCGGGGGATAGCCGGTTAAGACGGGAAGGAGGGGGCAGGGCCCCCTCCTTTTCCCAAATGCCCGGCGGCGCGGGAGGCGGCGGCGGGCGGTTGGGAAAGGGAGCAGAACGGAAAAGGAGGCGGCGGCATGGGAAGCAGGCGCGGGGGCGCGGGAATGGCGCGGGAGGCAAAGCGGAGCGCGGCGGCGGCAGGGACGGCGTGGGTATTTTTCATGGCGGTGTGCCTGTGCTCGGCGGGAACGTCCCGGGGAGCAGGGCTGGTGCTGGGGATGCTGGCGCTGAGCGGGGTGTTTTTCCACTACGAACGGGTGCGGGGACGGCTGCGGGGCCCGATGCTGGCGCTGGCGCTGGTGGCGGCGGCGGACGGTATGAGCTGCCTGTACGCGGCGTCGGGGAAGTTCGCGCTGTTTGAGTATTTGAAGGTGTTCACGGCGTTGTGCCTGGCGGTGCTGGTGCTGGCGCTGGCGGAGGGGGAGGACGCGGACCGGCGTGTGTGCGGGATGCTGGAGGGGTTCGCGGCGCTGGCAGGGCTGGTGAGCATAGACCTGCTGTCCACGCGGTGGGTGAGCGGGGCGGTGCTGGGCGTGGTGGGATGGTTCACGCAGGACTACACGCAGCTGGCGGCGGTGGAGGAAGGCGTACGGATGACGTCGGTGTTCATGAGCCCCAACGTGTTCGCGGGGTGCATGGGGATCGGCGTGCTGCTGTCGCTGGGGCTGGCGGTGACGGAGGAGCGGGCGTGGGCGCGGGGTGCGCATGTGGCGTGCCTGGCGGTGAGCTCGCTGTCGTTTGTGCTGGCGTTCAGCATGGGCGGGTGCGCGACGATTGTGCCGGCGTTTGCGGTGCTGCTGGCGCTGACGGGGAAGGGGCGGCGGATGGAGCTGCTGCTTCTGATGGCGCAGACGCTGGTGGTGACGGCGGTGTGCGCGTTCCCGATCTCGGTAACGTCCATGACGGCGTGGACGGGGCCGCGGCCGGTGCCGCTGGCGTGCGCGGTGTGCGGCGCGGCGGTGCTGTGCGTGCTGGACCGGCTGTGCGGGCGGCGGACGGCGGAGAAGCTGGCGCGGCACGGGAAGGCGGTGGCGTGGTGCTGTGCGGCGCTGGCGGCGCTGGGGGTGGTGCTGGTGGCGGCGGCGTGCACGCTGACGGGCGGGGTGGAGCTGGCGGCGGGGGAGGGCCTGCGGCGCTCGATCTACCCGGCGGCGGGGACATACCGGCTGACGTGGGAAGGCGAGGGCGAGGTGCAGGTGGTGATCGAGAGCCAGAACCGTGAGCAGGCGATGATGCACACCAGCACGCAGCTGTACCGAGGGCCGCTGGACCAGGCGGAGTTCACGGCGCCGGAGGACAGCCTGGTGGTGTGGCTGCGCTTCACGGCGCAGACGCCGGCGCAGATGGGGCGGGTTTCGTACGCCGGCGCGGCGGGGGAAGGGACGGTGCGGCTGGGATACCGGCTGCTGCCGGGGTTCATCGCCAACCGGCTGCAGGGGCTGCGGGCCAACCAGAACGCGATCCAGCGGCTGGTGTTTTTCGAGGACGGGCTGAAGCTGTTTGCCCGCAGCCCGGTGCTGGGGCAGGGGCTGGGCGCGTTTGAAAACGGTGTGCGCAGCGTGCAGTCGTTTGAATACGACACGAAGTACGCCCACAACCACTACATCCAGACGCTGGCGGAGACCGGGCTGGTGGGCCTGGCGCTGTTCCTGGGGCTGCTGGGGATATCGGCGCGGTGGATCTGGCGCGGGCGGCGGCAGGGGCTGGCGCCGGCGCTGGGGGGCGCGCTGGCGTTCATGGCGGGGCACGCGATGGTGGAGTTCACCTTCTCCATCTACTGCTACCTGCCCATGGCGTTCGGGGTGTTCGCGGCGGTAACGCTGTGCTGCGGGGATGCGGCGCAGGCGCCGGGATGGCTGGAGAAGAGGGGGGTAAAAAACGGGATCGTGCTGGGGATATGCGTGCTGATGGCGGTGTTCATGGTGCTGCTGGGGTGCAATATCACGGCGCAGAACATGGTGGCGGCGGACGCGGGGCTGGAGAGCCTGGAGCGTGCGGCGCAGCTGGACCCGTTTGAGAAGGCGGACCACATGCTGTCCTACGTGGTGCAGGTGACGGGCGCGGAGGCGGACGGGACGGTGCGGGAGAAGGCGGACGGGTACGCGGCGCGGCTGGAGCGGATCGAGTCCAACATCATCCCGTACTACCTGGCGGCGTATTACCTGGACACGGGACGCGTGGAGCAGGGGCTGGAGCAAGCGCAGCGGTATGTGCGGTATGTGGCGGCCAGCGGGGAGACGTGGGAGCGGACGTTCCGGCTGCTGGAGGAATACGAGCAGGACACGGCGCAGTACCGGGCCGGGGTTGCGGAGATCGCGGCGCTGCTGGAGGAGTGGAACGGGAGGAACCTGGGCCGGATCGAGCTGGACGGCCAGGCCCAGGCGTTTGTGGAGCGCATGGCCGGCTGAGGATGGGCCGG
>CAJTVF010000112.1 GCA_910579435.1 uncultured Oscillibacter sp.
TATTTCATGCCCCTATTTTAGCATACTACCTTATTTTCGCAAGAGCTCTATTATATCGCTGGCCCTTTGCCCTGTCAATCCGCTTTCAAACGGGTCCCGCTCCCGCGTTTTCGTTGGAACATGGCAGGGAGCGGAGGCCGTCAATCTGCTTCCCCTGGATTTTTCCAGCGTCTCGGGAATCGGGAGAAAAAACAATTGCCAGCGGAACGGAAAAGGAGTAGGATAGAGGAAGATTTCCGTGAATTTCACAGGGAGGTTTTACACATGGGTTTCCTGGATAAATTTAAAAAGAAAAAAGAAGTCCGGACGCGGAAGGAGGGAACCGCCCCCGAGACGGAGGAATACACCCCCGGCGGCTCCGCCGTCTACCGCTATCAGACCCCGGAAAACCAGGGCTTCCGCCCGCCGGAGGACGCGTGCGTCTCCATGGAGGCCATTGAAAAGCACATGGAGGAGATTTTCCCGGGCGGGGAGGGCTTCGTCTATCATGAAATTCTCAGCGACCTGGTCCATATCGACGTGCATGTCCTCCGGGGACCCCGGGAGGAGGACGGAACCATCCTCTACACCACCGGCATGAGCGATTTGCCCATGAGCCTGCCGGAGGAGATCTCGGACCGGGAGGACCTGAAATATGCGGAGCTGTATATGATTCTTCCCGGGAACTGGAACCTGGGCGGGGAGGGGACCAGCCCCAAGGATTTGCCCTATGAGTGCTTCTGGCCCGTCCAGATGCTGAAATTCCTGGCCCGGTTTCCCCATGAATACAAGACCTGGCTGGGCTGGGGCCACAGCATTCCCAACGGCCCGGAGTACGCCCCCGTCTGCGACGGCGTGGGCTTTGGCGGCGCGGTGCTGGCCCAGCCGTCCCTGGTGCCGCCCCTGACCACGGAGGAGGGAAAGGAAATCAGCTTCTACATGGTCGTTCCCGCCTACAAGGAGGAAATCGAGTACAAGCTGAAATACGGCATGGAGGGCCTGTACCAGCGCTTTATCGAGGGGAAGCTCCCCATGACGCTGGATATTCACCGGCCCAATTTCTGTGAGGATTTCAAGGAGACGCTGGACTGAACCATGGACTATGAAAAGCTCCTGAACATGGCGGCGGAGCTGGGCTATCAGCTGATGTACAGCGGCGCGGAGATCTACCGGGTGGAGGAGTCCGCCCGGCGGCTCCTCCACGCCTACGGCCTGGAGAACCCGGAGGTCTTCGCCATTCCCAACTGCCTCATTGTCAGCGTGGCCACCCCGGAGGGCCATCCCGTCACCCGGATGCGCCGGGTTCCGTCCCACGGCACGGACATCGAACTGCTGGAGCGGTGCAACAGCCTCTGCCGCCGCCTCTGCGCGGAGGCCCCGCCCCTGGACACGGCCCAGGCCGCCATTGACGCGCTGCCCGAGGCCATCCCCCGGCACTCCATCCGCATGATGCTGCTGGGCTATGGGGTGGCGCCCGCCTTTTTCGCGCCGCTGTTCGGCGGCGGCCTCCCGGACACGGCCTGCTCCTTTTTTTGCGGCCTGGCGGTGGGCCTCTGCCTGCTCTGCGGCGGGAAATTCATCGGGGCCAACAGCTTTTTCCGCACTGCGGTGTGCAGCGCCGTGGCGGCATTTTTATCGCTGACGCTGGTGGAGGCGGGGCTGGGAACCAGCGTGGACGTGGTGACCATCTCCACGCTGATGGTCCTGGTCCCCGGCGTGGCCCTGACCAACGCCATGCGGGAGATCATGGCCGGGGACACCTTCTCCGCCCTGAGCCGCACGGCGGACGCGATTCTAGTGGCCTCCGCCATCGCCCTGGGGGCGGCGGCGGGCCAGGCCCTGGGCGGACTTTTCTGAGGAGGACGGCATGGAGACGATCTTTTTCGGCTACGCCCTGCCCTGCCTCTGCGCCTTCCTGGCCTGCGCGGGCTTCACGCTGATGTTCAACATCCACGGCTATGGAAAGCTCATTGCCGGCGTGGGCGGGGCCCTGGGGTGGCTGGTGTACCTGCTGGGAGGAAAGACCATTTTCGCGGCGTTCCTGGCGGCGGCGGCCATCGGCGTGTTCGCCGAGGTGATGAGCCGGGTCCGGCGCTGTCCGGTGACGGGCTATGTGCTGGTGGCCCTGCTGCCCCTGGTCCCCGGAGGGGGCATCTATTACGCCATGCGCCACGGCGTGGCGGGGGAGACGAACCTGTTTCTCAGCACCCTGCTCCACACCTTCGGCATGGCGGCGGCGCTGGCGGTGGGGGCCATGCTGGCCTCCTCGGTGTTCCGGGCGGCCTTCCGCCGAACAAAATTCCGCTCCGCCGGGTCTCCGGCTGACGGCGGCGGGCTGCGGCGGGAGCCCTGGCGGCTGCGGTCCCGCCCGCCCAAGAAGTGAACGATAAAAGGAAGCGAATTTACCATGGAACATTTTAAGCAGGAACTATATGAAAACGGCTATTTCCGGCAGGAGGAGCTGGTCTTCTGGGACTGCGGCCCGGACCAGCGGGCCCGCATAGCCGCCGTTTTGAGCAAAATGGCCTCCTTCGCCGGATACGACTATGACGCCCGGGGCCTGACCCATGAGGTGCTCTGGGCAAACCGGGAGGTATTTCTCCTCTCCCGGGCGTCCATAAAAATCCACGACTGCCCCCGGGCCCGGGACGTGCTGGACGTCACCACCTGGGAGGCCGGGGCCAAGGCCGCCCACATGCGGCGGTATTATGAGATGAAGGACCAGGCGGGCCGTCTCCGGGTCTCCGCCAAGACGGACTGGATTCTGGTGGACCCCGTGACCAGGAAGATCTTGCGCCCCTCCGCCTTCACCGCCAAGCCGATTCTTGGCTCCGGCCGGCCCCTGGACTGCCCGGAAACGAGAAAAATCGTCCTCCCAAAAGAGGGGCGGGAACCCCTGGGGACCCGCACGGTCCGCTGGTCCGACCTGGACGGCAACGGGCACCTGTTCAGCGGGAACTACGCCGACATCATCTGGGACGCCCTGCCGGAGGACTTACAGCCCCTGAGCCCCAGGGAGTTTTACATCAACTACAGCCGGGAGGCCGTCCTGGGAGACGAGCTGAAGCTGGAGGGCTTCCGGGGCGAAGAGGGGTATTTTGTCGAGGGACTGGGGCCCCACGGCCCCTGCTTCACGGCGCTGTGCGTGTTTTAAGGAACCACTGATTAAATCCCCGCACACAGCTTCACGCCATAAATTCCCGC
>CAJTVF010000113.1 GCA_910579435.1 uncultured Oscillibacter sp.
AAGCCGCATAAATCAAGGACAAAATAACCCCTACTGCGTAACAATCCCCATAATAGATTGAGGGCGAAAGCAGTCTGCTGATTTCGCCCTCTTGACTACCCACAAGCAAAGGCGGGAAAAGCTGTCAAGGGCGCGTAGCGCGAAGTTTACCCTTGACAGCTTTTCCCGTCTTTGCTACTCCTTATCGGTCGAAGCGGAATTTCAATATGGCTTCAACCAGTTTCGCCTTTAGCCTGTCCTGCGTATCGTCATTGATATGCCCCTTATACATAGACAGGTACTTAATATGTGCGTTGTAATACCGCAATACTGCGTCTACCGCTTCCGGCTCTCCGGCAACAGCTTTTTGGATTACCTCAAAAGGTATCAGTTTTTTATTTCTCATGTTTCAAATTCTCCCATTCTTTCCGCAACTGTTTCAGCGCAACATTTCTTCTGCGATTTATCGAACTCCTGCAACGTCCGTACAATCTGCCGATTGTTTCATCACGATAAGCTGGTCTCCGTCAATGGTATAGGTGCCCTTCTGTTTCATGTAGGAATTCTCCATGGTGCATTTGCCTTTCCCATCGAACGTCCATGTGATAACGCCGTCATCGCCCAGGTCGGCCGACCATGTGCCGGAGAGGGCGTCCTTGCTGCCTCCACAGGCGGCCAAACACAGAACCATCGCGAGCGCCAAAAGAAGCGCCAAAGTCTTGCTTGGGGAACACCATTCCTCCCCACCCTCTGGGTCTCCGCACGTTTCATGGCGGCGGTCCGGCCACGCTCCCGCATGAACTCCTGATTGCCCTGCACCAGCGTTTGGGGCGGCTGCTCCGGTGTGGATGTAGGCTGGCCCTGGATGCAGGCGTCCTTTGTCTTGATAGACAGGCAATCAGGCGGCTTTGACCTACGATATGGGGCCAGGGGTGTGCTGTCACCAGAAGGGACGCCGGTAACAGCATCCCTTGTCTTGACCTTCGGCGGCTCCGATCTCACCCGTGGGGTCGATTCTATATCAGGGGGGATGTCACGGACAGCCGTATCCCTCGTCCTGACCTGTGGCGGCTCCGATCCAGCCTGCGGTGCGGGCGGCACATCCGAGCTGGGATCATCATGTACAGCAGACTTCCTGGTTTTGATCCGTGTCCGCCTCATCCGCTTCCCAGGGGATGGTGTAGCCCTGCCGCTCTCAGACGGCCCAATGTCGCCGCCCTCCCTGGCGGAAACAGCTTCCCGTGTCTTGATCCGGGGGCGCTCCCGTGGGGATGGCTCATGGAGGGAGGGCCGCTCTGCCGGGGCCTTCGGTGGCGGTGGATCTGCCGGAATTTCCTGGGGTGCGGACAGATTGTCAGTGTGCGGCTCTCCATCTGGCTCCCGGCCCTTGCCGGACTTTTTCTTTTTCAGCAGAGACTCCACCCTGCACCGGGCCTGATAGGTCCCACGGGCGGCGGTGTCCTCGATCCGGTCGCCGCCATAGTCGCTGGCCTGCCCATGCTGGGCGGTCTCCCGGAGCTGACCCCGCAGGCGCTCAGTTCCATCATCCAGCCCACGGCGGACAAGCTCCTTCGGTGCAGCCTTGACTTTTTCTTTTAATTTGCCTTTTACCGTGCGTTTTTCTTTGATTTTTGCGATACTCTCTCACCTCGCTTTGCGTTTTTTGGCATTTTATGCTACACTATCTCCCAAAAGGAGGGAGCGTTCATGGAACAGATTCGCAGATGTGAATGGGCTGGCCCCGACCAGATATATATTGACTACCACGACAACGAATGGGGCCAACCCCGGCTGAATACGATCCGCCACGCCAATCAAATCTTCGTGGTGGCGGAAGGGCAGATCGCCCAGCGGGGTGTCCACGAGGCGCTGATGCGGGAGGAGGGCATCTACCGCAAGTTCGTCTCGGTACGGGAAGGCGGGCCGGAAGAAGAAGGGGACCTTCAAGGCGGAGGAACTGGACAGCGATGAAAAGCTGGCCCGGGAGATGGGCATGAAGGTGAGCAAGCTCAACCGGATCATCCGTCTGTCCGAGGCCACCAAGGACGTGTGCGACCGGGTGGATGACAATTCCCTGCCCCTGTCTATCGCCTCCGCCATCTCGTTTTTGAAGCCGGACAATCAGGATGAAGTCCTCCACCTGTCCGACCTGGGGTATAAGATCACCACCGAGCGGGTGGAGCGGATGAAAAAGACGGAGAAGGCCGGAAAGCTGAGTGAGCAGGCCATGCGGGACATCCTGGAGGACAAAGACCTGGTGCCCAAGCAGACCACGCCGTCCCCGGCTCCCCAGCCGCCCGCCCAGCAGCAGACCACACCGCCCAGCGGTCCTTCCGCTCCGCCGCCCATTCCGCCCTCCCCGGACGTGAAGCCGGAGCAAACAGTGGAAACACCTGTGAGCTCCAACAATCCCGAACCCAGCGTGCCGGGGCCCGCCAGTCCTTCCTCGCCCCCTGCCCCCGACAAGCCCCCGGAGGAAAAGCCCCCCCCTTCAAGGGTGAGCAGGAGCGGCCCGAATACACCAAGGTCATCCTGGCCGGGGACCGTCTGCGGAAGTATTTTCCCGATGTGTCCATGACGCCCCGGGAGATCGAGGAAAGCGTCTATGACGCCCTGGAGGAACGCCGCCAGCGGCAGTTGAAGGCCCAGCAGAAGGAGGACATTTTCAAGAAGAACGCCCCCAAGAGGTAAGGCATGGAGTTTTCCGCCAATATTGCCAACCTGGGCAAATACAACGCCGGGGTCCTGGCCGCCGCATGAGCGCACCGCCCTTACAGCAGACGGACCGCCCGTTTGCCGGAAAGAATCACTCCATCTCCTTTGAAGATGTCCGTTTTGGTTACCAGGAGGAGGAAGTCCTCCACGGCGTCTCTCTCTCCGCCAGGGAGGGGAGCTTGGTCGCCCTGGTGGGCGAATCCGGCAGCGGAAAATCCACCTTAGCCAAGCTGCTGGTACATTTTTATGATGTGTCCGGCGGCGCAGTGAAGATCGGCGGGCAGGACGTGCGGGACATGAGCATTGAATCACTGAATGACCAGATCTCCTATGTGTCCCAGGAGCAGTTCCTGTTCAACATGAGCCTGCTGGAAAATATCCGCCTGGGCAAGCTGGA
>CAJTVF010000114.1 GCA_910579435.1 uncultured Oscillibacter sp.
AATATAATCATGATAAATATGTGTTGGCATATCGAGATGTTTTTGGGAAGAAACCTCGCGGAGGCAGGCTAATAGACTTCGTCCAATTCTATGTAATATCGCTCATGCGCGGTTGCCTGGATCCGAAAACAGAAAGTGCTTTCTTGGATCATGTGATTGAGCATGAATCTGGAATCTATTACACATACGACAACAAGCTGAAGTTGCTGCCCCCGGTGTTCGAGAGTAAACAGGCCAGCCATTACCTTGCCGCCATTGAACTCCTGTCAGCATTCCCCCAGGCAAAATATAAGCTGCGATTTGTACTTGATTGGCTGGATAAAAACAAAAAGACGAATGGTAGATGGGATATGGGCGGTTCTGTTTCGGATAAGGTGTATTTTCCCCTATCCGATCACTGGCGAAAGCGGGAAACGCGGGAGGCGGACTGTACAAAGCGTATTTCAAACCTGATTGCAGCCATATTAAATTAAACCAAAATCGAATATACCCTGTTTGCTTGCAGAAAAGCCGACGGCCAGTATAGGCGGGTTGCCGGCTCTTGCCTGTAGATATACGAGGGAGTGTTTGATAAGGGAATTGTGATTGGGCCTTAGTTGCTTTTTTTAAGATTGTGGGGTAGGATAAACCCAGCATGAATTCCGGGAGGAAACAGCAATGCCAAAAATCATAAAAGTACGCGGGGCGCGGGTCCACAATCTGAAAAATATCGACGTGGATGTTCCCCTCAATCAGATTGTCGCCATTGCCGGGGTATCCGGTTCTGGGAAGTCTTCCCTGGCCCTGGGCGTCCTGTACGCCGAGGGGTCCCGGCGCTATCTGGAGGCCCTGTCCACCTACACGAGAAGGCGGATGACCCAGGCCGCCAAGGCCCAGGTAGACGAGGTGCTCTATGTCCCCGCCGCCCTGGCCCTCCACCAGCGGCCCGGCGTCCCCGGAATCCGCTCCACCTTCGGTACGGGAACGGAGCTTTTGAACAGCCTGCGGCTGATGTTCTCCCGGCTGGCCAGCCACCGCTGTCCCAACGGGCACTACGTTCCGCCCACCCTGGCTGTGGCGGCGGAACAGCCGCTTTTCTGCCCAGAGTGCGGTGGATCGGTCCGGGCCCCGGGGGCGGAGGAGCTGGCTTTCAACAGCCAGGGGGCCTGCCCCACCTGCGGCGGCACCGGAATCGTACGTACCGTGGACGAATCCACTTTAGTGCCCGACGAGTCCCTGTCCATCGACCAGGGAGCGGTGGCCCCATGGCAGACCTTGATGTGGTCGCTGATGAAGGACATCGCCCGGGAGATGGGGGTGCGGACTGACGTGCCCTTCCGGGAACTGACGGCGGAGGAGCGGGAGATCGTCTTCCACGGCCCCGCCGTCAAGAAGAACATCATCTATCAGAACAAGACCAGCGGCGCGGCGGGGGATATGGATTTCACCTACTTCAATGCCACCTACACGGTGGAAAACGCCCTGTCCAAGGTGAAGGACGAGAAGGGTATGAAGCGGGTGGAGAAGTTTTTGAAGCAGGGCGTCTGCTCCGACTGCGGCGGCACCCGGCTGTCAGCGGCCGCAAGGGCGCCGAGGCTCCGGGGCATCTCCCTGGATCAGGCCTGTCAGATGCCCCTCGCCAGGCTGATGGAGTGGGTGGCCGGGGTGTCCGCCTCCCTGCCGGAGGAGATGCGCCCCATGGCGGAGAGTATCTGCCAATCCTTCCAGACTGTGGCCAAACGGCTGATGGACCTGGGGCTGGGCTACCTGTCTTTGGACCGCGCCGCCTCCACGCTCTCCACCGGGGAACGGCAGCGGATGCAGCTGGCCCGGGCGGTGCGCAACCGCACCACCGGGGTGCTCTATGTGCTGGACGAGCCTTCCATTGGCCTGCATCCCTCCAACATCGTGGGACTGACCGGCGTGATGCGCGATCTGGTGGCAGATGGAAACTCGGTAATTCTGGTGGACCACGACACCCAGATATTGTCCCAGGCGGATTGGCTGATTGAGATGGGCCCCCAGGCAGGGGCCAACGGCGGGCAGGTGGTGACCCAGGGGACTATCCCGGAAATTGCCCAAAACAGGGCGTCCCAGATTGGCCCGTTCCTGGCCGGGACGGCGGATATCCATGTCAGGGACCGAGTCTGCGCCGGGGAGCTGTTCGCACTGGGCAGGATACACCTCTCCACTGCTGCCATCCACACGGTGAAGCCCTTGAAGGTGGATATCCCCAAGGGACGGCTGACAGTGGTGACAGGCGTGTCCGGCTCCGGCAAGACCACGCTGATTCTGGAGAGCTTGGTTCCCGGACTGGCAGCGTTATCCGGTGGGACCACGCTGCCGGAGCACGTCCTGAAGCTGGAGGCAGAGGGTATCCGTCAGGTAAAGCTTATTGACGCCACCCCCATCGGCGTCAATGTCCGCTCCACAGTGGCCACTTACGCCAATGTCCATGACGAGCTGCGGAAAATTTTCGCCAGGACCCCGGACGCAAAGGAGCTGGGGTTCAAGGCCGGGGATTTCTCCTATAACACCGGAAAGCTGCGCTGTCCGGTGTGCGATGGCACGGGGACGATTGACCTGGATGTGCAGTTTTTGCCTGATGTGACCATCCCCTGCCCGGATTGCCGCGGTTCCCGGTATGGACGGGAGGCATATCAGGTGAAGCGTGGAGACTGCTCTCTGCCGGAGCTGATGGCGATGAACGTCAACGCGGCCCTGGAGACCTGCAAAGATTTGAAATTAGTTCGCCAGCGGCTGGAGGTGCTGAAGGATCTGGGCTTGGGCTATCTGACCTTGGGAGAGGAGACACCCAGCCTGTCCGGCGGCGAGGCCCAGCGGCTGAAGCTGGCCAGCGAGATGGGCAAAACCCAGTCGGACTCCGTCTTTGTCTTTGACGAGCCTACGATTGGACTGCACCCCTTGGATGTGCGGATCCTGTTGGGAGTGTTCCAGACCCTGGTGGAGCACGAGGCCACGGTGGTGGTGATCGAGCATGACCTGGATGTGATCCGCAACGCCGATTACATCATCGATATGGGTCCCGGCGGCGGTGAGGCGGGCGGATGTGTGGT
>CAJTVF010000115.1 GCA_910579435.1 uncultured Oscillibacter sp.
CCCATGGCCAGACCAAGGGGAAATCCGGCTCCTATTCCACTAATTTTCAGCAAAGCGGCCGTGAGCTTTTGACGCCAGATGAAGTGCGGATGCTTGACAACCGCTACGCTATCCTCTTCATCCGGGGCGCCAAGCCGGTCATGGACCTGAAGTACGAGCTGACCCAGCACCCCGCCATCCGCCACACTGTTGACGGAGGCGGGCCGCCCTACATCCACCACCAGAAGAAGCCCAAAAACTGGCTCCCAGGCAAACCACTGTTTGACCTGGGAGCCGCTACTTTTGAACATGAAAAGGAGAATCCTGACTATGAAGAATCCCAAGACCCTCAAGCATTCCCTGACCAGAGAGCAGACAAAACTTGAACGCCGGGCCAAGCGGCTCTACGCCCTCGCCGCCTGCTTCCTGCTGGCTGTGACCGCCCTGGCCGTCCCCGCCCTCGCCGCCGACGATCCCCTGGCCGTCGTGCAAAAATTGTCTGATTTCATTTTCTCCCTCATCCGCGCCGTGGGCTTGATCCTGCTGGGCTACGGCATCCTCCAGGTGGGTCTGTCCTTCCAGTCCCACGACCCCTCCCAGCGCTCCAACGGCATCCTCACCATCGCGGGCGGCATTGTGATAACTTTTACCAAGGAGATTCTCACTTTAATCACCGGATAACAGTGGGAAGTGAGGCGATTCTATGATCTATGAAAACTTTTTATCCCGCGTCAAGGAACTGGTCCCCGGCTGCAAGCCGGAGGCCATTCCCTGGTGGCGGGACTTCGCTGTGGAGTGCGTGGACTCAGAACAGTTTGTTCGGTTTAGGCAGACGGCGAACAAAACCGAAGCTGTGGAGAAGTGGCTGGATGTGATCTATTCGGGCCTCAAGGCTGTGCGGAAGGAGTGCGGACTGGAGACGGCTGCGGCTTTGGTAAACTTGGGCCTTGAACGGTGCTGTCTGTATCCCGGTGAGATGATGCAGGCGGCCCTCTGCCTGGAAAAGGGGGAAAACGGCAGGCAGATTTTTGAAAAAATTGAATCTGGGGAGATCGACTGTACCGACCTGTTCTCGCCGGTTTCCCGGAGAGACGCCGAGGGCCGACGGACCGTCCGGGAGCGTTTGGCCGCTCTGAAAAAGCGAAACGGGCGGGGAAAGGAGCGCTGATGGGAAGCGGCAATTGGATCGTCGACAATCTCAATTCCGCCCTGGGAACCTGGAACGGGAAGCTGGCGGAGATCTGGACCCTGCTCTCCACCGGGCCGGAGGAGTTCAAGGGCGGAGGCGTCTGGACAGTAATCGTGGGAATCAACGACGGCCTCAAGGCCATCGGCTACGCCCTGCTGGTGATCTTTTTCGTGATGGGCGTGGTCAAGACCTGCGGGAGCTTTACAGAACTGCGGAAGCCGGAACAGGTGCTGAAATGCTTTGTACGTTTCGCTCTGGCCCAGGCGGCGGTGTCCCACGGCATGGAGCTGATGACCGCCCTCTTCACCGTGGGCCAGGGGATGGTGAACACCATCATGGGCGCTTCCGGCCTTTCGGCGCTCACCGATACCACCCTGCCCGACGAGATGGTGGATATCATCGAGGACGTGAGCTTTCTGGACAGCATCCCCCTGTGGGCCGTCACCCTGCTGGGGTCCCTGTTCATTTGGGTGCTGTCCTTAATCATGATCTTGACGGTTTACAGCCGCTTTTTTAAGCTGTACATGGCCACCGCCATCGCACCCATTCCCCTGGCCAGCTTCGCGGGACAGCCCTCCAGCAGCATCGGCGTCGCCTTTCTGAAAAGCTACGCCGCCATCTGTCTGGAGGGCTGTGTGATTGTTTTGGCCTGCGTGATCTTCTCGGCCTTCGCATCCGCGCCGCCCGCGCTGTCGGACCCCAGCCTCGCGGCGGCGACCATCGTCTGGAACTATGTGGGCGAGATTTTGTTCAACATGCTGGTGCTGGTGGGAGCCATCAAAATGAGCGACCGGCTCATCCGAGAACTGATGGGCCTCGGTTAAAACAGGCCCTCTGTGCTGACGGCGGACTCTCCCATCATCCTGGCCTGACGGACCCGCCCGGCAAAGGCTCTGGCGGCGGCCCGCTCGTACCACATATCCCCCAGCAGCTCCCAAAGGCGACGGGCCAGGGTGACTGCCCAGGACGAGGCCGCGATGCTCACCATGGCAAACAGGACGCCGTCCGCCAGGGCGGCGTGGACCTGATACCAGCCGTGGAATACGGTGAGCATCAGGAGGCTGTAGAGCAGCGGGAGCCCCAGCCGGAGTTTCAGTGCCAGACGAAGAAGCGGCAGCAGAGCAAACCCAAATCCCAATACCATAAACGCCATATCGCAAGCCCTCCTTCATTGGTTTGCGGTATGTTACCATAGGCGGGCGGACCTTGCAAGGGTCTGTCCGCCGATTCTATTTTCAGATTTAGAGGTGATAGACCATAGAAGTACGCATCAACAAAGAAGTCCGGGACTACCAGGAGAGCCTGTTCTTCGGGCTGTCCCTGCGCCAGCTCCTGTTCGCCCTGCTGGCCGTGATCGTGGCCGTGGCCGTCTACTTCGGCTTGCGGAATACGGTAGGTAGCAGCGAGATTGGCTGGATTTGTGTCCTGGCGGCGTTCCCCTTCGCCCTGGGCGGCTTTTTTACCTACAACGGCATGACCTTTGAATGCTTCGTCCTGGCCTTTATCCGTTCGGAACTGCTGTGCCCCAAGCGGTTGGTGTTCCGGTCGGAAAACCTTTACGCCAAGGCCCTGGACCATTCCACCATAAAGGAGGCTTTACAGCTTGATTAAAACCCTGCAAAATACCCTGAAACAGGACCGGGAGGGCTTCGTCCTCCCCAAGTCCGTGCAGGACGCCATCCCCATCCGCCG
>CAJTVF010000116.1 GCA_910579435.1 uncultured Oscillibacter sp.
AGTACTCCCCCTCCGCCTCCTCCGTCAGCCGCTCAAAGGTCCTGTTGGAGCCCAGATTCCGCTCATTCCTCTGGATTTCATAGGGGAAGGCGTGGATGCAGCCTTTGACACACGCCTCAATCTCCCCAAAGGGCACTGTGGGCGAGCAGTCGTCCCGCACATACAGCTTCAAATTGGGATAGGTCTGTTTCTCCAGGCTCTCCAGCTGCTCCCGCAGCCAGTCCAGCCGCGGCTCATATACCGCCAGAAGGATCGCAATGGGCGGCTTACCGGTTGGCGTACATCCGCTCATAGTAGCCCTGGTATTCCCCGTCCACGATCCGCTCCCACCAGGCCCGGTTGTCCAGGTACCACTGGACCGTCTTCTGGATGCCTTCATCAAACCTCGTCTCCGGCAGCCAGCCCAGCTCCCGGTGGATGAACGACGGGTCGATGGCGTAGCGCATGTCGTGGCCCTTCCGGTCTGTCACATAGGTGATCAGGCTCTCCGGCTTGCCCAAAATCGCCAGGATGCGCCGCACAATGTCGATGTTTTTCATCTCATTGTGGCCGCCAATGTTGTACACCTGCCCCACCTGGCCCCGCTCCAGGATCAGGTCAATGGCCGCGCAGTGGTCCTCCACATACAGCCAGTCCCGCACGTTCAGCCCCTCCCCGTACACCGGCAAAGGCTTGTCCGCCAATGCGTTGGCGATCATCAGCGGGATCAGCTTCTCCGGGAACTGGTAGGGCCCATAGTTGTTCGAGCACCGGGAGATGGTGATGGGCATGTTGTACGTGCGCTGGTAGGCGCTGCATAACAGGTCCGCCGCCGCCTTGGACGCGGAGTAGGGGCTGGAGGTGTGCAGCGGGGTCTGCTCCGTGAAGAACAGGTCCGGCCGGTCCAGGGGCAGGTCCCCGTACACCTCGTCTGTGGACACCTGATGGTACCGCCCGATCCCGTACTTCCGGCACGCGTCCAGCAGCACCTGGGTGCCCATCACATTGGTCTCCAGGAAGACCGCCGGGTTCTCAATGGAGCGGTCCACATGGCTCTCCGCCGCGAAGTTCACCACCACATCCGGCTGCTCCGCCGCGAAGATGCTGTACACCGCCTCCCGGTCCGCGATGTCCGCACGGATGAACCGGAAATTGGGCTCCTCCATCACGGGAGCCAGCGTCTCCAGGTTCCCGGCATAGGTCAATTTGTCCAGGCACACCAGCTCGTAGGCCGGATGCTTCTCACGCATATGGAAGATGAAATTGCTGCCGATAAACCCGGCCCCGCCAGTCACTAAGATTTTCATGTTTACCACTCCTCAAAGCCTGTTACGGCGTCTTTTAAAAAGGGGGATTTGCTGTCCTTCTCGGATAAAACAGGCGCGGCCACGCCCCAATGGACAGCCAGCTCCGGGTCGTCCCACCGGATGCCGCCGTCCGCCTCCGGCGCATAGCAGTTGTCCGCTTTGTAGAGGAACTCCACATCGTCCGTCAGCGTCACAAACCCATGGCCGAACCCACGGGGGATCAGCAGCTGCCGCTTGTTCTCCGCGGAGAGCTCCACCGCCACCCACTTTTTATATGTGGGGCTTTTCCCACGCAGGTCCACCGCCACGTCCAGCACCGCACCCCGGGTACACCGCACCAGCTTCGCCTGGGCGTGCTCCCCACGCTGGAAATGGATGCCCCGCAGCGTCCCCTTCACCGCGGAGGACGAGTGGTTGTCCTGGACAAATTCATATTGCAGGCCCGCCGCCTCAAAGGCCCGCTTCGACCAGCTCTCCATAAAAAAGCCCCGGTGGTCTCCAAACACAGCCGGTTCCACAATATATACCCCGGCTAACCCTGTCTCTGTCAATTTCATTGCCGCACCTCAATAGATGTACTTTCCGTCCGCCACCTTCCGCAGGTGCGCCCCGTAGGGGGACTTGCCGTAGGCCGTCGCGGACGCCTCCAGCTCCTCCCGGGTGATCCAGCCGTTGCGGTAGGCAATTTCCTCCGGCGCGGAGATCTGTATCCCCTCCCGGGACTCAATGACCCGCACGAATTCCGACGCCTCCGACAAGGAGTCCACCGTGCCCGTGTCCAGCCAGGCGTACCCACGCCCCAGGGTGATCACATGCAGGCTCCCGTCTTCCAGGTAGGTCCGGTTCAGGTCCGTGATCTCCAGCTCGCCCCGGGGCGACGGCTTCAGCGCCTTGGCCCGGGCGCAGACCTGTCTGTCGTAGAAATACAGCCCCGTCACCGCGTAGTTGGACTTTGGCTGGGCCGGCTTCTCCTCTATGGACACCGCCCGGCCCGCCCCGTCGAATTCCACCACGCCAAACCGCTCCGGGTCCTCCACATAGTAGCCGAACACCGTCGCACCCTCATCCTGCTCCACCGCATGGCGCAGGTGGGCCGTCAGGCCCGCGCCGTAGAAGATGTTGTCTCCCAGGACCATCGCGCACCGCTCGCCCCCTATGAACTCCTCCCCCAGGATGAACGCCTGGGCCAGGCCGTCCGGCGACGGCTGCTCCCGGTAGGTCAGCTGGATGCCGAACTGGCTCCCATCCCCCAGCAGCCGTTCAAAATTCGGCAGGTCCTGGGGCGTGGAGATGATCAGGATATCCCGGATCCCCGCCAGCATCAGTGTGGACAGCGGGTAAAAAATCATCGGCTTGTCGTAAATCGGCAGCAGCTGCTTGCTTGTCACCTTTGTCAGCGGGTACAGCCGCGTCCCGCTCCCGCCCGCTAATATGATCCCTTTCATTGCCGTTCTCCCTTATCTCTTTATTCTTATTGCTCCGCCCATCCAATCTCCAGCTGCTCCTGCTCCAGCAGACGGTTGTGGGCCTGCTCCACCAGCAGCGCAATATTGTCCTCGATCCCCGCCCGG
>CAJTVF010000117.1 GCA_910579435.1 uncultured Oscillibacter sp.
TTCCTCACGCTCCGCCTCCTTTGTCCGCTCCTTTTGCCGGGGCTGATCGCGTACCAGCTCCTGGGCGCGTTTGAGCTGTTCCCGGAGGGGGACGCGCCGATCCCGGCCACGGTTCATCATCCGGCGGGAGTATTCCGAAAAACAGCCCGTGATGGCGTCCGCCTGTTTTGCCTTGAAGAACAGCAGGTATTTTCCCTTTTCCACCCGCTTGATGGCATAGTCCACGCCCCAGCGCCGGGCCACCCGGTCAAAGTCTTTCGCCCGTCCCGGCAGGTCGATGGCGCTGGCCTCCCCGCCGTGGCGCAGAAGCTGCTTTACCGTCTGCTTGCCCTGGGGCACTTGGGACTTGCGGATTTTCTTGGCCGCCTCCCCCAGCGCGTAGGCCAGCCCCCGCGCCGTCAGCTTGCTGGCCCGGACGGAGATTGCGATAGTGCTGCGGGAAATTTCCTCGTCAATCAATTAACTCCCTCCTTTCCAGGGCGTACCTCTGGCCACGATGGCCAGAAGCTATCTGCCCTCCCGGCTGGTGGCAAGCCGCTGTTTCCCCTCGTTCAGCGCGGAGCGGTCAATCACCTCCTGATAGGCCGCCATCTGCTCGCGGATATTGAGCTGGGGATAGGCGAACACCCGATGCTCCGGGGGAATGTCCTCTATGCCGTGGTAATGCTCCACAAAGGAGCTGTGGTTGCACATGACATAGCCGCCGGGGGCAAAGTGGCCGCCTTCGTTGATCCGCACGTCCCGCCCGTATGCCTCGTAGTCGATGTAGTCAATTAAATGCTCCGGCACAGGAACGGCTTCAAATTCCTGGATATACAGACGGCCCAGGGCCTCCTCGCTGTCAACATCAGGGTAAAAGTCGTAGCTGTCCAGATTTTGCGTCAGGTTGATTAAATCCTTGACGCTCCCGGTGTATTCGCCGCTGTCCATCACGGCCTCCAGCTTTGCCAGCTCGTCATCGTCCATGCCGGACAGCAGGTGGGCCAGATGGTTCAGCTCGTCAATGCTTTCATACTCGCCCAGGTGGTCATACAGGCCCAGGATGTCGCTCTCAAAGTCGGTAATGAAAATTTCCTCATACCGAACGCCGTCCACCCCGATGCGCTTCAACAGGGCCTGCACCTCCTCGGTGGTGGTGGGGAAGTTCAGCGGCGCACCCGCCAGACGGCCCTCGTTGTACTTCCCCAGGTTGGTTACATAGGCTTCAAGGATTTTGCCCTCCATATCAGCGCCGCCTGTGGCCCTGGCCCTTGACGGTCAGGATGCCCTCTAACGTGGTGGCGGTGATCCCCAGCCGCTGGGCGGTGGCGATGTCGTTCTTCATTTCCTCGGTGACGGGGCCGCCGCACACCACCAGGACGCGGGAGCGCCGGAGCAAGTCGCGGCCCATGTCGATGCCGCTCTTATGCTCCTCCGGCACAGCGTCATTGAGGAACAGGGGCAGATACAGCATGGGACAGATGGGGGAAAAGCCAGCATCATACACGGCCCGGCAATACTTGGCCGCCTGTTCCGTGATTTCGCAGGGGTCACCGCGCCATGCGGCGGTTACATAGGCGAGGGGTCGCTTCATATCGGAAATGCCTCCTTTTTTATGTTCAGTTGGTGGGGGACGGTCAACCCTATCCCCCCGCCCTTTCCCATTCATGGGAAAGGGGGCGGCTCTGGAGGATATACCCCCGCCGCGCCGCAGGGGGATAGCACAGCCGGGGCCGTCCGTCAAGGGCAAGCCGCCGCAAGCGGCGGGGCGTTCCGCCCCCTTGACAGCCGTCCCCGCCTGTGCTTTGTGAACGGCGGCGACGGGGGATATACCCACCAGAGCCTCGGCGTTGCAAAGTCCGCTCTGCTCCGTTTCCGCCTCCGGCGAAAACTGCGCCCGCTCCCTTGCTCCGCCTCTCCCCTCAAAGTCTCCGACTTTGCGGGGTTCCCCGTTTCCTGCGGGGGGACGGGGGACGCGGGGGACGAAAAAGCCTCTGGTCAGGATGGCCAGAGGTTACTTTTCCATATCCACTTTTTTCTCGCCCTTACCCAGCTCCGGGGGCTGTTTCTCTTTCCACCCGTCCAGCAGGGCCATGATCTGATCCTTCATCTGACGGGGCGTGGCCTCCTTGCCGAAATACTTCTCCAGTTCAGCGCCGGAAATAATCACAGAAATATCCTCCTTTTTCTTTTCTTCACTCAAAATAGCGTCAATGGCGTCCGGGTTCAGCTTGTTGTCCTTGTCCAACTCTCGGAGCCGCTTGGCCTGCCCCTGGGACGGGGAGGACTGCTGGCCCTCAATGGAAACGGCAATATACTTCTGGTGCTTGGGCCGGATGCGGGAGATTTCCACGGCGGGAGTAAACGACAGCTTGCCAGTGTCCATAACCTCTTTCAGTTCGGGAACAAGGTCATTCAGCCAGAGATACCGCTGGACGGTTTTCACGCTCATGCCGTTGCGCTGGCCTACGCTTTGCAGGGAGAGCTTGCCCGCCTCGTCATCGTCACCCCGCGCCCCCTGATGCTTGATAGCTTCATACTGCTGTTGCAGGGCCGCCGCCTTTTCGCTGGGCAGGAGCTTTTCACGGTGGCGCAGGTTGTCATCCGTCATAGCCAGCACTGCCTCATCGTCAGTCATGTTGCGGATGATACAGGGCATATTCATAAATCCGGCCAGCTCGCTGGCACGCTGGCGGCGGTGGCCCGCGATGATTTCATAGCCTCCATCCTCACGGGGACGCACCAGGGCGGGCTGGTTCACACCGCCGGAGCGGACGGACTCCACCAGCCCCTGCATTTCCGCATCGTCCCGCACACCAAAGGGATGATCCT
>CAJTVF010000118.1 GCA_910579435.1 uncultured Oscillibacter sp.
TCATCCTCATGCTGTGGCAGGAGGCTCCGGAATACGAACAGAACTTCTCCATGGTCATGCGGGTGCTGGAGTACGCCGAGGTCAAGGAGGAGGACGAGGAGTACGTCTCGCCCCTGGATCTGCTCTTCCAGTCCATTGAGCGGGAGAAGCCGGACAGTGTGGCGGTGAGGCAGTACAAAGTCTTCAAAATGGCTGCCGGCAAGACCTCAAAGTCCATACTCGTGTCCACCGCCGTCCGGCTGGCCCCCTTCAACCTGCCTCAGATCAAGGCCATCACCGACAGGGACGATATGGACCTCTACACCCTGGGGGAGCAGAAGTGCGCGCTCTACGCCGTCATACCCGACAACGACCAGAGCTTTAACTTTTTAGTGAGCCTGCTCTACGCCCAGGCGTTCCAGGCCCTCTACTACAGCGCGGACCAGATCCACCACGGAACCCTGCCCTGCCACGTCCACTTTATATTGGATGAGTTCGCCGCCATGCCCCTCCCAGGCTTCACCCGTGAGCTGGCCACCATGCGTTCCCGCAACATTTCGGCAAGCACCATTATTCAGAATATGGCACAAATCAAGGAACTTTTTAAGGATAGTTGGGAGACAATTCCGGGTAATAGTGACACAATTCTGTACTTGGGCGGCAACGAATCGTCAACGCATAAGTACATTTCGGAAGCCCTTGGGAAAGCCACGATTGACACCCGAACCCACGGTCAGACCAAGGGAAAATCTGGCTCGTACTCCACTAATTTTCAAATGAGCGGCCGCGAATTGTTGACCCCCGATGAAGTGCGGGGGCTGGACAACCGCTACGCCATCCTGTTCATCCGGGGCGCCAAGCCGGTGATGGATCTGAAGTATGAGTTGACCGAACACCCCGCCATCCGCCACACCATTGACGGCGGCGGACCGCCCTACATCCACCATCAGGAGAAGCCTGAACCGAAATTCCAGGGGGAACCGCTGTTCACCCCAGAAACCGACACATCTGATGAAGAAAAGGAGACCATTGACTATGAAGATCATGAAGAAAACCCAGAAGCCCCTGAACACCCTGGAGCGCCAGAAGAAGATTGAGCGCCGCGCCAAGCGGGCCTACGCCCTCTTCGCCTGTCTGGTGCTGTCCATGGCCGTCATGATCGTCCCCGCCTTCGCGGCGGACGATCCCCTCCAGATCGTGGAGAACCTGAGTGAGTTCATCTTTTCCCTGATCCGGGCCATCGGCCTGATCCTGCTGGGCTTCGGCATCCTCCAGCTGGGCCTGTCCCTCAAGAGCCACGACCCCTCCCAGCGCGCCAACGGTATGCTCACCATCGCCGGCGGTATCGTAATCACCTTTACCCGTGAGATCCTCACCCTCATCACTGGCGGATGAGGAAAATAGCAGCAGGAGGGCGCATCCGCGCCCTCCGCCTTTTAGGGGAGGTGATTGACCATATTTGAACGATTGATCAGCGGCGACGCCGTGGAACAGCTCCGAACACTGGATGCGGAGAGTGTCCATACCTGTGTTACTTCGCCGCCCTATTTTGGACTGCGGGACTATGGGATAAAGGGGCAGATCGGATTAGAGCCAACGCCCCAGGAGTATCTGGAACGGCTCGTCCCGGTGTTTCGGGAGGTGCGGCGGGTACTGCGGAAGGACGGGACCCTGTGGCTTGTCATAGGCGACAGCTACTGCCGGAAAAACTGTAGAAGCCTCAAAAACAAGGACTTGCTGGGCATTCCCTGGGCGCTGGCCATCGCCCTGCGGATGGATGGCTGGTATCTGCGGCAGGACATTATTTGGCACAAACCCAACGCCATGCCGGAGGGGGTGCGGGACCGCTGTACCCGGAGCCACGAATATATCTTCCTGTTGTCCAAATCAGCGCGATACTATTTTGACGCCGATGCCATCCGGGAATCCTTCATCACACCCACCCGTTCGGGAGAACGCCGGAGTTATCCGTCAGGCTGTGCCTCCAGCTTTGATCTGGATGCCGGACACCTTCCGCAAAGGGGGAACTTTGCCGGACTTCCCCTCAACCCGCTGGGCCGGAACAAGCGGGATGTCTGGACAGTCCCCAGCAGCAGCTTCCAGGGGGCGCACTTCGCGGTGTTCCCGGAGAAGCTGGCGGAACCCTGCATCTTGGCGGGAAGCCCCCTTGGCGGCACGGTGCTGGACCCCTTTATGGGCAGCGGTACAACCGGCGCTGTGGCGAAACGCCTGGGCCGGAGTTTTATCGGGATCGACCTTTCCCCGGACTACTGCGCCATGGCCGCGAAACGAATTTCGGACGTAAAGGAGGTGGTGTGAGTGGGAAGCGGAAACTGGATCGTGGACAACCTCAACTCCGCCCTGGGGACCTGGAACGGGAAGCTGGCGGAGATCTGGCAGCTCCTCAGTACCACCCCGGAGGAATTCAAAGGCGGCGGAGTCTGGACGGTCATCCAAGGTATCAACGGCGCGCTCCAAGCCATCGGCTGCGCCCTGCTGGTGCTGTTCTTCGTGATGGGCATCGTCAAAACCTGCTCGAGTTTTACGGAATTAAAGAAGCCGGAGATGGTATTCAAGTGCTTTATCCGTTTTGTGCTGGCCCAGGCGGCGGTGACCCACGGCATGGAGCTGATGACGGCGCTGTTCAAGGTGGCCCAGGGGATGATCTCCACCATCATGACGGCCTCCGGGCTGTCGGCGCTCACCGACACCACCCTCCCCGCCGAGATGGTAACCATCATCGAGGACGTGGGCTTCTTGG
>CAJTVF010000119.1 GCA_910579435.1 uncultured Oscillibacter sp.
GTGGCCCACACCCTGGTCAACGCCCTGGCCACCATTTCCGGCATGATCTGCGACGGGGCCAAGCCCTCCTGCGCCGCCAAGATTGCCGCCGCCGTGGACGCGGGACTGCTGGGCTACAACATGTACCGCAGCAGCCAGCAGTTCTACGGAGGCGAGGGCATCGTCTCCAAGGGCGTGGAGAACACCATTGCCAACATCGGCCGCCTGGGCCGCCTGGGCATGCGGGAGACAGACAGAGAGATCATCCGCATCATGACCGGCCAGCCCCCTAAAGCGTAAAAAACCGCTTCCACCCGGCATGCGCATGCGCAGGCTCCGCCGCGCGTATGCTGGAACAAGACCCTGACCGCGGAGCGAAATTTATGTGTGTGTCAACACAGAAAGAGAGGAATCTTTATGGCCACTGAGAAAAAGGGCATGAGCCTTCCCCTGAAGCTGCTGATCGGCATTGCCGTCGGCATCGTCTGCGGCCTCTTCCTGCCCGAGAACGTCATGACCATCGTGGTCACCCTCAAGTATGTCCTGAACCAGCTTATCATGTTCTGCGTGCCCCTGATCGTCATCGGCTTCATCGCCCCGTCCATCACCAAGATGGGCTCCAACGCCACCCGGATGCTGATGGTGGCCATTATTGTGGCCTACGCCAGCACCGTCCTGGCTACCCTGATGTCCATGATCGCGGGCTATGTCCTGGTGCCCTTCCTGCCCATCGCCTCCAGCATGGAGGGATTGAAGGAGCTGCCGGGCGTGGCCTTCCAGCTGGACATTCCCCAGATCATGCCCGTCATGAGCGCCCTGGTCTTCTCCGTCCTGATCGGCCTTGCCGCCGTGTGGACCAAGGCCAAGACCATCACCGCCGTGCTCCAGGAGTTCCAGAACATCGTCCTGAGCGTTGTGAAGAAGGTCGTCATCCCTGTCCTGCCCTTCTTCATCGCCCTGACCTTCTGCGGCCTCAGCTATGACGGCACCATCACCAAGCAGTTCCCCGCCTTCCTGCTGGCCATCGTCATCGTCATGGCGGGCCACTACATCTGGATGGCCGCGCTATACGGCTTTGCCGGGGTGTACTCCGGCCGCAGCTCCATTGAGGTGGTGAAGCACTACGGCCCCGCCTACCTCACCGCCGTGGGCACCATGTCCTCCGCCGCCACCCTGGCCGTGGCCCTGGACTGCGCCCGGAAGAGCAAGAGCCTCCGCTCCGACATGGTGGAGTTCGGCATCCCCCTGTTCGCCAACATCCACCTCTGCGGCTCCGCCCTCACCGAGACCTTCTTCATCATGATCGTCTCCAAGGTGCTCTACGGCGAGCTCCCCAGCGTGGGCAGCATGATCCTCTTCATCCTCCTGCTAGGCATCTTCGCCATCGGCGCCCCCGGCGTCCCCGGCGGCACGGTCATGGCCTCCCTGGGCCTGATTACCGGCGTTCTGGGCTTTGACGGCGACGGCACCGCCCTGATGCTGGCCATCTTCGCCCTCCAGGACAGCTTCGGCACCGCCTGCAACGTCACCGGCGACGGCGCTCTGACCCTGATCCTCACCGGCTATGCCGAAAAGCACGGCATCAAGGAGCAGGCCATCAAGGCCGTGGATCTCTAATCCGCCCTATATAAAGCGAAAAGCCAAGGCTCCCGGACGCTCCGGGGGCCTTGGCTTTTCGCTCTGAAAGCTGGAGGGGGCTGCCCCTCTTATCAATTTTGGGCAGATTGTTTTAAATGACTGGCCATTTCTTATGCTATTTATGTATTGCTTTCCAGAAAATGAACGATTATAATGGTAAGGCATTTAGGCAAACGTTTGCCAAGCGGACGGCGCAGACCGCCGGCCAGCGGACGCAAAAAATAACGGAGGAATGAAAATGAGCAAAAAGTACTGCTACCTGTTCACCGAGGGCAACGCCAACATGCGGGAGCTGCTGGGCGGCAAGGGCGCGAACCTGGCCGAGATGACCAACATCGGCCTGCCTGTCCCCCAGGGCTTCACCATCACCACCGAGGCCTGCACCCAGTATTACGAGGACGGCCAGAAAATCAACGACTCCATTATGGCCGAAATCATGGAGTATATCACCAAGATGGAGGAAATCACCGGGAAGAAGTTCGGCGACCTGGAGAACCCACTGCTGGTCTCCGTCCGCTCCGGCGCCCGGGCCTCCATGCCCGGCATGATGGATACCATCCTGAACTTGGGCCTCAACGAGGACGTGGTTCAGGTGCTGATCCGCAAGTCCGGCAACCCCCGCTGGGCCTGGGACTGCTATCGCCGCTTTATCCAGATGTACTCCGACGTCGTTATGGAAGTGGGCAAGAAGTACTTCGAGCAGCTCATTGACGAAATGAAGGAGAAGAAGGGCGTCACCCAGGATGTGGACCTGACCGCCGAGGATCTCCAGGAGCTGGCCGGCCAGTTCAAGGCCGAGTACAAGGCCAAGCTGGGCGTGGACTTCCCCTCCGACCCCAAGGAGCAGCTGATGGGCGCCATCAAGGCCGTGTTCCGCTCCTGGGACAACCCCCGGGCCAACGTGTACCGCCGGGACAACGACATCCCCTATTCCTGGGGCACCGCCGTCAACGTCCAGTCCATGGCCTTCGGCAACATGGGCGACGACTGCGGCACCGGCGTGGCCTTCACCCGCAACCCCGCCACCGGCGAG
>CAJTVF010000120.1 GCA_910579435.1 uncultured Oscillibacter sp.
CGGGACCTCAAAGCGGTAATACCGCTCCAGCATAGCGTTGACTCCGTCCATGATCTCGTCGATGCTCTGTGTCACGCCATACTCGGTCTGGTAGTAGCGGGCCGCCTGGTGCAGACTCATATTCTTGAACGTCTCGTTCAGATTCTCTTTCGGCTGATACCCAATGGAGCGAAGATACGTCTCTCCAATGGTGTCCCAGATGAACATAGAATCCAACAGCGTGCCGTCCACATCAAAAATCGCGCCGCGAATCCTCATGGGCCCACCATTTCCTTTGACATCGCCCGCAGCTCCCGGCAGGTCCCCTCAATGTCCTCCGCCGAGAAGATGGCCGACACCAGAGCCACGCCGTCCACGCCGCTGCCGGCCAGCTTGAGGATGTTGCCCCGGTTGATGCCGCCGATGGCCACAATGGGCACATCCACCGCGTCGCAGATTGCCCGCAAGGTTTCGTTGGACATCTGCTCCACATCGGTCTTGGTGCTGGTGGGGAACACCGCGCCCAGGCCCAGATAGTCCGCGCCGTCCCGGACAGCCTGGCAGGCCTCCTCCACCGTGTGGACGGAGACACCCAGGATCATATTCTCCCCTACCCTGCGGCGGACCTCGCCCGCCGCCAGGTCCTCCTGGCCCACATGGATGCCGTCCGCCCCGCAGGCGATGGCGATTTCCACGTTGTCATTTACAAGGAAGGGGACGCCATACCGGCGGCACAGGGCGCACAGCTCCTTCGCTTCCTGGAGGAAGGCCGTTTCGTCCAGTTCCTTCTCCCGCAGCTGCACACAGGTCACGCCGCCCTTCAGCGCCGCCTCCACCTGCTCATACAAGGTCTGTTTCCCGGTCCAGGCCCGGTCCGTGACGGCGTAGAGCAGCATATGCCGCTTATCGCACTTCATACTTGGCTCCCTTCTCCAGCTCCGCCGGGGTGAGGCGGTACATGGCGTCGATGATGTAGTTCCGATAGGAGGAATTGCCGTCCAACTCGGTCAGCCGCCGGTGGGCGATCTCCCCGCACAGGCCCATGGCGCACACGGCGGCGGCCGTGGCCTTCAGGGGACAATCCGGATTGGCGGTGACAAAGGCCGCCGTCAAAGCGGAGAGCTGACAGCCGGTGCCGGTGATGGAGGCCATCTCCGGACGGCCGTTGCGGATGCAGAAGGCCCGCTCCCCGTCCGTTACAATGTCAATGGCCCCAGTGACGGCAACGACCGCTCCGATCCGCCGGGCAAAGTCTTTGGCGAAAGCCACAGCCCCGTCCAGGTTCTCCTCCGTCACCTTGTCCGCCACATCGGCGTCCACCCCCTTGGTGGTACCGCTGCCCAAGGCAAGGGTCTTGATTTCGGAAATATTGCCCCGAATCACCGCGAACTTCACCTCGCTCAGCAGCCGAAGGGCGGTATCCGTCCGCAGGGTGGAGGCCCCCGCCCCCACCGGGTCCAGCACCACAGGATGGCCCAGTTCATTGGCCCGCTTCCCGGCGGCGAGCATGGCCGGGATGGTGCGCTGGTTCAGGGTTCCAATGTTGATGTTCAGTCCACCGCAGATGGCGGTGATCTCCACGGCATCCTCCGGGTCGTCCGCCATAATGGGCGAGCCGCCGCAGGCCAGCAGCATATTGGCGCAGTCGTTCACGGTGACATAGTTGGTGATGTTGTGGACCAGGGGGGATTTCTGGCGGACATTCTCAAAAATCGGTTCAAACATGGTTTTTTACTCCCTTTCTCTGATTGGCAACAAAAAACAGGGGGCATCTGAATACGATGCCCCCTGAAAAAAGTAGCGTTTCCTACGACTTCCTCCGGCGGCATTATCCGCATCAGGTTCAAGGGTCGAAGGTCTACCTTCCTCTCAGCCTGTCACACAAGCTCCCCTGCTATGTTGTTTTCCACATTGTAATGCAATTCTTTTCCAGTGTCAATTATATTTTTCTTGGCTGAACGTAAAAACGGATCACTATCGTTCCATACATCCCATCATAGCCAAAGCAGGTTTTCCACTAAAAGGTATTTAGATTGAATATCCCGCCTGCTTTTTCCGCCGTGTAAAAATCAAAACGTACAGTGCGGGCCATACCACGCAATGAATAGACAGTATGCCGGCATCTTTGATTGCCGCGCCTGTATTCCCGGCGGACAGGGCCATAATGCCGTCGAAGGCGGGCTGGGATGGGACGAGATTGCAGAGGACCGCCAGCGGCCCGCTGACCCCAATTAGAGCGCATACAATGGGCACCGCGATAAACACCAGCATGATGATCTTGATATAGACCACACCGATCATCAGGCCCTCGGAGAGCTTGCCGGTAAACAGCCCGATCAGCGCCGCCACAAAGGACGACAGAACGATCAGCGCCAGCATGATCCCCCAATTATGCCAGGATAGTTGAAAGCAAATACATGCCGTTATGATAGACGATAAACTTCCAAAGAGAAATCCTACCACGACTTTCTGCATAATGTACTGGCTGGGTGTCATAGGAAGTATCTCGTTGACAAACGCCACGCCGTCCTCTTTTTCGGAAATGATGTTCATGGCGTTGAACGTACAGCCCATAAACATAGCCACGATCAGCACGGCGGGGATGAAAATGTCTTGAAAG
>CAJTVF010000121.1 GCA_910579435.1 uncultured Oscillibacter sp.
CTCTCCTGGCTTTCTCCAATCGACTTCCTTGTCCAATTTGTTTGACAAACTTACAAAATCCCGGGCCGGGAGTGTCCCAACGAGCATTTACGAAGAGAAGGAGGCGCAGGAGCGTACCTGCGTGTCCGCCCTGCTTGCCACGAATACCGGGGCCAAGAGCGAGCACACAGGTCCGCCCTACAACATAAAACCCCTGAAGCGGACATTCCCTCCCGGGCTGTCCCTCTGGACTTTTTCTCCCTCCTGTGCTATAATAAAGCCATCCCAAAAAGGAGCGTGAACACCATGACCCCAGAGAAACACGACAAGAAGCTGACCCGCTGGCTGCTGATGGCCACCATCGTCCTTCTGGTCCTGGTCCTGTGCCTCCAGCTGTGGCAGATGTTCGGAAGGACAGCTTCCGGAAACGCCAGAAACGACCCGCCTCTCACCCAGGACGCTTCCAACCCGAACAATCCCCAGGCCGCCGGGCCCACGCTCTCCTCCGGCAAGGCCGCCATGATCGAGGACGTGCGGGCCTTGAACGCGGACCTCTCCGCCGACGATTTGGCAAAACTCTCCGCTCAAGAGCTGGAACAGCTCTGGGAGACCGGCGCGCCGGGCCTGCCCATCGGCGTCTCCGCCGCCGCCCAGGCCGCCGGGGAATACGCCGGGACCCTGGCCGTGGATTCCGTCACCAGCGAAACGGACCCCGAGCTGGACGAGGCCCCCGCCCACTATGAGGTAGAGCTCCACCACCCCACCCTGGGGGACTTCGAATATAAGATCGACGCCTACACCGGAGAGGTGCTGGAGGGCCTTCCCGACGTCATGGGGAGCTCCCAGGCCGCCGCTGCGCCCCAGACGGTCCCCGACGCCTCCCCTAAGACCCAGACGCCCGCCGCCCAGGCTCCGGCCTCCACCGCCCAAACGCCCTCTTCCGGAACCCAGTCCCCCGCCGCCGGAACGCCCGCCGCCACCGGCGAAGAGGCCGCGAAAAGCGCCGCCTTCACCCACGCCGGGGTCTCCGCCGCCGACGCGGAATCCCTCCGATGCAAGCTGGACTGGGACGACGGCCGCCAGGTCTACGACATCGAATTTTGGGTGGGCACTACTGAGTACGACTACGAAATCGACGCCTCCACCAACGCCGTGCTGGAGGCCAAGCAGGAGCAAAACAGCCATCGCAGCGGGACCGCCGCCCAGCAGTCCGGCGGCTTCATCGGCGAGGAAGCTGCCAAAAGCGCCGCCCTGACCCACGCCGGGGTCTCCGCCGACGACGCGGGCTATGTCAAGTGCGAGCTGGACGAGAACGACGGCTACTGGGTCTATGAGCTCGAGTTCCGGGTGGGAAGCGTGGAGTACGACTACGAAATCGACGCCTCCTCCGGCGCGGTGGTCAAGGCGGAGCAGGGCCACTGAGGCCCCGATTGAAAAAGAACTGTAAACATTTGGGCTTTCTGTTGCGTTTTACAAAAGGATACGATATACTAGGTCCTGTAGTCTAGGACATGATTAAAACCGGACCCCCAGCGGGCCCGGAATATGAAAGGGGTACAACAACCATGGCGTTTAATTTCGATGAGCTAACCCGCAAAGCAAAGGACGTTGCCAACAAGGCCGCCGACCGGACCAAGGACGCCGCGGAGCTGGTAAAGCTCAACGTGGCCATTGCCGGAGAACAGAAAGAAATCGACAAAAACTACCGTGCCATCGGCGAGTGGTTCGTCAGCGAGTACGAGGGCGAGATCCCCGACGCAGTGCGGGAGGCTGTGGAGGCTGTCAACGCCAGCAAGGCCAAAATCGCCGAGCTGGAGGCCAGTAAGCCCGTAAGGGAGGAGCCCGCCGAGACCGAGGAGGATGCCTCCGCTGGGAAGAAGTGCCCCATCTGCGGCGCCGAGTCCGACAGCAAATTCTGCCCCCAGTGCGGCGCGCCCATGGGTGAGTGAGCCGGGAGCGCAGCGTTTCCCATCAACAGCAGAGCCAAGGCCCGTGGGCCTTGGCTCTTTTTTTCGCCGGGAGCTTACCGCTCGTTCCTCCCCTTGTACCGCAGGGGCTCATTTTCAAATACACTGCGGCGGATGATCGCATACATCCCGTTTACCGGCTCTTCCGGCCTCTCCATCCAGCCCTCCCGGGCTTCGAGGCGCACGCGGTCCAGCACAGCCCGGTCAGGCTGTACCAAGAAAAGATTTGTCAAGGGGGATTTCACCTGAGTAAAATCCCCCGCTAACTGGAAGTTTACTGTGCATTTTCCATGTAATCCAAATAATCAGCCCCCACATAAGCAACACTATCATTGGATATGACAAAGCCGATATTCTCGCCCCACTCGCCTTCGCCTTCAACAGCATAGGCTATTTCATCATCGCTGCTTCCCATCCCCACATATAATGTCATGAACCAGCAATAATTTAAGGAAGCACTGATTAAATCAACGTGTGCAGATTTGCGCCAGAAATTT
>CAJTVF010000122.1 GCA_910579435.1 uncultured Oscillibacter sp.
CCGGGAAGATCATCGTGGCCGGGGAGATCACCGCCGCCGAGCTGCCGGACATCCCGGCCATCGTCTGCCAGACTGTTCGGGAAACGGGCTATGGATCGGACTATGAGGTGGAGATCATCACCCATGACCAGAGCGGCGATATCGCCGGCGCTGTGGACGGCAGCAATATGGGGTCCCCGCGCAAGCCCAGCGCAGCGGGTTGCGTGGGGAAAGGAGGCGCAAGGGAGCGAACGCAGTTTTCGCCGCAGGCGGAAACGGAGTTGAGCGGACTTTGCGCCGACGCGGGCGCCGGCGACCAGGGCATCATGTACGGCTATGCTTGTTCGGAAACGCCCCAACTGCTGCCCCTGCCCGTGATGCTGGCCCACCGGCTGACCCTGCTGCTGACCAACGCCCGGAAAACCGGGACCATCCAGGGCCTGGGGCCGGACGGCAAGGCCCAGGTGTCCGTGGAGTACCAGAACGGCAAGCCCCACCGGATCGCCGCTGTGGTGGTCTCCTGCCAGCATGACGAGGCCAAGAATCTGGACGAGCTGCGCCGGGAGATCACCCGGCACGTCATCGTCCCCGCTCTGCGGGATCTGTACCCGGACCACAAGACGGAGGCTTTTATCAATCCCTCCGGGCGGTTCGTGCTGGGCGGCTTTGAGGCGGACACCGGCCTGACGGGCCGGAAGCTGATGGCGGATACCTACGGCGGGCTGGCCCCCCATGGCGGCGGGGCGCTGTCCGGGAAGGACGGCAGCAAGGTGGACCGCAGCGGGGCCTACATGGCCCGGTACATCGCCAAGAACATCGTGGCCGCTGGTCTGGCGGAACGCTGCACCGTCAGCCTCGCCTACGCCATCGGCAGGGCCGAGCCGGTAGCTGTGGACATCGACGCCCACCAGACCGGGAAATACCCGGAAGCTGTGCTGGCGCAGGCCGTCCGGGCTGTGTTCAACCTGACTCCTGCCGGGATGATCTCCGCCCTGGGGCTGGACCGTCCCATCTTCGCGCAGTTCTGCAACTATGGCCACTTCACTCACCAAGACGCCCCCTGGGAGCAGACCGACCGGGCCGCCGCATTGGTGGACGCTGTGGGAGGTGACCGCTCCAATGGATGACGGAATGGATTATGATGTTCAGACCACAATACATTTCCGGCTGGACTTTGACGGTTCCGGCGAATTCAATATGCTGCTTCTCCCGGATGTGCAGAAGCAGTTTGTGCAGCACGTTAAGGAAGTCTATGAGCAGGACAATACCCTGGGCAGCGGCTATGTCTCCAGCGATCTGAATTTCCGCTTTGATGGCCGTATGGTGCATCTGGAATATACCTTTCACTGCCATGACGAAAACGAGGCTGAAGCGGAGAGCTTCTCCACCTACAGTGTACAGTGTGTTCAGGAGGCGCTGGAGGAGTTTGGCTGCAAGATCAGGAAAATCGAATGTAAAGCTGAGGAAGCGGACATGACGTGGCTGGATCGGCTGGAGGATGCGATCTTCGGCCCAAAGGACAAGGCACAGAAGCAGTCTCCGGCAAAGGATAAGTCCGGCCAAAAGACCGCTTCCAAGAAGAAAGCGCCCAGACAGGAGCGGTGACAGTGGAGCGGCCCAAGTTTATCGCCTCATGCTCATTCGGGAAAGATTCGTTGGCCGCCATTTTGCTTGCAAAAGAGCATGGGGAGCCTCTGGATGAGGCGGTCTACTGCGAAGTGATGTTCGATAAGGGCGTCTCCGGCGAGGTACCGGAGCATCGAGACTTCATCTACGAAACCGCCATCCCCGCACTGGAGCGGATGGGGGTAAAAATCATCATCCTCCGCTCGGAAAAGACCTATGTGGATCTGTTCACCGGGCGGGTCACCCGCGGCCCGAAAAAGGGCATGGTGCGCTCCTTCCCTCTGTGCGGGAAGTGCGCCGTCCAGCGTGACTGCAAGATCCGGCCCATCCAGCACTATCAAAAAAACCTGCCGCCCGGAACGGTCCAGTATATCGGCATCGCCAAAGATGAGCAGGAACGGCTGCTGCGGCTGGAGGGCGGCAGGCAGGTGTCCTTGCTGGCGAAATACAATCTCACAGAACGGGACGCATGGCAGCTCTGCGACAGCGCAGGGCTGCTTTCTCCTGTCTACGCCTTCACCGACCGGGGCGGCTGCTGGTTCTGTCCCAATGCCAAGATGCCGGAGCTGCGCCACCTCTACGACCACCACCCGGACCTGTGGGCCA
>CAJTVF010000123.1 GCA_910579435.1 uncultured Oscillibacter sp.
AATTTCGCTACCTTAGGACCGTTATAGTTACGGCCGCCGTTTACTGGGGCTTCAGCTCAGGGCCTCGCTTGCGCTAACCCCTCCCCTTAACCTTCCAGCACCGGGCAGGCGTCAGCCCATATACCTCGCCTTGCGGCTTCGCATAGACCTGTGTTTTTGCTAAACAGTTGCTTGGGCCTCTTCTCTGCGGCCATGCCTCGCATGGCGCCCCTTCTCCCGAAGTTACGGGGCCATTTTGCCGAGTTCCTTGGCAATGCTTCTCCCGCCGGCCTTGGGATACTCTCCCCATCCACCTGTGTCGGTCTACGGTACGGGTGCGCCGTGGGCCATAGCGGCTTTTCTCGGCACATGGCTGGCATGCTTCGCTACTCTCGCTTCGCTCCGCGTCACGCCTCCGGCCTGGCGGGCGGCTTTCCCTGCCCGCCGCCTCCTGCGCTTGCGCCGGGTCTTCCATACCCGGCACATGCTCCGCCACATGCGTCCCCACAGTTCTGCCACGACGCAGTACAGGAATATCAGCCTGTTGTCCATCGGCTACGCCTTCCGGCCTCGCCTTAGGCCCCGACTCCCCCAGGGCAGATCAGCTTTACCCTGGAAACCTTGGATATCCGGCCGGGGGGATTCCCACCCCCCTCTCGCTACTCATTCCGGCATTCTCCCTTCCTGGCGCTCCACGGCTCCTCACGGTGCCGCTTCCCCGCGCCAGCAATGCTCCCCTACCGGTGCAGCATGTGCTGCACCCCGCGGCTTCGGCGGCGTGCTTGAGCCCCGGGCATTTTCGGCGCGGGGCCTCTCGACCAGTGAGCTGTTACGCACTCTTTGAATGCATGGCTGCTTCTGAGCCAACGTCCTGGCTGTCTTCGAGGCCCCACATCCTTCCCCACTTAACATGCACTTCGGGGCCTTAGCCGGCGGTCTGGGCTGTTCCCCTCTCGGCTGCCCAACTTATCTCGTGCAGCCTGACTCCCATGGATCGGCTCCCCGGCATTCGGAGTTTGGTATTCTTCGGTAGGCTTTGACGCCCCCTAGGAAATCCAGTGCTCTACCTCCGGCAGGCTGCCATGGGGCTAGCCCTAAAGCTATTTCGGGGAGAACCAGCTATCTCCGGGTTCGGTTGGAATTTCTCCGCTACCCACCGCTCATCGCCACCCTTTTCAACGGATGTGCGTTCGGCCCTCCACTGCCTCTTACGGCAGCTTCAGCCTGGCCATGGGTAGGTCACCCGGTTTCGGGCGTGCGGCACACGACTCTGGCCCTCTTAAGGCTTGGTTTCCCTCCGGCTCCGCGCCTTCTGGCGCTTAACCTTGCCGGGTGCCGCAGCTCGCCGGACCGTTCTACAGAAAGTACGCGGTCCGCCTCGTATGGGCGTCCCACAGATTGTAGGCACAGGGTTTCAGGGTCTCTTTCACTCCCCTCCCGGGGTCCTTTTCACCTTTCCTTCACAGTACTATGCGCTATCGGTCACTGGGTAGTATTTAGCCTTACGGGGTGGTCCCCGCATGTTCCGCCAAGGTTCCACGTGTCTCGGCGTACTCTGGATCCCGCCATGCCGCCCCAGGCTTCGGGTACGGGGCTCTCACCCTCTCTGGCTGGCTTTCCCAAAGCCATTCCCCTGCCTTCATCGGCATTTTTCGCGGTCCTAACCCCGGGGCGCATGCGCCCCGGTTTGGGCTCTTCCCATTTCGCTCGCCGCTACTCTGGGAATCGATGTTTCTTCCTCTTCCTCCGGCTACTTAGATGTTTCAGTTCGCCGGGTTCCCCCCCATGCGTTATGTGTTGGCGCATGGGTACGCAGGGTGTACCTGCGTGGGTTCCCCCATTCAGACACCTGCGGATCGGTGGGTATTTGCCCCTCCCCGCAGCTTTTCGCAGCTTGTCGCGTCTTTCGTCGGCTCCCAGTGCCAAGGCATCCGCCCTGTGCCCTTCCTTGCTTGACCTAGTCCTGAGCTATCGCTCTCCTGCCTGCCACACGGCATAGCGTTGCCGCTGCAGGCCTGCCATGCATGGCCTCCCATGCATGGGTAAAAAAAAGAAATTGCATTGTCCTATCAACATTTGCTTGCGTTTCGGTTGATTGATGTCTTATATGTCTCTGTATGGATTTTTCAAGGTACAT
>CAJTVF010000124.1 GCA_910579435.1 uncultured Oscillibacter sp.
ACCTTGAAAACCGAATACCATACAACCATGAATAAGATATCCAAGACATCGAAAAGGTAAAATGCAACAAATACAATGAATGCAACAGAACAGAGGCCGAGTAATGCCACGCTAGGCATGAAAGGCGCATGAGAACCAAGATAGGGAACTATCAAGGGAGCCAAGCGAATGCCAGCCGTGAGAGGTTAAGCAGAAAGGGCGCAGGGAGGATGCCTTGGCACTGGGAGCCGATGAAAGACGCGACAAGCTGCGAAAAGCTGCGGGGAGGGGCAAATGCCCGGCGATCCGCAGGTGTCTGAATGGGGGAACCCACATGAGAGGACCTCATGTATCCGCGCGTGAACACATAGCGCGCGGAGGGGAACCCGGCGAACTGAAACATCTAAGTAGCCGGAGGAGGAGAAAACAACAGTGATTCCCGAAGTAGCGGCGAGCGAACCGGGAGGAGCCCAAACCGGAGTGCGAGCACTCCGGGGTTAGGACCGCATGAGGTGCCCGCGAGGGAGGCGGAACGGAGCTGGAAAGGCCGGCCGTAGAGGGTGAGAGCCCCGTAGGCGGAACCAGACCGGGCACAGCGGGATCCAGAGTACCACGGGGCACGTGAAACCCTGTGGGAACGAGCGGGGACCACCCCGTAAGGCTAAATACTACCCAGTGACCGATAGAGCAGAGTACTGTGAGGGAAAGGTGAAAAGGACCCCGGGAGGGGAGTGAAAGAGAGCCTGAAACCCTGCGTCCACAAGCTGTGGGAGTGCCGCATGTGCACGACCGCGTACTTTTTGTAGAACGGTCCGGCGAGCTGCCGCCACCGGCGAGGCTAAGTGCCGAAGGCACGGAGCCGGAGGGAAACCGAGCCTGAAGAGGGCGGAGGAGTCCGTGGCGGCAGGCCCGAAACCGGGTGACCTACCCATGCCCAGGCTGAAGCTGCCGTAAGAGGCAGTGGAGGGCCGAACCCACATCCGTTGAAAAGGGTGGGGATGAGGGGTGGGTAGCGGAGAAATTCCAATCGAACCCGGAGATAGCTGGTTCTCCCCGAAATAGCTTTAGGGCTAGCCCCGCGCGAGTCTGGCGGAGGTAGAGCACTGGATACCCTAGGGGGCGTCAAAGCCTACCGAAGGTTACCAAACTCCGAATGCCGCAGAGACGGTGCGCGGGAGTCAGACCGCACGAGATAAGTCGGGCGGTCGAGAGGGAAAGAGCCCAGACCCGCGGCCAAGGCCCCCAAGTGCGTGTTAAGTGGGGAAGGATGTGGGGCTTCAAGGACAGCTAGGATGTTGGCTCAGAAGCAGCCACGCATTGAAAGAGTGCGTAATAGCTCACTAGCCGAGAGGCCCCGCGCCGAAAATGTCCGGGGCTGAAACACGCCGCCGAAGCCCGGGGGCATGCCGTCAGGCATGCCGGTAGGGGAGCATCGCCGGCGCGCGGAAGCCGCACCGTGAGGGGCGGTGGAGCGCCGGGGAGAGAGAATGCCGGAATGAGTAGCGAGAGAGAGGTGGGAATCCTCTCGGCCGAATGCCCGAGGTTTCCAGGGTGAAGCCGATCTGCCCTGGGTAAGTCGGGGCCTAAGGCGAGGCAGGGATGCGTAGCCGATGGACGACAGGTGGAGATTCCTGTACTGCATGGCGACAGAACGTGCGGGGACGCATGCGCGTGGTGCGAGCCGGGGACGGAAGGCCCGGCGCAAGCGCAGGAGGGCGTTAGCCCGGTGGCGCGAGGCGGAGCGAAATTGAGTAGCGAAGCGCACGGAGCGCGTGCCGAGAAAAGCCGCTATGGCTCGCCATGCACCCGTACCGCAGACCGACACAGGTGGGCAGGGGGAGGACCCCGAGGCCGGCGGGAGAAGCACTGCCAAGGAACTCGGCAAAATGGCCCCGTAACTTCGGGAGAAGGGGCGCCCCAGAGATGGGGCCGCAGTGAACAGGCCCAAGCAACTGTTTAGCAAAAACACAGGCCTATGCGAAACCGCAAGGTGAGGTATATGGGCTGACGCCTGCCCGGTGCTGGAAGGTCAAGGGGAGGCGTTAGCGGCCGCGAGGCCGCGAGGCGCCGAGCCCAAGCCCCAGTAAACGGCGGCCGTAACTATAACGGTCCTAAGGTAGCGA
>CAJTVF010000125.1 GCA_910579435.1 uncultured Oscillibacter sp.
GCCGTGGAGCCGGGTAATGTCCCCCAGGTGCTCCATATCCGGGAAGTGGCGTTTCGTGATGGAGACGGGGGCCTTTTCGATCTCGCTGGCCCACAGGGGGACGATCCCCTGACGCCGGGCGGCCAGGGGGAACACGCCGATCCCGTCAAAGAGGCTCGCCAGGGTCAGCAGCGGCCCTGCCCCTTTACCGTCAGAATACCCTCCAGGGTGGTGGCCGTGATCTTGAGCCGCTGGGCCACGGCGATGTCATTTTTCACCGCCTCGGTGACAGCGTGGCCGCACACCACCAGCACACGGGAGCGGCGCAGCAGGTCCCGGCTCATATCAATACTGCTCTTGTGCTCCTCCGGTACAGCGTCGTTCAGAAAGAGGGGGAGGTACAGCGTGGGGCAGATGGGGGAGAACCCCGCCTCGTAGACGGCCCGGCAGTAGCGGACAGCCTGCTCCGTGGCCTCCACGGGGTCCGCGCTCCAGGCGGCGGTGACATACGCCAGGGGCATTTTCATTTTGAAAACCTCCGTTCAGATGTAGATAAAATTGTTTGGAGAGGAAGCGGTCAGCCCCTTTTCCCTCCGCCCCTTTCCCCATTCTTGGGGAAAGGGGGGCGGCTCTGGAGGATATATCCCCCGTCGCGCCTTGGGAGTAGCACAGCCGGGACTGCCTGTCAAGGGTGCGGAGCACCGCCGCGCAGCGGCGGCTTTGCCCTTGACAGGCTGCCCCGGTTGTGCTATGGGTGGCGCGGCGACGGGGGATATTCCACAAGAGCCGTTTTCACGGGAGACGGTGGGACGGGGGAGACGGGAAAAGCTCTGGACACCGTGTCCAGAGCCTCCGCTTACTTCTCCCTATCCGCCGTTTTCTCGCCCTTGCCCAGCTCCGGGGGCTGCTTCTCTTTCCACTCCCCCAACAGGGCCATGATCTGGTCCTTCATCTCACGGGGCGTCTTGTCCTTGCCGAAATACTGGGCCAATTCCGCAGAGCTGATGATCACGTCGAAATCCTCCTTTTTCTTCTCCTGGCTCAACACCGCGTCGATCACGTCCGGGTTGAGCTGGTTTTTTTCGTCCATTTCCCGCAGCTTCTTCGCCTGGGCCTTGGAGGGGGACGACTGCTGCCCCTCAATGGACACGGCGATATACTTCTGATGGTCCGGCCTGATACGGGAAATCTCCACAGCGGGGGTGAACGACAGCTTGCCGCCGTCCATGAACTGTTTCAGCTCCGGCACAAGGTCATTCAGATAAATGTACCGCTGCACCGTCTTTCCGCTCATGCCGTTGCGCTCGCCCACTTTGTCCAGAGACAGCTTGCCCAGGTCCGCGCCGTCGCCCCGCGTCCCCTGGTGCTTGATGGCCTCATACTGCTGCTTCAAGGCCGCCGCCTTTTCGCTGGGCAAAATCGTTTCCCGGTGGCGCAGGTTGTCGTCCGTCATAGCGAGGACGGCTTCATCATCCGTCATGTTGCGGACGATACAGGGCATATTTTTGTACCCCGCCAGCTCGCTTGCCCGCTGCCGCCGGTGGCCCGCTATGATCTCATAGCCCCCGCCCTCACGGGGACGCACCAGGGCGGGCTGGTGGACGCCGCCTGCCCGCACAGACGACACCAGCCCTTTCATTTCATTGTCGTCCCGGACGCCGAACGGGTGATCCTGGAACGGGTGGAGCTGGTCGAGGTCCAGATAGACGATCTCCTCTTTTTCCGCGCGGGAGGCGTCCTTGGGCTGGGGCGGCTCCTCCGGCGCGGGCGCGGGAGGCGGCGGGATCTCCTCCTTGGCCGGGGCGGATTTTCCGGCGGCCTTGCCCCGTGTGGCGGTCTTGGCCGTCTTGCCAGCGCCGCCCCCGCCGGGGGTCTGCTTCTCCGCCTTGGGCGGGCGGCCCTTGCGCTTGGGCCGCTCACCCTGGGCCGGGGCCTCCTTGTTCTTGGGGCGGCGGCCACGGCGGGGAGGCTCCGGCTGCTCCTGGGGCTTCTCCCACTCCTGCCCGCCCTCCTTGGCCGGG
>CAJTVF010000126.1 GCA_910579435.1 uncultured Oscillibacter sp.
CCCCGCTGGTGTTCCCGCAGGGTGATGTCCGGGTTCATGCCGCCCAGGACGATGTGGCTGCCGTCATACTCACGGGGGCGGGTGCTATTAAACAGCTCGTTGTAGGTCCTGACTAAATCCTCCCGCCGCCTGGGGTCACGCCACACCCAGTCCCGGAAAGCGTCCTTGATGGCCTGCTGCTTCTGCTGGGCGAGGGTGGTCTCCTTCTTGTTCAGCACCCGTTTCTGTTTGCCGTCCGCGTCCTCGATGATGTCATAGATGCGGATGTCCCGGAGGTTCAGGGTGTCCTCCAAAATGCGGTAGGCGCTGGCCCGGTCTGTGCCGTAGGTCATATACGCCATGACATCATGCCGCCCTGTGGCGTTCTTGCCCGTGACCTGCCACTCGGCGGTGGAGGGCGAATACTTCACCTGGACCGCGTTCCGAAGCCGCCACGGGGTATCAAAGGTCTCCTCCATGAACTGCTGGATATAGTCCTTGTCGATCCAGGTCGCGCCCAGGCGCACATCGATCTCAGAGGCGTCCAGGTCTTTGGGCTGTGCCTGTTCCAGCGCCGCCACATTGACGGCATAGGCGGGGTCGGTGGCCGCCGCCATCCTCGCCACCATCAGCTTGTCCCGGACATTGCCGGAGAGGTAATCGTCTGCGGTATGCCAGCCCCGGAGGGGGTCGTCCGCCACAGCCTCACGGGGGTCACGGAAGATCACGCCCTGTAATTCCTCTGTGATGCGCCCGTACTCACCGGGCGTCCCCAGCAGCTCGGACATGAACCGCAGATCGACCCTGCCCCGCTCCCCGATGGAGACCGCCAGCGCCTCGCTGGGCGTGTCCACGCTGGTGATATGGCGTTCCGGGCGGATGGTCCGCTTGGTGAACATATCCGCCTTGCTCTCCAGCCGCCCGTCCTCGTCAATATTCTCAAGGGAGCATAACAGGTAGTAAGAGGAGTCCTCGTCAAACACCCTTGCGTTGGCGCTGGAATTGATGGTCCCAAACTTTGCGTAAAAGGCGTCATAGGCGGCGTTCAGCTCCGCCTGCTTCGCCTGGATGTCCTCATCCGGGTAGTCCTCAAGCTGGTACTGGATCAGGTCGTTCACGATCTGCCGCAGGCCGATCATCCCGGCCACGCGCCCCTTTGCCGTGTCGCTCAGCTCCACGGGCTTCATGACGCTGTTCTCCCGGAAGTAGACCTCCCCGTCCACCAGGGCATAGGAGAAGTTCTTCACATCCGGGTCGGCGGGGATGGCGCCCCGCTCCACGGCCTCGTCCGCGATGTCCGCCCCGTCCCGCTCCACCGCCTGATAGCTGCCGTGGATATGGGAGACAGCCTCCCGGAGCTGTTCCGCAAGGTCGGCGCCGGGGGTGGGGGCAACGGTGCATTCCTCCCGCCCGTACTGTGTGCTTTCGGTCGTCAGCTTGCCCAGCACCATCTCAGGATGGTCCACAAAGTAGCTGTTGAGGGTGAGGCCCTCCGGGGTCTGCCCCAGGTGTACCCAGTCCGGCTCGATGTCGATGGGGCGGTCCCGCTTTTGCAGGAACAGGATGTCCGAGACTACCTCCGTCCCGGCGTTGGCCTTGAAGGCGTTGTTGGGCAGACGCACCGCCCCCAGCAGCTCCGCCCGCTGTGCGATATACTTCCGGGCATCGGGGCTTTTGGCGTCCATCGTGTAGCGGCTGGTGACAAGGGCCACCACGCCGCCCGGACGCACCTGGTCGATGGCCTTGGCAAAGAAATAGTTGTGGATGGAGAAGCCCAGCTTGTTATAGGGCTTGTCGTTCACCTTGTAGTCGCCGAAGGGTACATTCCCGACACAGAGGTCGAAGAAGTCCCGCCTGTCGGTGGTCTGGAAACCGGCCACCTTGATGTCCGCCTCCGGGTACAGCTTCTGGGCGATGCGCCCGGTGATGGAGTCCAGCTCCACACCGTAGAGGCGGCTGCCC
>CAJTVF010000127.1 GCA_910579435.1 uncultured Oscillibacter sp.
GTGCGGATGACCCGCCACTTTCCGGCCCCCAGGCCAAAGGCCCCCTCGCGGTAGCTCTGGGGCACAGTTCTCAGGCTCTCCTGGGTCGTTCGCATGATGGTGGGCAGGTTCATGATAACCAGCGTCAGCGCACCCGCCAGCAGAGAGGTTCCCAACACGCCGGTAAACACCAGCATCCCCACAAGGCCGTAGATGATGGACGGGATGCCGGAGAGGGTTTCCGCCGCGTACTCGATGACAGACACCAGACGCTTATTTGCGGCGTACTCGGTCAGATAGACCGCCGCCCCTGCCCCCAAAGGCAGGACGATCAGCAGGGCGGCAAGGATGATGTAGATGGTGTTCAGAATATCCGGCAGGATGCCGATGGTGTCCGACAGGTAGCTGGGTTTGGTGGTCAGCAGCTCCCAGGACAGGTTGGGGAGGCCCGCAGCCAGCACATAGCCTATGAGGAACAACGCCAGAGCGCACACCAGCAGCACCGACAGGGCGCACAGCAGCCCCATTACACCGATATAGGCCCTCCGGGATGGGGAGATTGGTCTGTCCAGCATAATCAGCCCTCCTTTTGCCCCTTGAGGAAGAAATTCAACACGGCGTTGATCAGCATGATGAACAGAAACAGCACCAGGGCGATGGAGAACAGCGCCTGCCTCTGTAGGCCGCTGGAATAGGACATTTCGCTGGATACCGCCGTGGTAAGAAATCGGACGCTTTCAAACAGTGAGGGCATATTTGCCGCGTTGCCGGATACCATCATCACCGCCATAGCCTCCCCGATGGCCCGGCCTACTCCCAGCACCACCGCCGCCGCGATGCCGCTTCGCGCCGCAGGGACGGATACCCGAAAATAGGTTTCTATCGAGGTCGCGCCGAGGGCCAGGGATGCGTCCTCGTACTCTTTCGGTACTGCCTCCAGCGCGGTAATGGATACTTTGATGATGGAGGGCAGAATCATGACCGACAGGACGATGATTGCCGCCAGCAGGCTGGCCCCGTCCGGCACATGGAACAGCGCCCGGGTACCCGGCACAAGCACCAGCATCCCCACCAGACCGTAGACCACAGATGGAATACCCGCCAGGAGGCTGACAGCGGCCTCAACGATGGATTTTACTTGGGTTGGAGCCAGCTTCGCCAGATAAACCGCCGCGAAAAATCCTACCGGGACACCGAACAGGATAGCGCCCGCTGTGCCGTAAATGCTGGTGAGAATGAACGGGAGGATGCCGTATGAGGGCTGTGCGGCGGTAGATTCCCAGGTGTCACCCAGTAGAAAGGGCACAAGCCCGATCTGCCGGATGGCAGGGATGCCGGAGACCACCAAATATACGGTAATCAGCAAGACACAGCCTACCGTAACCAATCCCAGCATCAGAAATATCCCGTGGACTGCGGTTTCCAGCAGTTGCTTTCTACTGCGCATAGTCAATTTGCCGCCACAGCGCCCGCGCCAGAGATCAGCTCCGCCGCATCAGGGGAGGTTGCGAAGTCGAAGAACTTTTGCGCTTGCTCCGAAAGGGGCGTGTCCGTCTTGGTGACCAGGACAAAGGGCCGCTGAATGACATAGCTGCCGTCCTTCACCGCATCCTCTGTGGGTGCTACGCCGCCTACTGTGACGGCCCGCACGGTGTCCTTGACGGAGGCGAGGGAGGCGTAGCCGATGGCATCCGGGTTCTGGGACACGGCGGTAATCACATCGCCGGTGGAGGTCAGCTCCTGGCGGTACTGGCAGTTGTCTGCTGTGCCGGTGATGGATTCAAAGCCGTCCCTGGTTCCGCTGCCGGCTTCCCGGCCAATCAGGACAATCTCCGCATCCTGTCCGCCGATGTCCTTCCAGTTGGTGATCTCGCCGGT
>CAJTVF010000128.1 GCA_910579435.1 uncultured Oscillibacter sp.
GACGAGTTCACCGGCAGGCCCATCCTGGACGAGCATGGGCGGCTTGTTCCCCGCCGGGACTACCGCATTTCTTCTTTGAACTGCGGCGGGGAGGACTTCGCTGTGGCCTGTATGCGGGCCAATCTCCGCTACGGCAAAAACCAGCGGCGGGAGGACGTGAAAAGCCACCACTACATCCTGTCCTTTGACCCCAGGGACGGCCCCGACCACGGCCTGACGATGGACAAGGCCCAGGCATTGGGGGAGCGGTTTTGTGCCGAACAGTTCCCCGGACACCAGGCCCTGGTCTGTACCCACCCGGACGGCCACAACCACAGCGGCAACATCCACGTCCACATTGTCATCAACTCCCTGCGGGTGGCCGAGGTGGAGCGCAAGCCCTACATGGACAGGGCCAGCGACACCCAGGCCGGGGCGAAGCACCGCTGCACCGCCGCTGCTATGCACCACTTCCGGGCCGAGGTCATGGAGCTGTGCCAGGAGGCGGGGCTGTACCAGATCGACCTGCTGGGTGGGAGCAGGAGCCGTGTCACCGAACGGGAGTATTGGGCGCAGAAGAAAGGGCAGCTTGCTCTGGACACCGAAGCCGCCGCCCAGGGTAAGCCGCCCACCAAGTTTGAAACGGACAAGGAGAAGCTGCGCCGGGAGATCCGGGCCGTCCTCAACCTGGCCGTCAGCTTCGAGGACTTTGCCCAGCGGCTGTTACAGCGGGGCATCACCGTCAAGGAGAGCCGGGGCCGGTTGTCCTACCTCACCCCCGACCGGGCCAAGCCCATCACCGCCCGGAAGCTGGGGGACGAGTTTGACCGCGCCGCCGTCGGTGCCGCTCTGGAACGCAACGCCGCCCGTCCCAGCCTGGGAGCCAAGCCCAGCATCCGGGAGCAGCTTCGCCAGCCCCAGGGCGTCCAGCGCATGGTGGACATTGAGGCCAAGAAAGCCGAGGGCAAGGGCATCGGCTACCAGCAATGGGCGTCCGTGTTCAACCTGAAGCAGATAGCAAACTCGGTCAACGTCTATACCGAGTATGGCTTTTCCTCGCCGGAGGAGTTGGACGCCGCCGTGTCCGCCGCCTTTGCCGCTGTGCGTGACAGCGCCGCCAGCTTGAAGCCGAAGGAATTGGCCTTGAAAGAAAAAAAGGAGCTGCGGCGGCAGATCATCATCTACCGGAACACCAAAGCAGTCCGGGATGGCCTCGCCGCACAGAAAACGCCCAAGGCCCGCGCCGCCTACCGGCAGGAGCATGAAGGTGATCTTCTCCTCTCCGAGGCCACCATTCGCTTCTTCAAGGCCAACGGCATCACCAAGCTGCCCACCGTCAAGGAGCTGACGGCGGAGATCGAGGCCCTGACCTCCGAGAAGAACGCCGGATACAACGAGTACCAGGAGCGCAAGCGGAAGGCGGATGAGCTGCTGACCGTCAAGAGAAACATTGACCAGACGCTGCACGGCGCGCCCAGCCAGCGGAGGGACGAGCATGACCGATAACGCCGTCCGGCTGACCTACCAGCAATACCGAGCCGTCCGGCGGCTGGTGCATGACTGCTGCAACTACCAGGAGGGCAACTGCATCCTGCTGGACGATGGGGAGGAATGTGTCTGCCCGCAGAGCATTTCCTACTCGCTGATCTGCCGCTGGTTTCGGGCGGCGGTGCTGCCCCTGGATGAGAGCCTGTGCGCCGAACTGCTCCACCGCCGGGAAAGAAAAAAGTGCGCCCTGTGCGGCGGCTGGTACATCCCAAAATCCAACCGGGCCAAATACTGCCCGGAATGCGCCAAGGAGGAAGAACGCCGCAAGACCCGTGAGCGGGTGCGCCGCCACCGGG
>CAJTVF010000129.1 GCA_910579435.1 uncultured Oscillibacter sp.
TCCATCTGCCGGGTGGCCCAGATGGGCCGCGCCGCCGGGATGCACCTGGTCATCGCCACCCAGCGGCCCTCCGCCGACGTGATCACCGGCCTTATGAAGGCCAATATCCCCAGCCGCATCGCCTTTGCCGTGGCCTCCTCCATGGAGTCCCGAATCATCCTGGACAACGGCGGCGCGGAAAAATTAGTGGGCCGGGGCGACATGCTCTACGCCCCCCTGGGGGCCGGGAAGCCCACCCGGGTCCAGGGCTGCTTCATCACTCCGGAGGAGATCGAACGGGTGGTCTCCTTTGTTAAGCAGACCGGCGAGGCCCAGTACGATGACGACGTAATCGCCAAAATCGAGGAATCCGTCCAGGAAAAGGGCAATAAGGGCGGCAAGCCCTCCGCCGAGCCCCAGGAGAGCGAGGAGGACGAGCTCCTTCCCGCCGCCGTGGAGGTCATCCTGGAGACGGGTCAGGCGTCCACGTCCATGCTCCAGCGGCGCTTGAAGCTGGGCTACTCCCGTGCCGCGCGCCTTGTGGACCAGCTGGAGGAGCGGGGCTATGTGGGGCCCTTCGAGGGGTCCAAGCCCCGGCAGCTTCTCATTACCAAGGAGAAGTGGCAGGAGATGAAGATGGGAGGAAGCGGCGGAGACGCACCGGAGGAGCCCGAGGAGGATTGACACGGACGGCCCGCCCGCCGGGTCGGAGAACGCGGGACGGAAAACCGCAGACGAAAAACCGCGCCTGTTCCCGCCCGTTCTCTGTTTGGATTCCTGTTGACAGGAACGGGAAAACCATCTATAATCATAAGCGACAACTGAATCGCGATGAATGTCTTCAAGGCAGGGTGCAATTCCCGATCGGCGGTAAAGTCCGCGAGCGCGCAAGCGCTGATTTGGCGCAATTCCAAAACCGACAGTATAGTCTGGATTAAAGAAGGCGTATGGAATTTGTCAGGGTAATTCTGGCAGTCCGCACGTTTTTCTTGATCCGGCAAACGCCTTGTTGACAGGTTCCATACTCCTTCAAACGATAACACCGAAAGGCATTTGATTGCTTTTCGGTGTTTATTTTTTAAGGAGGTCGTTTCCATGAACCGAAAAACCAAGAACATCACCACCCTGGCCATGCTCTGCGCCCTCGCTTACGCGGCGGCCGCCGCCGGGCGCGTTCCCCTGGTGCTTTTTTTGAAGTACGACCCAAAGGATATTGTCATTGCCGCCGGCGGTCTGCTGTTCGGGCCCCTTGCTTCCTTTACCACCGCCTTGATTGTCTCCTTCGCCGAGATGTTCACCATCAGCGATACCGGCGTTCTGGGCTTTGTCATGAACGTCGTTTCGAGCTGTTCCTTTGCCTGTACCGCGGCGTGGATTTACAAGAAAAAGCGAACGTTTCCAGGCGCTGTGGCCGGACTGCTCTGCGGATGGCTGTGCATGGTGTTCGTCATGCTGTGTTGGAACTATTTCATCGCCCCCATTTACATGGGGTATCCCAGGGAGGCGGTGGCAGAATTGCTGATTTCGGCATTTTTGCCCTTTAACCTCATTAAAGGCGGCTTAAACGCGGGGATTGCCATGATTCTATACAAGCCTGCTGTCTCGGCCTTCAAGCACGCTCATTTGGACGAGCCAAGCTAGTACTCTACCAAGTTAGGAATTAGAAGATGATAGGGTATAGTTTTCTGAGT
>CAJTVF010000130.1 GCA_910579435.1 uncultured Oscillibacter sp.
GCTATGTTTGCACCGGGACTGTACCCTCAAATCGATCCTGCAGGAGATAGTCCACGAGGAGATGGAGACTGCCAAGGGGACAGACCTGCCGGACCTGCTGGAACACTTGGGCTACACCGTCCGCCGCCTGGGTAGCCGGTATCACACCACCAGGGAGATGGACAGCCTCCGCATCAAGGACCGCCGGACCTGGAAGCGCTACTCCAACGGCACGGGCGGGGACGCCATCACGTTTTTGCAGGAGTTCTGCGGCAAGGATTTCCGGGAGGCGGTGAACTACCTGCTGGAGTTCAATGGAGGCCGCGCCAGGGACTCCCCCATCCCGCATCCCAGGCCCGCCCAGGCGAAGGAGAACCTCGTCCCCGGTGCGCTGTCTGGCGGGCTGGTCAATCAGGTGGGCAGCGCCAACCTCAACGGAGGGACGGCGGGCAGCTCCGTTGTTCCCGGTGAGTACCCCTCGGTGAGCGGTGGCAGCAACGTCACCATGACCCAGATCCCCGGCGGCAGCCCCACCGATATCGCCCAGGGCAGCACCACGGGCGGCTACACCGAGGTGACAGACGATCTCTACTACAGCAACGGCAGCTTGAAGGATCGCGCACCACCGCAGACCAACTCACACAGGAGATCCCGGCAGATCCACCGCCGCCAGAAGTCCCGGCAGAGCAGCCTTCACCCCATGACCCGATTCCACGGGAACGCCCCCGGATCAAAACACGGGAAGCTGTTTCTACCAGGGAGAGCGGCGCAGGCTCTGGGCCGTCCCCTGGGGAGCGGATGAAGCAGAGGCGGATCAAAACAAGAAAGTCCGCTTTGCATGATGATCCCCGCCCGGATGTTTCGCCCGCGCCGCAGACCGGATCGGGGGCGCCCCAGATTAGGACGAGAGAAAGCACTGCCCGTGAAATCCCCGCTGATGAGGGATCGGCCCCACGGGTGAGATCGGAGCCGCTGAAGATCAAGACGAGGAGCGCTGTCACCAGCGCCCCCTCTGGCGGCAGTACCGCTCCTCCTGCTGACCATAGGCCGGGGACGCCTGATCGGCTGTCCATCAAAACCAGAGAAGCCTGCATTCAAAGTCAGCCTGCGCCGGAGCAGCCATCCCAGGCGCTCATGCAAGGAAGGCAGGAGTTTGTGCGGGAGCGTGGCCGTGCCGCAGCCATGAAGCGGGCGGAGGGCCAGCGGGTGGCGAATGGTGGGGAGACTGCATCCCCTCCCGCTCCGTCCCAGCGCAAGTACGCTGGCGGGCAGGGTCAACACATTCCGGCCCAGACTGTGCGCAGACCAGTGAGTCCGGGAGAGCCGGACACCCGGCCTGTGCAGAAAAGTGGAAAAACCATCGTCAAAACGGCACGTTCAGCACGGAAAGTGCCGGAGCGCACCGCCCGCCATGCCATAAAGACGGCGGAACGCTCCTCCAGAAAGGCCATCAAAACCACCCAGCGGACGGCGAAAACTGCCCAGCAGACGGTCAAAACGGCCCAAAAGTCTGCCCAGGCCACCGTAAAGGCCACCCAGCGGGCCGTACAGACCGCCCGTGCCACAG
>CAJTVF010000131.1 GCA_910579435.1 uncultured Oscillibacter sp.
CTTAAATGTAATTGATTGTACCCCTTCGGCGCGCTGTTGTTGCAGACAAAGCTGGGCGCGCCGGGGTCACGGACCATATTAATCGCGGTACCGTCACAGGCCAGAACACGGCGGGCGGGATTTGGCGGCGGCGCTGAGACACGGCGGCGGGGGCAGCGTCAATCCCGGCGCGGTGCAGCTCCTTCGCCAGCGGCCCACCCTCGGCGGCGATCAGGAACTTGATAAGTTTCTCGGGCGGCAGCTTCTGGCTGCAGGCTGTGTGGGTCATGCTCTCGCCGCTGGTGATAGTGTGCTCCAAAGTACGCTTGAGCATGTCAGCGATAGATAATGCGTCGCTTGTTTCTTCAAATATAGCTGTTTGAGTGTCTGAATTGTGACGATTTTCAAGCCTTTCCATAATTTTTCCTCGTTTCGATAGTTGTAAAACTATCGCCAGAAAAGCACAAAAGACGCACCCTCTCATCTGTGAGGGCGTCGCCCTATTCCCAAAAAGATGAAAATGCGCATTGAACTTTCCGTCCGTTTCCTGTATAATGATGTCAACCGGGGCAGGATGTCGCCCCCGTTCCCTTCCATACATATTTTTATAAAGGAGGAATACCAGTATGAAGAAGTTTCTTGCATTGCTGCTGTCTATGATCCTGGTCCTGAGCCTGGCCGCCTGCGGAGGCGGCTCCGGCCAGAGCCAGCCCGCCGACGACAGCAAGCCCACCGGCTCCCAGCCCGCCGATTCCGGCAGCGAGCCCGCCGGGGACAAAACCGTGAAGGTGGGCCTGATCTGCATCGGCGACGAAAACGACCAGGGCTACACCTACAACTTCATCCGGGGCAAGGAGGCCGCCACCGAGGCCCTGGCCGCCAAGGGCATCAACGTGGAGTGGGTCACCAAATGGAACATTGGAGAGGACTCCGGATGCGAAGACGCCAACATCGAACTGGCGGACGAGGGCTGCGACCTCATCATCAACAACTCCTTCGGCTTCGAGCCCTTCATGCTGAAGGTGGCCCCCGACTATCCCGAGATCGAGTTCATCGCCTGCACCAACCAGGCCTCCTGGGGCGACAATCTGGAGAACACCCACAACGCTTTCGCCAACATCTATGAGGGCCGGTATCTGGCCGGCGTCGTGGCGGGCATGAAGCTCCAGCAGATGATTGACGACGGAGAAATCACCGCCGACAAGGCCGTCATCGGCTACGTGGGCGCATTCTCCTTCGCCGAGGTTATTTCCGGCTTCACCAGCTACTTCCTGGGCGCCCGGAGCGTCTGCCCCAGCGTCACCATGAAGGTCCAGTTCGTGGGCTCCTGGTCCGACGCCACGGAAGAGGCCAACGCCGCTTCCGCCCTGGCCGACATGGGCTGCGTCATGATTTCCCAGCACTCCGACAACACCACCCCCGCCACCACGGCCCAGTCCAAGGGCGTGTTCCACACGGGCTATAACAACGACATGATCTCCGTGGCCCCCGAGGCGTCCCTCATCGGCACCCGGATCAACTGGGCCCCCTACTTCGAGTA
>CAJTVF010000132.1 GCA_910579435.1 uncultured Oscillibacter sp.
CGAAGCCTTGGAGCCGGAGACACTCCCTGGGCATGAGGCGGCGGATACGCCCGCCCCGTTCCACGATGCCCTGCACACTGGCGGCGTCATGGGCCAGCTTGCTCACCCGGCCCGCTCTGGTCTTGCTGCCGGGAAATCCCAGGTCCACGCTGTCGCCGGGGGCGGCCTCCGCATAGCCCTGTTTGGTTCCCTCTTTGATAAGCAGCACCCCGGATCGCTCAGCTCTGTGGTTGGAAAGGGTGGTCTGCCCGTACCGGGCGGTGAGGCACCGGGCGGTATCGGTCCGCCTGGGTTCCCCAACAGACAGATCCACAAAGGCGGCTTCGGGCGGAATCAGGTACAGTCCGGTTTTGCCGCCCATGCCCCCGGCCCCCGCCGTCTGGGTGCAGGCTACTCCTTCGATATCGTAGACTCTCGATCCCTGCGGCCCTCCAAGGATTTGAACAAGAGCCTTTCCGTTTGCTCCGGCGATAGGAAATACCTGGCCGGCGCATCGGGGATCAAGATATCCGACAAGGAACAGCCTTTTCCGCGATTGAGGAGTCCCGTGGTCTGCGCTGTTGCACACATTCCATTCGAGACCATACCCCAGCTCATGAAGCGCGGCGAGGATGGTCGCAAACGCCTGTCCCTGGTCATGCTGTAAAAGGCGGGGAACATTTTCAAGCAGCAGATACGCAGGCTTTCGGGCTTCAGCCAGTCGGGCAATCTCAAAGAAGAGAGTTCCTCTGGGGTCAGCGAAGCCAAGTCGATTTCCTGCCGCTGACCAAGATTGACAAGGAAATCCGCCGCAAAGCAGGTCGAAATCCGGCATTCCGCCGGGGTCGATTTTGGTTGCGTCTGGATAGTATACTTCCTCCTTCCCAATGTCGTGGATGGCACGGTAGCTGGCGTCGGCGTACTTGTCGATCTCGCAGTGGCCGACACACTGGAAACCGCCCGCGCGGGTCAGTCCGGCCCGGAAGCCGCCGATCCCCGCGAACATATCAAAATAGCGGATCAGATCATTCGTCACCTCCATCATTTTGCAGCGCAAGCAGAAAGCCGAGGACATTGTCATCCAAGTCCCCAGCCCCCTGCGGCTGCTCGGTTTTTTCTTTTACAGAGATAAATTCCACGCTGTGCAGTTCCTCCCGGATGACCGCGCGGATCTCCTCCAGCAGAGCGTCCCGTTTATAGCCCTTGCAGATCATCCGGCACACAGCGTCCGTCCGCTGTCCAGCGGGGATAGCCCGGATGATTCCCCACGCCTCCCGCTGGTGGGGAGCGGAGAGGTTAAGGGAGAGGTTCACCCGCCGCTTATCCGCCAACCTTCACACCCCGCGACAACTGGCCCACAAGGCGCTCGTAGCCTTTGGCG
>CAJTVF010000133.1 GCA_910579435.1 uncultured Oscillibacter sp.
CAGAAATTTCTGGCGCAAATCTGCACACGTTGATTTAATCAGTGCTTCCTTAACCGACAAGCGACAAGCAAAAGGGGGATCATCATGAAAAGAGGGGGAATGGCGCTGCTGTGCGCCGCGCTGCTGCTGGTTACCAGCGCCCGGGCGGTGGAGGTGTCCGCGCCGTCGGCCATTCTGATGGAGAAAGAGACGGGGACCGTCCTCTTCGCCAAGGACGAGCACAAGCAGCTGGAGCCCGCCAGCGTCACCAAGGTGATGACGCTGCTGCTGGCCATGGAGGCCATCGACGGCGGGCAGCTGGGCTACGACGACATGATCACGGCCTCCGCCCACGCCTGTTCCATGGGCGGGTCCCAGATCTGGCTGAAGGAGAACGAGCAACTCAGCGTCAGCGACATGCTCAAGGCCGTCTGCGTGGTCTCCGCCAACGACTGCGCCGTGGCCCTGGCGGAGACAGTGGCGGGCAGCGAGGACGCGTTTGTGGAGCGGATGAACCAGCGGGCGGCGGAGCTGGGGATGAACGACACTACCTTCAAAAACGCCACGGGCCTCCCGGCGGCGGGCCATGTCACCTCCGCCTACGACATCGCCCTCATGAGCCGGGAGCTGATTCTGAACCATCCGGACATCCGGCAGTACACCACCATCTGGATGGATACCCTGCGGAACGGGGAGTCCCAGCTGGTGAACACGAACCGGCTGGTCCGGTTCTACGAGGGGGCCACGGGCCTGAAGACCGGCTCCACCGACAGCGCCCTGTACTGCCTCTCCGCCACGGCGGAGCGGGAGGGCATGGAGCTTATCGCCGTCATCATGAAGGGGGCCACCTCGGCCCAGCGGTTTGAGGACGCCCAGACCCTGCTGAGCCACGGCTTCGCCACCTACGCCCTGCGGAAGGTCGTCCCGGACCAGGCCCTGCCCCCCGTCCCGGTGGAGCTGGGGACCCAGGCCACCGTCCAGCCGGTGCCCGGTGAGGGCGGGATGCTGCTGCTGGAGAAGGCCAAGGCGGGGAACCTCACCCAGACCGTAACGCTGGAGGAGAGCGTCCCCGCTCCCGTGGCCCTGGGGGACCGGCTGGGGACCCTGACAGTGACCTCCGGGGAGGAGGTCGTGGCGGAGATCCCTCTGCTGGCGGGGGAGGAGGTGCCCCGGGTGACCTACGGCCAAATGTTCCTGCGCCTTCTGCGGACGGCCTGTCTGGCGGGGTAAGCTGTAGAACGTAAGACGGATTCAACGGGAAAGAAAGGTGCGCGCGGCCTGCGCCCGCAGGCGCGTTTCGGAGCACCGCCTGTTTGATAATTTAAGGAAGCACTGATTAAATCAACGTGTGCAGATTTGCGCCAGAAATTTCT
>CAJTVF010000134.1 GCA_910579435.1 uncultured Oscillibacter sp.
GTCTCCAGGTCCCCCACGGACTTTCCCGCCGCCTTTGCAAAGGCCAGTAGCGCGGCCTTGCGCGTGTGGTAGGTCCACTGGGCCAGCCCATACCCGGCGCTGTCCTTGGCAAAGTTGTCATAGGCCCCGCTGTCCACCGCCGCCGTGTAGGCGGCGTCCGTGTACCCCAGCTTCTTTTCGTAGGTGTTCTGGAGGTTGGTAGGAATCAGCCCGCTTTCCACGTAAAGATTGCCCATCAGCCCCGCCGTGCCGCAGGCGTTCAGGCCCGCCGCTGTCAGGTAGTTCCAGATTTTTTCCTCGTTGGTTTTTCCGGTCAGCATTTGTAAACGCTCCTTCCGCTATCCCGCCGCCTCGTCCCCGCTGTCCTCTTCGGCCTCCGGCGGCGCTCCCTTGTCCGGCCAGCGGTTGTTTTTGCTTAGATTCTCCAGCACGGACTTACCGGCGTATACCGCCACCGGCGCAATGATTTCCACCAAGGCAACCTTCGACAGCTCTTCCGCTATCTGCACCTTGTCCAGCGCGGCCAGGATGTAGCTGCACCATACCCAGGCAAATCCGTTTAGGATGCAGGCCCACACAAACCGCTTCATTGTCTCCGGCTTCTCCGGCGGCAGTCCCTCCTTGATGATTTCCCGCAGCTCCTTCACCCGTCGGCGCAGGTGCCGGATGGTCGCCGCGCAGAACACGATACCCAGGGCGATACCCACCACCAGAGCGCAGGCGGCGGCAATCAGGATTTTCACGTCTCCCGCTCCTTCCTTGCCGCGCTGCTCTCCTGGAGGAAGTCTCGCTTTTTCAGGCGTTCCTTATAGACCTCCCGGATATTCTCTATGGCGAGAACAGCCCGGTTGTTTGGGTAGTCCGGGTGTTCGTCGCAATACGCCTCGTAGTCGTCTATCTCCGACAGCACTTCCCGGAACTCTTCGTGCGTGTGGTCGATGTCCCGCAGCAGCTCATTGTTGAAGTGCAGGATTCTTGCCCGGTGGCTTTCCGCCATGCGCCGGTCGTCCATCGTGATATGCCCGTCCAGCTTCTTTTCGATTTCGTCCAGCCGCTTAGACACATCCGCGTTGATGGCTCTGCCAATCATCCGGCCCAGCCAGGACCACGGATTCACCTTGACGGGGGCGAATTGTACCAGCGTCATAACGACCACCAGCACCCCGCCCCCGCCTGTAAGAATTTCCTGGATGCTCATGTTATCAGTCCTCCAGTCTCCCAATGTAGAAGTTCACCAGACCGTTCACTTCCCCGATTTCTTCCTCCATGCAGACGCCGCCGAGCTGGGCCAGCGCGTCAGCCTGGCACCGGATGATGTTGTTCTGCTTTTCCACAATCTCGCTCAA
>CAJTVF010000135.1 GCA_910579435.1 uncultured Oscillibacter sp.
GCCCGGTAAGGATACGTCTGGTACGGTAGGCATTGTGGATCTCATGCCAGATGGCGTCCCCACGGGATTCTTCCGTCTCCACTTCCCCACGCACTTCCAGTGTCAGTACCGGGGCCTCCTCCTTCCTGCCTTTGGCGGCGGTACGGCGGGAGGGGGATGCCGCAGGGGGAACCGCAGTTCCGGCTGTGCCTTCAGCAGAGGGGAAAGGCGCATCTTCCAGCCCGGCTCCAGTGGGTTCTGTTTCTTCCTGGGGAATGGTTTCCTCCGCTTTCTCTGCGGTATCATCGGCCAGCCCGCTCTTATCGGTATCAGCAGCGGCAGCCAGGGGATCGGGCACGCTGTCAGCTACGGCTTCCATGCCCTCCGGCGTTTCCGTTTCTGCTTTTTGGGCATCCCCGTCCGTTTCTGCGGAGGGTTCCTCTTTCTTTCTGCGGGTGGTGCGTCTGGTCTTTGCAGAGGCGCTGCCTGTTTCCGATAAAGCTGCCTGTTCCGGCTGTGCTTCCCCGGAAGCATCGCTTTCTCCGTCAGCGTCATGCGCAGTGCCGGTGCCCCCGGAACCTTTCGGCTCATCCCCGAAGATCTCTTCCTCTGTAAGCTCCGGGAGTTCGCCCTCTGCCAGATCCGGTGCGGCAGCCGGTTCCTGGTCCATGCTGCCAAGCAGCTCATTTAAGTCCATGCCGTCCCCGTCCGCTTCAGGCGGTGTGCCCTCGCCCTCTCCGGGGAAGGCTTCGGCCTCTGTGCCCGTTCCGTCCAAAGGGTTGTTTCCTTCCATAGAAGGGTTTTCCAGTTCCATAAGTTCTTTTTTTCTTGCCATGTGTTTACCTCCATAGTGTTGTTGTTCTATTTCACAGCCCCCGAACGGGCCGTTCCATAGCAGTTGCATTTCAGGACATGATAGAATCCTTGTCTGTGGATACGATCCCGGCAGGCGTGCCGGAAGATACGGCAGGGGCAGCCTTTCCCGGTCCGGATGCCGGAGGGGACGGCGCTTTCTGCTGTGCGCCAGGTGCCGGTGTCTTCACCGCCCCTTTCGCCGCAGGCTTTGCCCCTGCTTTTGGGGCGGACTTTGGTGCTGCTTTCGTTGCCTGCTTTGGCGCCGGCTTTTGCGGGGCCGGCTTCGCCGGTTGCGGTGTGGCAGCGGCTTCCATTTCCAGGCGCCTCCACTCCGGGATGTGGGCGGATGCCTTGCAGGAGCGCAGCAGGGGGTATTCCGGGTGTTTGGAATAATCCATCTTGTCCACCTTTAAGGTTTTCTTTCCCCGGATGATGATAAGCGCCTCGTCAATGGGCAGGCGCAGCACTTCATCCGGCGTCAGCACGGGGCGTT
>CAJTVF010000136.1 GCA_910579435.1 uncultured Oscillibacter sp.
CACCACCGTACCCGTCCCGTCCGGGGTGAACGGGTTCGGCTCCGTGGGGAGCGGCACGGCGGGTTCCAGCCCCTCCCTCGTCGTCGCAAGCTCCATATCCCTCGCTTCTGCCTCCGGCGAAAGCTCGCTCATTTCGCTGCTCATCCTCTCCCCACAAAGTCCATCGACTTTGTGGGGGCCCCAGTTGTACTCGCCCACGCCATCCTCGGACTCGTCACCGCCCCCGGCGTAGGCGGGGACAGTGAGTACCCCCACCATCAGGACGGCGCACAGCAGGGACGCCAGCAGACGGGGCTTTCTCATTCCGCCACCCCCGTTTCCGCCGGGGCGGACTTCTGGCCAGCCTGGCCAGAAGTGCCGCGGAGCTTCTGGAGCAGGAGGGGCAGCTCGTCCAGGGGGATGCTCATGCCCCGCACAATGTCAACGATTTCCTCGTTCTCGGCCTCCTTGTGCTTCTGCTCCAGCTCTTTCAGCCGGGTCTGCTGGTCGCTGATCTTGGCCTTGACCTTTTCCATCTCAGCCCAAATTTTCGCGCTTTTCGTTGTCGCCATAGATACCTCCAATCATGGTAAACGCCCGTAGGCGTAGAAGTGGGACTGCCAATAGCTGCTGTTCAGGTTGGCATATCCGATGGGATCGCCACAGTGGAGCATCCAGCCATCCCCCACATACAGGCCACAGTGGGTCACGCCGTTGGGGTCGGGGGCGGCGTAGGTGTTTTTGAAAAATACCAGGTCGCCGGGCCGTGGGGAGCTGGTTCTGGTGCAGTAGTTGTAAAGCCCCTGCGCCCCCAGCCGCCCGATGTCCCAGCCGCACTGGTTCAGCACATAGGACAGGTAGCCGGAGCAGTCAAAGGACGTGCTGGGGCTGTGGCCGCCCCAGACATAGGGATAACCGATATATTTCTCCGCCTCGGTGAGCAGGGCGGCAAAGGTGGGATCGGACAGGTACGCCTCCGGCACGTCATGGAGGGTGGGGCCGTTCGTGACATACTTCCCGATGTAGCCGGAGCCGGGGAACAGGTCAGGACGGTTCCCCAGGGTCGCCATGAACAGGGCGTAACGGGAGAGCTGGCCCTCGCCCATGATGTAGACAGGCAGATGGGAGAGGTTGAAGTTTTCCAGGGTCACGGTGCAGATGTAGTAATTGTAGGGGACGCTTACCGTGTAGGAGCTTCCGTCCGGGGCCGTCCGGGTTTCCGTCCGATAGCGCACCTCCACCACAACATTTTCCGTCAGGATATACTGGCGGTCAAAAAGGGTCTGGAGCGTCCCCTGTACCTGGG
>CAJTVF010000137.1 GCA_910579435.1 uncultured Oscillibacter sp.
AAAACAGCCGGACATGGCTTGTCCGACTGTCCATTTTCAATATACAACTTGCCAAGCGGGGTAAAAAAGCGATATTTCTTGACAGAACTTCCCAAAAATGCTATCGTTATCTCAGCCGCTTTTTTTCGAAAAACGGCTGGGATTTCAACCGTTTTACGGGCAGAGGTCCAAGAGGAAAGGAAGGAGGAGAATCGTGAACAAAACCGATCAGCGCTATCACCATTTCGTGCAGATCCTGCGGGAGGAGCTGGTGCCCGCCATGGGCTGTACCGAGCCCATCGCCATCGCCTACGGCGCGGCCAAGGCCCGGGAGGTCCTGGGCCGCCTGCCGGAGAAGATCCTGGTGGAGGCCAGCGGGAACATTATCAAAAACGTCAAAAGCGTCGTGGTGCCCAACACCGGAGGGCTGAAGGGCATCGAGGCGTCCGCCGCCGCCGGCGCGGTGGCGGGAGACGCGGGGAAGATCCTGGAGGTCATCTCCCAGGTGACGGACGCCCAGAAGGAGGAGGTCAAGGCCTATCTGGACAGCCACGAGGTCCGGGTGGCCCCCGCGCCGGGAGACGTGGTGTTCGACATCATCGTCACCCTCACCGCCGGGGAGGACACGGTGCGCCTGCGCATCGCGGATTACCACACCAACATCGTCCTGATCGAAAAGAACGGCGAAACCCTGCTGGAGGCGGGAACCGTGGTGTCCCAGGACAGCGCCGGCGGCCTGACGGACCGCAGCTGCATGTCTGTGGAGGCCATCGTGGACTTCGTGAACACGATGGACGTGGAGGACGTGCGGGAGATCGTCCAGCGGCAGATCGACTACAACTACGCCATCGCCCAGGAGGGCATGGCCCACCCTTGGGGGGCCAACATCGGCAAGGTCCTCCGGGAGCACTACGGCGACGACATTAAGATCCGCGCCCGGGCTATGGCCGCCGCCGGGTCCGACGCCCGCATGAGCGGCTGCGAGATGCCGGTGATCATCGTCTCCGGCAGCGGAAACCAGGGCATCACCGCCTCGGTTCCCGTCATTGAGTACGCGAAGCACTTGGGGGCGGACGGGGAGAAGACCCTCCGGGCCGTTACCCTCAGCGACCTTTTGACCATCCATATGAAGACGGGCATCGGGCGGCTCAGCGCCTACTGCGGCGCGGTCAGCGCCGGGTGCGGCGCCGGCGCCGCCATCGCCTGGCTCAACGGCGGCGGCTTCGAGGAAGTGGCCCACACCCTGGTCAACGCCCTGGCCACCATTTCCGGCATGATCTGCGACG
>CAJTVF010000138.1 GCA_910579435.1 uncultured Oscillibacter sp.
TGGAGCTGTCGGCGGAGGCCGCACGGGAGGCGCGGACGGAGCGTCAGGCTGAGAAAAAGCCCTCCATCCGGCAGGCATTGGCGGAGAAACGGGCGGAAGCCGCTGCCCAGCCCGCCCCCGCGCAGGATAAAGAGCATAAGGCCCCGGAGGCGGCTCTATGAGCGGCAAACGGTTCCAGGCCAGGGCGAAAACGGTGCAGAAGCTGGGCCGGGACGGTCTGGTGGAGCAAAACATGGCTACCGGCGAGGAAAAGCGCGTCAGCCAGCGGACGGCGGATGTATCCTTCGGTCCGGCCCGTCCCCAGGAACAGGCGGCGGGCCACCGCGCGGTTCAGCGGAGCGGCGGCGATTCCACTTCCTCTGGCAAGAAACGGCGGAAACAGCCCCGGCCCGTCCAGCAGACGGCAGAGGAAGCGGCCTATGCCACCCCGGCCCCCACCAGCGTCCCGGAAGCCCCCATGCCGGACACTCCGTCCATGCGGATGGCGGCGGACGCGCCCATGATGGCCGCTCCTATCGCCAGCGAGGACCCATCCCCGCCGCCAGCCTCCCGGAAGCGCCGCAAGCGGAAGAACCGTAAAAAATCCAAGCAGCGGCAGGCGGCAAAGCACACCCCGAACGCCGCCCGTTCTCTGGAAGATCAGGCTATGCGCACTGCTGGGGACGCTCCCATGCAGAACCGTCCCCCCGGCCAAGGGCGAAAGCCCTCGGTGAAACGCCCGCCCCGTCCAGTGGAGGGGGGCGGACGGCTGCAATTCAAGGCGGCAGAGGGTGAACAGCTCCCTTCTGACAGCAAGGCCCCCGCTGATGGCAGGGCGAAGATGAAGAAGCGGCAGGCGCGGCGGTTTACCCCGGATGCCGCCCAGCCTGCGGCCCCTGGTGAACAGCGCCCTTCCCGTCTCATGGACGATGGCGGCAGTCGGCTTCATTTTGAGGGTTCGGAGGTCCCGGCCCCTGACGCAGAAGCACCCGTTGATGAAAAACGGGCGGTGATGAAGCGGCAGGTCACGGACCACGCCACCCAGCCGGAGCAGTCAGAGGGTGGGGGCGATACCCACCAGCGGGACAGTCCCCCGGCAGGATTGTCGTCCCCCGCACCGGATGACCGGGCGTATCAGAAGCGGCAGGCGGTAAAATTCGCTGCCCACTCCGCTGCTGGCAAGGCAGACCGGCCACGGCTGCAATTTGAGGAACCGCCCTCTGCGGCGGACAGCGCCCCCACCCCTGCGCC
>CAJTVF010000139.1 GCA_910579435.1 uncultured Oscillibacter sp.
CCCCAGAAGGGCGCCGGCATGATGCTGGAGGGCGCGGACAAGGCCACCTGCGAGAAGCTGGCGGGCATCCTGGCCGCCAAGCACATCATCTGAGAAGGGGGATAAAACGAATATGTCTACTTTCAATAGCGCGGATATCGCTGCCTTCAAGGACGTTTGGGTGTTCTGCGAGCAGCGCGAGGGCAAGCTGATGCCCACCGACTTCGAGCTGATTTCCAAGGGCCGGGACCTGGCCAACGAGCTGGGCGTGAACCTGTGCGGCCTGCTGCTGGGCGGCGAGGGCATCGAGGCCGCCGCCAAGGAGCTGGGCGGCTACGGCGCGGACAAGGTCTACGTCTGCGAGAGCCCCATGCTGGCAGTCTACAACACCGACGCCTATGCCAAGGTCATCTGCGACGTCATCGAGGACCTGAAGCCCGAGGCGTTCCTGATTGGCGCGACGAACATCGGCCGTGACCTGGCCCCCCGCTGCGCGGCCCGGCTGCATACCGGCCTGTGCGCGGACTGCACCCACCTGGACATCGACGTCGCCAACTACATCCAGTTCCTGCGGGAGGCTTCCACCATCGACGTGGACAGCCAGAAGTGGGACATGGAGGACCGGAACCTGAAGATGACCCGTCCGGCCTTCGGCGGCCACCTGATGGCCACCATTATCTGCCCCCGCTTCCGTCCCTGCATGGCGACGGTGCGGCCCGGCGTTATGAAGAAGAACCCCTTCGACCAGGCCAAGGCGGATGCGTGCGTCATTGAGAAGCCCGGCTTCTCCCTGTCTGAGGCGGACGTGAAGACCGAGGTCACCGAGGTGGTCAAGGCGGCGAAGAAGCTGGTGGACCTGATCGGCGCGGACTTCATCGTGTCCGTGGGCCGCGGCATCAGCAAGGACGTCGAGGGCGGCATCAAGCTGGCGGAGGAGCTGGCTGCGGAGCTGGGCGGCGTGGTCGGCGGCTCCCGCGCCACCATCGACAGCGGCTGGCTGAGCGCCGACCATCAGGTGGGCCAGACCGGCAAGACCGTGCATCCCAAGGTGTACGTGGCTCTGGGCATCTCCGGCGCCATCCAGCACAAGGCGGGCATGCAGGACTCCGAGTGCATCATCGCCGTGAACAAAAACGACACGGCTCCCATCTTTGAAATCGCGGACTACGGCATCTGCGGCGACCTGTTCAAGGTCACCCCGCTGCTGACCGAGGCCATCCGGGCCGCCAAGGC
>CAJTVF010000140.1 GCA_910579435.1 uncultured Oscillibacter sp.
TTAGGACCGTTATAGTTACGGCCGCCGTTTACTGGGGCTTAAATTCAAGGCTTCGGGTCTCCCCTGACCTCTCCTCTTGACCTTCCAGCACCGGGCAGGCGTCAGCCCATATACCTCACCTTCCGGTTTCGCATAGACCTGTGTTTTTGCTAAACAGTTGCTTGGGCCTTTTCTCTGCGGCCTGCTCGCGCAGGCGCCCCTTCTCCCGAAGTTACGGGGCCATTTTGCCGAGTTCCTTGGCAATGCTTCTCCCGCCGGCCTTGGGGTTCTCCCCCTGTCCACCTGTGTCGGTCTGCGGTACGGGTGCCACATGGGCCATAGCGGCTTTTCTTGGCACGCGGTACGCGGGCTTCGCTACTTTCTTTCGCTCCACTTCGCGCCCTCGGCTTTCCGCGCGGCGGACTTCCCTGCCGCGCGCCTGCTGCGCTTGTGCCGGTCTTCCCTTTCCCGGCCCCGCACCCCGCATGCGTCCCCGCATCTTCTGCCATGTGGCAGTACAGGAATCTCCACCTGTCATCCATCGGCTACGCGTCCCCGCCTCGCCTTAGGCCCCGACTTACCCGGGGCAGATCAGCTTTACCCCGGAAACCTTGGACATCCGGCCTGGGGGATTCCCACCCCCATCTCGCTACTCATTCCGGCATTCTCTCTTCCCGGCACTCCACCTCCCCTTACGGGTAAGGCTTCCGCGCACCGGCAATGCTCCCCTACCGGCCATACCTTACGTACAGCCCCCGGGCTTCGGCGGCGTGTTTCAGCCCCGGACATTTTCGGCGCAGGGCCTCTCGGCTAGTGAGCTATTACGCACTCTTTGAATGCGTGGCTGCTTCTGAGCCAACATCCTAGCTGTCCTGGAAACCCCACATCCTTTCCCACTTAACACGCACTTTGGGGCCTTAGCCGCGGGTCTGGGCTCTTTCCCTCTTGACCGCCCAACTTATCTCGTGCGGTCTGACTCCCGCTCATCTCCTCGCCGGCATTCGGAGTTTGGTATCCTTCGGTAAGCTTTGACGCCCCCTAGGGAATCCAGTGCTCTACCTCCGGCAGGATCGCGCGGGGCTAGCCCTAAAGCTATTTCGGGGAGAACCAGCTATCTCCGGGTTCGATTGGAATTTCTCCGCTACCCGCACCTCATCCCCACCCTTTTCAACGGATGTGGGTTCGGCCCTCCACCGCCTTTTA
>CAJTVF010000141.1 GCA_910579435.1 uncultured Oscillibacter sp.
CCCCCGAGGCGTCCCTCATCGGCACCCGGATCAACTGGGCCCCCTACTTCGAGTACGCCATCGAGTCCGTGGCCAACGGCGAGAGCTTTGACCAGGACTGGTGCCACGGCATGGATATGGACGCCGTGGTCATGACGGACCTGAACGAGGCCATCGCCGCCCCCGGCACCGCCGAGAAACTGGCGGAGGTGGAGGAGCAGATCCGCTCCGGCAAGCTCCAGGTCTTTGACACCAGCACCTTCACCATCGAGGGCAAGGTTCTGGAGAGCGCCTTCGCCCTGGACACCGACGGCGACTTTGCCCCCGACTCCGAGGAGGCCGTGTTTGACGGCGCGTTCCACGAGTCCTACTTCCAGTCCGCGCCCTACTTCGCTCTTGAAATCGACGGCATTGAGTGGCTGAACGCCGAGTTCGGCTAAGCCTCAAACCAACAAAAGAACTCCATAGGGGCCCCTGCGGGGGCCCCTTGTTCTTTTCCACTCCATCCCGACTCCGCCCGGCGCAAGCGTTTTTTCCCGCCGGGACCTCTTAGAAAGGATGAGCGTTTTTTGGAACACAATGTATGCGCCATTGAACTCAAAGGCATCACCAAGCGCTTCGGCGAGGTGGTGGCCAACGACGGCATCGACTTACAACTGAACCGGGGGGAAATTCTCTCCCTGCTGGGAGAGAACGGCAGCGGCAAGACTACGTTGATGAACATGCTCTCCGGCATCTACTTCCCCGACGAGGGCCAGATTTTTGTAAACGGCGAACCCGTCTCCATCCGCTCCCCCAAGGACGCCTTTGCCTACGGCATCGGCATGATTCACCAGCACTACAAGCTGGTGGACGTGTTCACCGCCGCGGAAAACATCGTCCTGGGGCTGGAGGAGCCGGGGAAGCTGGACATCCGGGCCGCCGAGGAAAAGGTCCGGGCCATCTGCGAAAAATACGGCTTCGACATCGACCCCGGCCAGAAAATCTACGACATGTCCGTCTCCCAGAAGCAGACGGTGGAGATTGTCAAGGTCCTCTACCGGGGGGCCGAGATCCTGATTCTGGACGAGCCCACCGCCGTCCTCACCCCCCAGGAGACGGACAAGCTCTTTGAGGTGCTCCGGGCCATGAAGGCCGACGGGAAAGCCATCGTCATCATCACCCACAAGCTCCACGAGGTCATGGCCCTCTCCGACAAGG
>CAJTVF010000142.1 GCA_910579435.1 uncultured Oscillibacter sp.
CGGGAACAAAAGCGGGAGGCGGATGTGCTCTGCTATCAGATCCGCCAGTCCTTTGCGCCCGGGGAAATTACCCCGGAGGAGGCAAACCGGGTAGGCTACGAAACAGCCATGCGCTGGACGAAGGGGAAACACGCTTTTTTCGTTGCTACTCATACGGATAAAAAACATATCCACAATCACATTTATTACAATCCTGTTTCACTGGACTACACCCGGAAATTCCGGGACTTCTGGAGATCGGCTGGGGCTCTGCGGCGGCTTTCCGACCGGGTATGTCTGGAAAATGATTTATCGGTTATCCAGCATCCGAAACTTCACAGCAAGGGCCGTTTCCTGCACTATGGCCAGTGGATCGGGGAGCGGCCCCCGTCTGCCCAGCAGAGGGTACGGCTTGCCATCGTTGCGGCTCTGAAACAAAAGCCCGCCGACTTTGCGGAGTTCCTGCGGCTGATGGAGAAGTCCGGCTTTGCGGTAAAGCATGGCCGGGGCGGTGTGATTTCGTTCCTTGCCCCCGGGCAGGATAAGCCCACCCGCCTGCGGGCATCTACCCTTGGGGACGGCTTTGATCCCGAGGACATCCGGGCGGTGATTGCCGGGGAGCGGCCTATCCCGGAACTTGCGGACGAGGCCCCGGCTCCTGTCCGGCGGGTTAATCTCATTATTGATATTCAACAGCGCATGGCCGAGGGCAAGGGCCCGGCTTATGAACGGTGGGCCAAGGTTTACAATCTAAAACAGATGGCCGCCGCCCTCCAGTATCTGCGGGAGCATGGCCTTACGGACTATGAGTCTATGGCGGCCAGCACCGAGGCGGCGGTGGAGCACTTTCACGCTCTGGCCGGGGAACTGCGGGAAACGGAGGCGGCCCTCGAAAAGACATCCGGGCTTATGGCGGCCACGGTGGACTATGCCAAGACCCGGCCTGTGTTTGATGGCTATAAGGCGGCCCGGTACAGTAAAAAATATCTTGCCCAGCACGAGGCGGAGCTTGCCAGCTACCGGGCGGCGAAAGCGGCATTGAACAAACTCTTAAACGGGGAGAAACTTCCCAAAATAGCGGATATGAAAAAGACCCGCCGGGAGCTGGCGGAAAAGAAAAAGGCCCTTTATGCAAAGTACCGCAAGGCCCAGGCGGATATGCGGCAGGCCGTGGCGGTCAAGGCGAACAT
>CAJTVF010000143.1 GCA_910579435.1 uncultured Oscillibacter sp.
CGGCCTTGGCCGTCATAACGGCGGCTTTCCGGGACAGATCCAGCGCGGCCTTGGCTTTGCTGCCGGACTGTTGGAGCAGCTTGCGTTGGGCCTTGCGCTGGACACGCCGCTTTGCCAACTCTAAAGGCCGCGCCATCGTTTTCTTCTTCGCCGCCGATGCCGCCTTTGCGGTGGACTTGGACGCCGCAGCAGTCTGCCGGGTCTTTGGGATAAAAGAGCCGCCAGTGGGCTTCTCTTTCGGCGCAAAAGAGCGCCGGGGGCGCTCTTTGATTGGATTGATAGATTGATTGCCGGGAGAGGCAGGGGTACTCCCCGCGATGTGCCTGGGCGCTGGCTGGCGTTCCGTGTGGGGCGGGGTGGGAACGCGCCCCGCCTGTGCCCGCCGGGTCTGCGCCTCTGCCTTGGCCTTTTGTCTCATGCGCTCCTGGGGCTTCGGCTGGGCCGCTGCAGGTTTTCGTCCCGGTGGGCTGGTCTGCCGCTGTCCTGTGGGACCGGCGGGCCTGCGCCGGATGTCCGTCTGCCGGTTCCGTTTTTCCTCAATGGCGGTCTGCCGCATCCGCTCTTTCGGGGTCGGCGCTGCCGGGGCACGATCCGGGCCGGGGCGGGAGGCCGCTGGCCGCTCACGGACGGTATCAGGCCGGCGCTCCCGCATGGGGGCGGGGTGATGGCTGTCCTTTGGGGGGCGCGTCCGCATATCGCTGGCGGGCTTCTCCCGTGGATGCTCTTGTGGCTGCTCCCGTGAATGTTCCCCTGCCGGGGGCGGCGGGGCCTCCGTCCCCGTGGGGGGCGTCTCGCCGGGGGGCTGCTCCGTGCGGCCCTATGATGCCATGGTCATTCTGGAGGACGATGGGGAGCGGACGAACTATAAGCTGGTGTTCGGCCATGAGTGAACTGCGCCGCATGAACGAGGACCAATTCCGGCGGGCCAGAAAGCTCATCCGCCGTATGTGCGCCAATTATGACGGGGGAAACTGCCTGCCGCTGGACGACGGCGACCCCTGCCCCTGTCCCCAGCTCATTTCTCCCACTCTGATCTGCAAATACTTCCGCGCCGCCGTCCTCCCCGCTGACCGGGAGCTGTGCGCGGAGGTCCTGGGCGGCATCCACAGCTGGAAGCGGTGTGCCCTCTGCGGCGGACGCTTCCTCGCCAAAGGCAACC
>CAJTVF010000144.1 GCA_910579435.1 uncultured Oscillibacter sp.
CCGGGTCGTCCTCGAACCAGAAGGCGAAGGGCGTCAGGTCGCTGGCTAAGAGAGTGGGAAAAGGGTCAGCTGGCAGTCCGAAGCTGTTCTGGAAGGCCGCCTGCTCCTTCCTTTTGGACGCTCCCCGCATACGGAAGCACTGGAAGGGCCGGACGATGGGTACGCGCCCCCCTGCTTCAATAAAAGGTGTTCGATCTCCGCCGGGGGAGGGCAGCCCGCCCGGCTCGCAAGGTTCAGGAAGCGGGAGCAGTGGACGGGGCTTAAACAGTATGTCTCCGGCACGCCTCCCTCCAAAATCCGCCACGATGAAAATCCGCTGCCTTCTCGCCAGCCGCCTGGCTCCTGCCCAATACTGGGCGTCCATGAGCCGCCAGCACAGGTCAGGCGTTCCCCCTCGCACCATTCCGGCCCCCGCCCATCTTCCAGAAGGAGGCATTGGAACCTCGGTGTCCGTGAAGGCGGATAGGACGGCTCTAAAATCCATCCGGTCGTTTGTAGAAAACGCTCCCATGACGTTTTCCCAAACAGCGATAACTGGATATACATGTCTTGTCGCATCCCTCATTTCCTGTATGATACGCATGGCCTGGTAGAAGAGGCTGGACTTCTCCCCGCCAAGGCCCTTGCGGTTCCCGATCAGGGAAAGGTTCTGGCAGGGGGAGCCGAAGGTTATCACATGGACGGGAGGGACCTTCCCCCCGTCCAGCTTCGTGATGTCCCCCAGGTGCAGCATGTCCGGGAAGTGCCTCTTTGTGATGGAGACCGGGGCCTTCTCGATCTCGCTGGCCCACACCGGGCGTATGCCGCAGCGTGAGGCCGCAAGGGGGAATACCCCTATCCCGTCAAAGAGGCTCCCCAGCCTAATGTCCGCCGCCATCCTTCCCCAGCCCTTTCACGGCCAGGATTCCGTCAAGGGTGGTGGCGGCGATCCCCAGCCGCCCGGCCACCGCGATGTCGTTCTTCACGTCCTCGTCCACGTCCCCGCCGCAGACCACAAGCACATGGGAGCGCCGGAGCAGGTCCCGGCGCATGTCAATCCCGGCCTTGTGTTCTTCGGGTACGCTGTCGTTGAGGAACAGCGGCATGTAGAGGACGGGGCAGACGGGGGAGAAGCC
>CAJTVF010000145.1 GCA_910579435.1 uncultured Oscillibacter sp.
TTGGAATTTCTCCCCTACCCACACCTCATCGCCACCCTTTTCAACGGATGTGCGTCCGGCCCTCCATCGCCTTTTACGGCGGCTTCAGCCTGGGCATGGGTAGATCACCCGGTTTCGGGCCTGCACGGGCAGACTTATAGCTCTCCGTCAGGAGAGGTTGTGCCCTGTTCAGACTTGGTTTCCCTTCGGCTCCGCGCCTTAGGCGCTTAGCCTCGCCTGCCCGCGCAGCTCGCCGGACCGTTCTACAAAAAGTACGCGGTTGCGCTCATACGGCGCTCCCACAGCTTGTAGACACAGGGTTTCAGGCTCTCTTTCACTCCCCTCCCGGGGTCCTTTTCACCTTTCCTTCACAGTACTCTGCTCTATCGGTCGCCAGGTAGTATTTAGCCTTGCGGGGTGGTCCCCGCTCCTTCCCACAGGGTTCCACGTGCCCCATGGTACTCTGGATCCTGCCGCGCTGCCTCGGGCTTCGCCTACGGGGCTCTCACCCTCTCCGGCCGGCCTTCCCAGGGCCGTTCCGCTGCCCTCCGCAGTCGCTTGTGCAGTCCGAACCCCAGCGCGCACGCGCGCTGGTTTGGGCTCTTCCGGTTCCGCTCGCCGCTACTCCCGGAATCACTGTTGTTTTCTCTTCCTCCGGCTACTTAGATGTTTCAGTTCGCCGGGTTCCCTCCTCCATGCCTATGTGTTCGGCATGGGGTGGCGGGGTCTTCCCCCGCCGGGTCTCCCCATTCAGACACCTGCGGATCGCTGGACATTTGCTCCTCCCCGCAGCTTTTCGCAGCTTGTCGCGTCTTTCATCGGCTCCTGGCGCCAAGGCATCCGCCCTGTGCCCTTCTTCGCTTAACCGTGGCACTCCATGTGCCGTCCCCCTTTCGCGCCTAGCGTGGCGCTACCGGAGGGTTCATCCCAGGCATCGCTGCCTGGCCTCTCTGGATTTCCGGCCTGCCCATGCACCTGCATGCATGGCGGCCCCGCCTCCCGGCGGCCTGCCTTCCGGCAGTTCTTTTGGATGTATTGCTGTGCCTTTCCAGGCACTGATGGGCATCCCTGCCCATCGAAGGTTCTGGTCTCATCATATATATCAGTATTCGGTTTTCAAGGTGCAATCA
>CAJTVF010000146.1 GCA_910579435.1 uncultured Oscillibacter sp.
CCGGGAAGATGACCACCGAGCAGATCGCCCAGATCTACGGCGCTTTCTCCCAGATGGAGTCCACCAACCACTCCAACAACATGAGGGTCAGCGTTCGGATGCGGATGGAGAAGGGAATCTTCGTCCCTCCGTCTACCCCCTACGGCTACCGGCTGGCAGGGCGGGAACTGGAGATCATCCCCGAGGAGGCGGATATCGTCCGTTACATCTACAGCGCCTACCTCAAGGGCCAGGGGACGGCGGATATCGCCCATGAGCTGAATGAGCTGGGGGCTATCCGGGGCCATGGCCGGGAGGGATGGCATCCCAACACGGTGCAGTACATCCTGACCAACGTCTCCTACACCGGCGATATGCTCTGGCAAAAGAGCTTCGCCACCGATACCATCCCCTTCCGGCAGGTGCCGAACCGGGGACAGAAGCCCCGGTACTTCGTGGAGAACTGCCACCCGCCCATTGTGTCCAAGGAGGACTTCCAGAGGGTACAGAACCTGATGGCCCTTCGCCGGACGCAGTTCGCCGGTAACGCCTCCAAGCCGGAGACGTCGGTCTACAGCAAACGGATTGTCTGTGGAGACTGCGGCTCCGTCTGCCGCAGGAAGGTCACCAACGGCAAGACCTACTGGGTGTGCAACCGCCATGACGACGCCAAGTCCCGCTGCCCCGTCCCCCAGGTGCCGGAGGTGGAGATCACAGCGGCTCTGCTTCGGCTTTACCACAAGCTGAAAGCGGATGGCGGCACGATTCTGCGCACCGTGCTGGAGCAGCTCCGGGAGCTGCGGGAGCGGGAACTGCGCACAAACCGCAAAATCAGCGACATCGACAAAGAAATCGCCCGTCTGTCTGAGCAGAATCTCGTACTGGTTCGACTGAAGTCGAAAGGGTACGTTGATCCTGCTCTTTATTTATCCCAGCAGGGTGAGATCGAACAGAAGCTGAGGACGCTGAGACGGCTGCGCCGGCGCATCATGGACTCCACCAGCGAGGACACCCAGATCCAGGACACCGAGATCATGCTGGACTGCCTGGAGGACGGCCCCCAGTGGCTGGGGGAACCCAGCCAGGAGCTGTTCGAGTCACTGGTCAGGCGGAT
>CAJTVF010000147.1 GCA_910579435.1 uncultured Oscillibacter sp.
CGATCTTTGCGTCATCATACAGCGCGACCTTTGGGGGATCGAAGTTGTCAAAAGCAGCGCAAAAGGCTTCCCGCTTTTTCAGCACCGTGATCCATGCCAGTCCGGCCTGCATCCCCTCCAGGATCAGCATTTCAAACAGTTTATTGTCATCGTGGAGGGGCTGGCCCCATTCGTTGTCGTGGTAGTCAATATATATCTGGTCGGGGCCGGCCCATTCACATCTGTATACCTGTTCCATTGACGCTCCCTCCTTTGGAGGACAGTGTACCATAAAATGACGGAAAACGCAAAAGTGAGGTGAGAGAGTATCGCAAAAATCAAAGAAAAACGCACAGTAAAGGGCAGATTGAAGGAAAAAGTCAAGGCCGCGCCCAAGGTACTTGTCCGCCGTGGGCTGGACGATGGTACGGAACGCCTGCGGGGCCAACTCCGGGAAACCGCCCAGCGGGGGCAGGCCAGCGACTACGGCGGCGACCGGATCGAGGACACCGCCGCCCGTGGTGCCTATCAGGCACGGCGCGGGGTGGAGGCTCTTCTGAAGAAGAAAAAGTCCGCCAAGGGCCGGGAGACGGACGGGGAGCCGCGCACTGCCGTAGACCCACCTACGCAGGAGATCCCGGCAGATCCGCCATCGCCGGCGGCCCCAGGGGAGCAGCATTCGCCCCGTGAGCCATCCCCACGGGAGCGTCCCCGGATCAAAACACGGGAAGCTGTTTCTACCAGGGAGGGCGGCGCCGGCGCTGGGCCATCCCCTGGGGAGCGGATGAAGCAGGGGCAGATCAAAACCAGGGAGTCCGCTGTACATGATGATCCCCGCCCGGATGTTTCGCCCGCGCCGCAGACCGGATCGGGGGCGCCCCAGATTAGGACGAGAGAAAGCACTGCCCGTGAAATCCCCGCTGATGAGGGATCGGCCCCACGGGTGAGATCGGAGCCGCTGAAGATCAAGACGAGGAGCGCTGTCACCAGCGCCCCCTCTGGCGGCAGTACCGCTCCTCCTGCTGACCATAGGCCGGGGACGCCTGATCGGCTGTCCATCAAGACCAGAGAAGCCTGCATTCAAAGTCAACCTGTACCAGAGCAGCCGCC
>CAJTVF010000148.1 GCA_910579435.1 uncultured Oscillibacter sp.
TGCCGCGCTCATTCACAACGCCCAGCCCGGTGCGCCGGTGGGAGAGGGGGACAGCAGCCATGAGAACGTCTAAGCGGCGCATCCTGTCTATGGTGCTGGCGCTGATGCTGTGCTTCTCCGTCCTCCCTGTCACCGCCTTTGCTGGCGGCGGGCCGGAGGACGGCAGCGACAAGGTGCTGGAATACTGGAGCCAGGATTCCACGCCTCCCCAGGACACCCAGCAGACGGATCAGCAGACAGGCCAGCCTGCCACCGGCCAACAGTCCCAGCAGGGGGAACCGCTGTCCGTGGACAGCGAGTTTTTCACCCGCGATCTGCTTTACAGCAAAGACACTCATAAGCAGTTTATCACCGTGGAGGGCCGGGACGGGAATATTTTTTACATTCTGATCGACTATGACGCCCCGGTGAACGAGGATGAGGAACAGTACAAGACGTATTTTCTAAACAAAGTGGATGAAGCTGATCTGGCGGCGCTGGTGGAGCAGGGCGAACCCGCCGCCTGCATCTGCACCGACAAATGCCACGCCGGGGCGGTCAATACCGCCTGCCCGGTCTGCTCTGTCAACATGACCGAGTGCGCAGGCAAAGAACCGGAGCCGGAAAAGAAGGAGGACCCGGCAGAAACTGACACCGAGCCTGACCCGGAGCCGGAGAAAAAGGGCGGCGTCAATGGGATGCTGGCTGTGGTGCTGGCGGTGGCCCTGGCTGGCGGCGGCGCGGTCTACATCTTGAAATTCAAGAAGAAAAAGCCCGATACCAAGGGCAGCGCCGACCTGGAGGACTACGATTACGGCGATGAGGACGAGTATGAGGACGGCGGCGCAGAGGATGAGGAGGACGAATGAGATATTTTACATCCAATCCCCTGGAACGCCTGATGATGCAGGCCCCTCCGTCCCGGCAGGAGCAGCGGGCCAAGCCAGCGCCGCCCAAGGACCACCCCTGTCACGGCTGTAAACGCTACGGCGAGAGCTGCGTCCTGCCCTGCTACCGGGGTGTGGAGGTTATACCGCCCATCTCGGACCCGGACCGCGCCCGGTCCCGGTAAATAATCTGTTGCGGATGTGGGATAATTGTGGTAT
>CAJTVF010000149.1 GCA_910579435.1 uncultured Oscillibacter sp.
AGGGCGGCGGCTGGCTGGTGAGCTGGTGCGTGGGGCACCTGGTAGAGTTGGCCCCAGCTGACGCCTACGACCCCCGCTACTCCAAGTGGGCCTATGACGATCTCCCCATCATCCCCCAGCCGTGGCAGTTCCAAGTGCTGCCGGATACCAGGAAGCAGTTCAACATCCTGCGCCAGCTTATGTGCCGGGATGATGTGGACACTGTGGTCTGCGCCACGGACGCGGGGCGGGAGGGTGAGCTGATTTTCCGGCTGACCTATAACCTCTGCCAATGCACAAAACCTGTCAAACGGCTGTGGATTTCTTCTATGGAGGAATCCGCCATCCGCAAGGGCTTTGACAATCTGGCAGACGGCCGGAAGTACGATAACCTCTACGCCGCTGCTCTCTGCCGCGCCAAGGCGGACTGGCTCATTGGCATCAACGGCACCCGGCTGTTTACTACGTTATACAAAGGCAAGACGCTGAACGTGGGCCGGGTGCTGACCCCCACACTCACGCTGCTGGCGGAACGGGAGGCGGCGATTGAGCATTTCAAAAAGGAGAAGTTCTACACCGTGGAGCTGGACGCACAGGGCATCCGGGCCTCCAGCGGCAAATTCAATTCCAAGACGGACGCGGAAAAGCTGCGCTCCGCCTGCCTGGGCAAGACCGCCGTGGTCCAGTCCGTCACCAGGAAGGACAAGACTGAGCGGCCACCGAAGCTCTACGACCTGACCACCCTTCAGCGGGAGGCCAACCGCCTTTTTGACTACACCGCCCAGCAGGCCCTTGACTGCCTCCAATCCCTCTACGAAAAGCGGCTGGCAACCTACCCCCGGACGGACAGCCGCTATCTGACCGAGGATATGGCGGAGGGCCTGCCCGCTCTCTGCTCCACCGTGGCCGGTGCGCTGTCCTTCATGGTGGGCCAGCCCCTCCCGGTACACGCTGCCCAAGTGGTAGACAGCAGCAAAGTGACCGACCACCACGCCGTCATTCCCACGGCGGAGATCGCCGGTGCTGACCTTGCCGCCCTGCCCACCGGGGAGCGGAACATCCTCTACATGATTGCCGTCCGGCTGCTGTGCGCCGTGGGCGAA
>CAJTVF010000150.1 GCA_910579435.1 uncultured Oscillibacter sp.
GGGGCAGGACGTGAAATGATACGCCCCGCCCCTGAACGGCCCCGGCAAAGCCTTGATACAGGCGGGTTTCCGGGGGCCTAATTTTCCACTCACCAGCCCCGCCGTTTCCGCATATACTCCCGCTTCTGTTCCCGGAGCGCGGCGCGGGCGCAAGCCTCGGAGCAGTAGCGCCGCCGCCCGTCCAGGAGAGCGGGCCGCCCGCAGACGGGGCAGGGCCGGGTTTCCGGGGCCGGCCCCTGGGCGGACAGGGCGGCCTCCAGCGCCGGGTTCAGCGGCAGGACGGCCTCGCGGAAGTAGCGGCAGTAAGCTCCCGTCCAGCACTTCCCCAGCATATAGCACTCGCAATCCAAAGGCAAGCATCCGTACTCCCGGTCATAGTTGGCGCACCACTTCACCACCAGGGCGCGGATGGCCGCCTTTTCCTCGCGGGTCAGTTCCCGGCTCATTCCTCCGGCTCCTCGTCCCAGGGGGCCTCGCCGTCATAGTCCTCCGGGCCGTCATAGGGATCGCCGCCGTAGTCCTCCTCCGGCTCCGCCGCTTTCTGGAGCTTGGGGCGGTAAATCTTGAAGTACCACCCGGCTCCGCCGCCGATGACCACCACGGCCAGGGCCAGCAGGAGCGGCCCGGCCCCGCCCTTTTTCTCCGGCACAGGCTCCGGCTCCGGGGTGGTGGTGGGTTCCGGTTCCGGCTCCGGCGGAGGTTCCGGGGCGGCGGGTTCGCCAGAGGACTCCGCCAGGGCCATCAGGTCGGCCACGGTCACGGCGTTCAGAAAGTACACATTTTCCGTCTCCCGCTGGCGGTCAATCACCAGATAAAACACCGCCTCCTCCGCCGTGGTAATGGTGAAAAATTCCTTGCCGTCTTGGTCGGTGGCGTTGTCCACCACCGTACCCGTCCCGTCCGGGGTGAACGGGTTCGGCTCCGTGGGGAGCGGCTCGGCGGGTTCCAGCCCCTCCCAGGGGATGTACTCGCCCACGCCGTCCTCGGACTCGTCACCTCCCCCTGCATAGGCCGGAACGGTGAGTACCCCCACCATCAGGACGGCGCACAGCAGGGACGCCAGCAGACGGGGCT
>CAJTVF010000151.1 GCA_910579435.1 uncultured Oscillibacter sp.
GTACTGTGCTCTATCGGTCACTGGGTAGTATTTAGCCTTGCGGGGTGGTCCCCGCGCCTTCCTGCAAGGTTTCACGTGTCTCGCAGTACTCTGGATCCCGCCGCGGCCTTCCCGCGCTTCGCCTACGGGGCTCTCACCCTCTCTGGCCGGTCTTTCCAGGACCGTTCCGCTGCGCTCGAAGGCCGCTCCCGCGGTCCGAACCCCGGGGCGCGCCGCGCCCCGGTTTGGGCTCCTCCCGTTTCGCTCGCCGCTACTCCGGGAATCACTTTTGTTTTCTCCTCCTCCGGCTACTTAGATGTTTCAGTTCGCCGGGTTCCCCTCCGCGCGCTATGTGTTCACGCGCGGATACATGAGGTCCTCTCATGTGGGTTCCCCCATTCAGACACCTGCGGATCGCCGGGCATTTGCCCCTCCCCGCAGCTTTTCGCAGCTTGTCGCGTCTTTCGTCGGCTCCCAGTGCCAAGGCATCCGCCCCGCGCCCTTTCCAGCTTGACCCCGGCCGCCGCCCCCTAGCGTGGGGGCCCGCGGCCTTTCTTTCATTTCTTCTTTGGTTCTCGTTATCTTTTCCGTTCCGTTCCGGCGGTCCTCCCGCCTTCCCGGATCTCGGATGTCTGTGTCTCGGTATTCGGTTTTCAAGGTACGGCTTTGCGGGTTCCCCCGCAGTGGAGACTAAGAGATTCGAACTCTCGACCCCCTGCTTGCAAGGCAGGTGCTCTCCCAGCTGAGCTAAGCCCCCTGGCCAAGTGCGGCATGCGCCGATGGGCTTAAGTGGACTCGAACCACCGACCTCACGCTTATCAGGCGTGCGCTCTAACCGGCTGAGCTATAAGCCCTTCTCATATCCGGCGGCCGCCTGCTTTCCCGGGCACCGCCCAGTATCATCGGCCGTCCGGGTCTTAACCTTCGTGTTCGGGACGGGAACGGGTGTCTCCCCCGGACGCGTTACCACCGGATATTCCTTTTTCTCTCGCCGCCTTGACGGCTGAACAGCAACGCGGCCCCTACTTCTCCCGCTTCCTTAGAAAGGAGGTGATCCAGCCGCACCTTCCGATACGGCTACCTTGTTAC
>CAJTVF010000152.1 GCA_910579435.1 uncultured Oscillibacter sp.
GAGGACGAGGGCCGCGTCCCTGATGGAAAGCGGCTGACATGGTTTTACCCGGATTTTGGGTGCTATGTGGTGAAAGAATTTGTTTCCCCGGAGCGGCTGGCCGAGTGTGCCCGTGGGGTGGAGCTCCAGCAGGAGGCCGCTGGCCGCAAACGGGCCCGGCAGGAAAAGGCCCCGATTGCCGCCCAACTGCGGGAGGCCGGGAAACTGGCCGGGGAACGGCAGGCCCCCGCCGCACCCAAACGGAACGCGCCCGACCGGGGCGATAGGTAGGCATGGCCGGAAAAAAGCGCCGCCGCCCCGTCCATCTTCATGTGATGGTGTCCGAGGAAGAGCAGGCGCTTATCCGGGAACGCATGGCCCAGGCGGGCATCCGCAACATGGGCGCGTATATGCGGAGGATGGCTCTCTGCGGCTATGTGCTCCAGATTGACCTTGCCCCCGTCCGGGAGCTGGTGTCCCTCCAGCGGCGGTGCTCAAACAACCTTAATCAAGTGGCTATCCATGCCAACACCTACGGGGGGATTTACCCCGAGGAAATATCGGCCCTGCAACGGGACTACTCCGCTTTGTGGGGCCCTCTGTCTGATTTGCTGAAACAGCTTGCCGCGCTGGTGGAGCTGTGACTTGCTGGGGAGCGGTGCTGTGCCGCTCCCCGGCTTTTTTCGTACTTCGGGACATTTTGTCCCAAAGTCCCAACGAGAGGAGGTGCTACCACGGCCACGACCTACATCCGGCCCTACAAGCAGGCGGCGGGACTGAGCGCCGTCCAGACGATGGAGGAGCGGTTTGCCTACGGGCTCAACCCCCAAAAGCTGGGGGCCGTGTCCTCCCACCTTTGCGACCCGGCCACAGCCGCCGCCGAGTTTCTGCTGGTGAAAAGCGAATACCAGGCGGCCACCGCCCGGCCCGTGGAGCGCGGGGCGCTGTTCTTCCAGATACGGCAGGCGTTCCCGCCCGGCGAGGTGACGGCGGAGGAGGCAAATAAGCTGGGCTTTGAAACGGCGATGCGCTGGACGAAAGGCAAATACCAGTTTTTCG
>CAJTVF010000153.1 GCA_910579435.1 uncultured Oscillibacter sp.
GCGGTAGTGCTGTTTGCGGAGGCTGGAGACATGATGGCCGTCCGCCAGCTGGCGGAAAACCTGGACCTGTTTGACTTTGTCCCCGGCCTCCAAACCCCGGAGGAATACGGCAGGCACATGATCCGGGAGTCCGGTCATTTCGACTACGACGAAAACCTGGAGGGCTTCTACGACTACCGCCGCTACGGTGAACAGCAGCTCCGGCAGGAAGGCGGGCAGTTCAACGAATGCGGCTATGTGGTGTACCAGGGCACAATGCCGCTGGAGGAGCTGATGATGGAGGACCCCGCAGAGAAGCATCAGCGGGAACAGGGACTCCAGATGGGAGGGGTGGCGCAATGATTCTTTACCTGGAGTGCCGGAGTTACGGTATTGCGCTCGATATCCCCACTACCCGTGATGAGGCGGCAAGCACGATCTTTAGCCTGATCGCAGGCTTTGAGGATGAGCCTGCGGAAATCAGCATCAGCGGTGTGAACAGCCCCATCCCCAACCTCTATCCGTATGTCCAGCACGCCGATCTGGAGAGCGGGGCTGACCTTGAGAAGCTGAACACCCTGGACGCCAGAATCAACGGTATGACCCAGGAGGAACAACACCTCTTTTCCGGGGCGCTGGAACTGGAATGTACCGGCGATCTGGACTTTGCGGTTCATGTCGCAACCAGCCTGGACCGTTATGAGATATTCCCCAAAATCAAGACAGACGAGGATCTGGGCCGCTTTCTGGTGGACACGGCGTTCATGACCGGAAAATTCTCCTTCCCCGATGAGGCCCGGCCTTACCTGGATTACAGCAAGATCGGCGCGGAGCAGCGGGATGCCCTTGGAGGGATATACACGCCCCATGGCCTTGTCAAACGCCGTGAGGAAGCGCCAGTGCAGGAGGAGACGCCAAAAGCCATGCTTTTGACACTCACAGCCTCAGAACAGAGTTATCCCCTTGTCCTCCCCGCCTCCGAGAAGCAGCTGGGACAGGCAAAGGAGTCCCTGAGAATCGAGGACTTTGCTCAAGCGGTGATCGCCAGCGCCGAA
>CAJTVF010000154.1 GCA_910579435.1 uncultured Oscillibacter sp.
CATCGGCGTTGAAGACAACACCGCCCCGCGGCATGACCAGCACAGCCGCCCGCCCGTCCGCCAGCACGGGGAGGCAGCCCTTTTCCACCGGGCCGGTGGCAATGCCCTCCCGCTTCAGGCGGCGGGCCAATTCGGGAAAAAATTTGTCGTTCATCATTCTGTTTCCTTTCCATTTCAATATGTAGGCTCAGCACATTGTCTGGCCCAGTTCCGGCTCCTGCTGGGGCCAGGGGGCGCTGAGGCGTTTGACGGAACCAAAGCTGGTTTCCCTCACGCCATCCGCCTCCATTTCAGACCGGCCCAGGGCGTCAAAATCGGTGAAGCCTTCCAATATCTCCAGGATCTCATCCCCCGCGCCGGCGTACCGCAGGGCGGTGATGGCGTATCCCCTCTCGCTGCTGTCCACCAGCTCGTAGTCATAGATGTCCATGGCGATGGTGCCAGCCTCATGGAAGGAACAGGGTTCCTCCACCTCCAGCACCGCACCAAACACCCTCAGTTCTTCCCTCGTCATCCCTCGGACGCACTCAGCCAGGACGCTGGCGTCCTCCAGGGTGATGGCATCCCTGGGCAGCAGGTGCGCCCAGGGGTAACCGATCTCCACATCCCTGATGGCCGCGTTGCCCAGGTCACACCCCAGCGCCCTTTTTGCCTGCTCCAACGCATCATCCTGGGCGGGGAGATCAAGGCGGACGATGCCAGCGGGGGAAGCCAGGGCGAGGGCGAAAGCGGGCCGGTCTGTCTCTTTCTGCGTCTGGACCACTTCCCGGCGCTTCACATAGCCGTTGGGCGTGTATGCCCCGCCGTGGCCGGCGTAATAGGCCGCGCCGATCCCTGCGTAGTCCAGGTAGGGCCAGACCTCCTTGGGAAAGTCCACCCCTGCCTGCCCATGCTCCACCAGCCAGCCGCCCAGCTCCTTGTCTGAGGTGACGCCCTCGATGAACTCATACCGGCTCAAGTTGGAGGCGATGTCCAGGATATCATCCAGGCCGTTGACGCTCTCCGC